>NZ_JBIATA010000002.1:91362-477024 GCF_042891295.1 Streptomyces sp. NPDC001902 | reverse complement strand
ACGGGGGGGGGGGGGGGGGGGGGGGGGGGGGGGGGGGGGGGGGGGGGGGGGGGGGGCGCCCCCCCCCCCCCCCACCCCACCCGCACACGACAACGCACTGCAACCACTACGGCGCCGCACCCACGCGCTCACGTGCGCGTCGGCAACCGCACCGTGAAGCAGGCACAGCCCTCGGGGGAGGTGCACGCGGCGGAGATGGTGCCGCCCAGCACCGTGGTGAGGCGGTGGGCGATGGCGAGCCCGAGGCCGGTGCCGACGGGGCGGACGCCGCGGTAGCGGGTGGCGAGGGCGGCGCGCTGGAAGACGACGGTGAGGTCGTCCTCGGTCAGTCCCGGGCCGCCGTCGCGGACCTCGAACACGGCCTCGCTGCCCTCGCCGCCGCCCTCGGCGCGCAGCGCCAGCACGAGCGGGCGGCCGGCAGGGGTGACACGCAGCGCGTTCTCGGCCAGGCCGTCGAGGAGTTGGCGGACCCGGAAGGGATCGGTGTCGGCGAGCAGCGGGCGGCCCGGGCGTTCGAGGCGGAAACGCACGTCGTGGCGGGCGCAGCGGTCGGCCCAGACGGCGCCGGCGTCCTCGACGAGGGCGTCGAGGTCGGTCGGCGCGGCGTCGAGCCGGAAGTCGTCGGCCTCCAGGCGGGCGAGGTCCAGCAGGTCGTGGACGAAGCGGTCGAGACGGCCGGTCTCGGCGAGCAGGGTGCGGCCGGTGGCGGGGAGGCCGTCGGGGCCGATCACCCCGTCGGCGAGGGGCCTCGGCGTAACCGCGTACGGCGGTCAGCGGGGTGCGGATCTCGTGCGACACCGAGAGCAGGAACGCGCGCTGCCGGTTCTCGCTGCGGGCGAGGGCGGCGTCGAGGGCGGTGAGCGCGGCGGACAGTTCGGCGACCTCGGCCGGGCCGTCGTCCGGCAGGGCGAGCCCGCGCTCGCCGGCGGCGAGGCGGTGGGCGGTGCGGGCCGCCGCGGTCAGGGGACGGGCCAGGCGCCGGGCCAGCAGGGCACCGGCTGCCCCCGCCCCGGCCAGACCGGCGGCCAGGGGCAGTGCGAGGGCGCCGCGGATGCGGGCGGCGGCGTCGTCGACCGCGGTGAAGGGCTTGGTGAGCACCACCGCGCCGCCGCCCGCGGACGGATGGCCCTCCACCAGCACGGCACGCCCGCCGAGGGCGGCCGTCGCCGACGCCGGGTCCCCGCCGCGCAGCGCCGCGAGCACGGCCGTGGTGACGGCGGGCGCCGCCGGCCCGGCCGTCGTACCGTCCGGCGCGACCACCGCGAGCTCGACGCCGTTCGACCCGGCCAGCCGCTGCTCGCGTTCGAGCAGCAGGGACGACAGCGCCGGGGTACGGCTGAGCACGTCGGCCTGCCGTGCGAGCCGGTCGCGCTCCTGCGCCTCGGCGGTCGTGCGGATCGTGTGCCACGACGCCAGCCCGGCCAGCAGCATCGCGACGGCCGCCACGGCGGTGGTGAGCAGCACGAGGTTCCCGGCGAGCGAACCGCGAGGGGTCATGCCGGGGCCGAGCGGGGTGGGGCGGCGCTGTAGCCGACGCCGCGGATCGTACGGATCAGGGAGGGGTCGCCGAGTTTGGAGCGCAGCTGGGAGACGTAGACGTCGACCACACGGCCCTCGCGGTAGTCCGGGGCGCCCCAGACGTGGGCGAGCAGCTGGTCTCGTGTGAAGACCTGGCCGGGGTGGCCCATCAGGCACGCCAGGAGGTTGAACTCCGTCGTGGTCAGGGTGAGCGGCTCACCGTCCTTGTGGACGGTCCGGCGCACCGGGTCCAGCGCCACCGGGCCCAGGGTGCGCGGGCGTCCGCCGCGGGGCGGGCCGTCCACCCGGCGCAGGACGGTCTTGACGCGGGCGACGAGTTCGCGGGGCGAGAAGGGCTTGGTGACGTAGTCGTCCGCGCCCAGTTCCAGGCCCAGGATCCGGTCGGCCTCCTCGTCGCGTGCCGTGACCAGGAGGACCGGCGTCCAGTCGCCCTCGTCGCGCAGCGCACGGCAGAACGCCGTGCCGTCGAGCCGGGGCAGTCCGATGTCGAGCACGATCGCCACGGGCCGCAGCCGGCGTGCCGCGGCGAGCCCGGAGGGCCCGTCGGTCTCCACGTGGACGCCGAAGCCCTCCCGGGTCAGGTACAGCCGCTGCAGGTCGGCGATGTGCCGTTCGTCCTCGACGACCAGGACGAGGCCTCGTTCTTCCGCCATGGCCCCGATGCTAGCCACCCGGATCCCCGCGGCCCCGCGGGCGGCGGGGATCCTGACACTCCCCGAACATTCCGCCAACGCCGTCCTTGCGTCCGTCCGCCACGATGCGGGCGGTGCCCGGCGGACCGGCCGGGCGGAGGGAGGAACAGGTCGTGGCATTCCCACATGCCGGCGCGGAGCCCGCACTGCTCGGCGCCACCCTGGCGGCGGGCGTCGTCGCGCTCGTCGCCGTCGCCTTGCTGCTGCGCAGGACCCGCCCGCCCCGCACCGCCGGACCCGGTCTGCTGCACCGGGCCGGACGCGGCTGCGCCCGGCACCCGTGGCGGGTGATCGCCGCATGGCTGCTGGTGCTGCTGGCCGCGGTCGCCGCCGACCGGGCCTGGGGCGGTGCGTACCAGGACGACTTCGCGCTGCCCGGCACCTCCGCCCAGACCGGCGCGGACCTCCTCGACGCCCATGGCGCGCCCGGCACCCGGGGCACCGCCTCGCAGATCGTGCTGCGGGCACGGCACGGCGGGCTGGCGGACCACCGGGACGCCGTGGCCTCGGCGGTCGCCCACGTGGCGGACCTGCCGCACGTCCTGTCCGCCGCCGGCCCGCTGACCACCCCGGGCGCGGTCTCCTCCGACGGCGCCATCGGCTACGTCGGCGTCCGCTTCGACACCAACCCCGCGACCTTCGACCGTTCCTACGTCGCCGAGGTCGACGCGGCGGTCTCGGCGCTGCGCGCCGACGGCGTCACCGTGGAGTACGGCGGTCCGCTGGGCCAGTTGGCGCGGCCCAAGGCGGCGGACCGGGCCTCGGAGGCGATCGGCCTGGCCACCGCGGTCGCCGTGCTGCTGCTGGGCTTCGGCAGCCTCGCGGCGGCGGGACTGCCGCTGCTCACCGCGGTCCTCGGGCTGGGCGCCGGGACGGCCCTGCTGGGGCTGCTCGCGGCGGCCTGGTCCTTCGGCGCCGCCGCCCCCACGCTGGCCACGATGATGGGCCTCGGCGTGGGCCTGGACTACGCGCTCTTCCTGACCACGCGCCACCGTGGGCTGCTGCACACCGTCGACGACCCCGCGGAGGCCGCCGGACGCACCCTCGCCACCAGCGGCCGGGCCGTGATCGTGGCGGCCGTGACGGTGGCGATGGCCCTGGCGGGCCTGTACGCCTCGGGGGTCGTCTTCATCGGCACCCTCGGTGCCGCCGCGGGCGTCACCGTCGCGGTCGCGGCCGTGGCCTCACTTACCCTCACCCCCGCGCTGCTGGGGCTGCTCGGCCGCCGGAATCACCGGCAGCCTTCCTGCTCTCCCGGATCCGCGAGTCCTGGCTGGCCACCGGCGACGACCACGGGAGCGTGGCGCACGGGCTGGCCGCCACCGCCCGGGTCATCTCCTGCGCCGCGATCGTCATGACCAGCGTCTTCCTCGCCTTCCTCCTGTCGGCGAACGTGGTCGTCAAGATGCTGGCGCTGGGCTCGGGGTGAGCGTCGGCGTCGACGCCACGATCGTCCGGCTGCTCCTCGTCCCCGCGACGATGTACCTGTTCGGCCGGGCCAACTGGTGGATCCCGTCCTGGCTGGACCGGCTGCTGCCGCGCCTGGACCCGGAGGGCGGCGCCCGTGCCGCGCAGGACGTTCCCGCGCCCGCCGGCGCCGAGGCCGCCGGGAAGACGCGGTGACGGCCATGCGGTGGCGCCGGGTCAGGACCGTGCTGGTGGCGTCCGTCGCGCTGACGGCCCTGACCGGCGGGGCCGGTGAGCTGGTCGCGCGGGGCGTCGTCCACCACCGCGTCGCGGCCGCGGCGGGCCGCGCCCTCGGCGTCGCCCCGGACCGGGTGGCGGTCGACACCGGCGGTGGGCCGGCGCTGGCCGCGCTCGCGCACCGGCGCCTGGACCGCGTCGAGGTCGCCGGCGACGACGTCACCGTGGGGCGGCTGCACGGCGCCTCGGTGCGCGTACGCCTGGACGGCCTCCGCTTTGGCGGCGCACCGACCGTGGCGTCGTCCCATGCCGACGTCCGCGTTCCCGCCGGGTCGCTGCGCGCACGCTCAGGGAGCGGCGGTACGGAGGGCGGTCTGCCGGTCACGGCCGTCGTGCCGGACCCGGTCGCGGGCACGCTGCGGCTCGAACTCGGCGGCCGATTCGGCCGGGTGACGGTCCGTCCGATGCTCCGTGACGGCCGGGTGGCGGTCACCGTGACCGGCGCGGAGCTCCTGGGCCGGGCCGCCGCGCCGGCGGTCGTCGACCGGATCGAGCGGCGGCTGGCCGACCGGGCCCCGCGGGCGCGCTACCCCCTCGCCCTGCGGGCGACCTCGGTCGACGTCACGTCCGGGGGCCTGCACGTCACCCTCGACGGCGGCCGCGCGGCGCTGCCCCGCCGGGCGGCTCAGGCCGCCTGACCGTCCACGACGCCCTTGGCGAAGTCCGCGCGCAGCCGGGAGAGTTCGTCGTCCGGCACCGCGCGCGCCCAGGCGTCGGGAAGCCCGCGGACGGTGTGGTCCTTGGTGGTCGCGGCGCTGTAGGTGGCGGTGCAGGTGAGCGACACGGTGCCGGAGGGCTTCATCTTCTTGTGGAAGACGCAGGTCTTCACCTTGCGGCCGTCGAGGGTGATGGCGATGCTGATCTCCGCGTACACGGGGTCGTCGGTGGTCTCGGGGTCGTCCAGGGCGTCGTACAGGGAGTTCTGGAGGGTGAAGCGGGCGGTGCAACTGGTGTTGCCGCAGGGGGAGAAGCGGGCCTTGCCCGTGGTGCTGAAGCTGACCGCCGGGTCGACGGCCGACTTCAGGGCGGCGAGGTCCCGGTCGTAGGCGGTCGTGAAGGTCTCGCGGTCGGCGCCGGTGAGCACGGCCACCGTGGTGTCCAGGCCGTCGGGCAGGGGCAGCGGCCCCGAGGCGGCGGGGGAGTCGCCCGCGGCCAGGCGCAGCAGGGTGCGGGGGGCGGAGTCGGTGATCCAGAAGCGGCCGCCGGTCGTGGTCAGCACCTTGACGGGGCGTCCGGCGACCGTGGAGGAGGAGATGGCGTCCGGGCGGCCGCGGTCGGCGGCGTCACGGAGCAGCGCCGAGACGTTGGCCGGGTCCAGGGGGGTCGTCAGGTCGTCGATCTCGGGCAGGTCGGCGGAGGAGTCCAGCCAGCGGTCGTCGATCCGGTCGAGGAGGTCGCCCGCGTAGCCGCGGTCCTTCCAGTACGCCCTGTCGGCCTTGGTCAGGCGGTGGTCGTCGGTGGTGAGCAGCCGCACGGTGGCGCCCTCGTCCTGCAGCGAGCCACGGCCCCAGCCGCCGGGCGTGGTCTGCAGGTCGAACGGGGTGCTCGTCCCGCTGTCGAGGGCGAAGTCGCCCCGGTAGGAGACGACCTGGGCCTCGCCCATGGTGTCCGCCGCCTCGCGCAGCATGCGCTCGGCCTCCGCCGCCGGGTCCTTGCGCGCGGTCGCCGCCGGGCCCTTGCCGTCGCCGGAACCGCTCCAGGGAGCCCATATGAGGAGGCCGGCGACCAGGGCCGCGGTGGCCAGTCCCGCCACGGCCAGCAGCGGGCCGCGCCGCCGGGGCGGCGGTGCGGGGTAGCCGTTGTGCGGCGGGTACCAGGGTGCTCCGTGGTGGGCCTGCGGTTGCGGCGGGTACGGCGGCGCCGGCGGGGGCGGCGGTCCGAAGCCGCCGCCTCCCGTGCCGCCGCCGGTCCCGTGACCGGGGCCCCAACCGCCGCCGCCCCACGGTGTTCCGTCCGTCATATCCGCGTCTCCCCACGTCGTGCGGTCACTCGTGCCCCCGCCGGTCTCCCCGCCGGGACGGTCCCGGCCGGGCGCCGACCTTCTCATCCGGCCCGCGCCCCCGCCCCGGCCTTCCGCGAATCCGCCACCGGCCCGGCCCGACGGGCGTGCGGGGGTCCAGGGCAAGGTACTGCAGTGGCCGCACCGCCCCGGCGCGAGGGTTTCTCATACGGCTCTCATCCACCGCTCAGGCTCTCATCACCGCTGGTTCCTACCGTCGCCGCAGTGGAGAGACAGGCACCGCCTCCCTCCCGCTTCCCGTTTTCCTGACTCGGCGAGGAATGGCATGTTCTTCACGTACCTCCGGCGCGAACTCCGACGCCGCAGAAAGGCGGCGCTCGTCATCGCGATGGGCCTCGCACTGGGCATCGCCCTGGTGATCACCGTCAACTCGGTGTCGGCCGGCATGACGCAGGCCCAGGGCAAGGTGCTGGAGTCGTTGTACGGCCTGGGCACCGACATGACCGTCACCAAGGCCGCCGACCCCGACTCGGCCTCCGCGCAGCGACCGCGCTTCCAGTTCGACGCGCGCGGCGACGACAAGGAGCAGAGCAGCGACCGCGTCATGGTGCAGGGCTTCCAGTCGCTGAAGTCCTCGGTCGTCGACCAGGTCTCCGAGCAGAGCGGGGTCAAGGACGCGGTCGGCGGGCTCAGCCTGGTCGTCATCAAGGTCAACGGCCAGTTCCAGCGCGGTGAGTTCCAGCAGGCCCCGGGCGGCGGCAACCGGCAGCGGGGCGGCGGCAGCGGCCAGCCGCAGGGCACGGTGCGCGGCGGCGGAGCCAACTTCGACATCAACAACTTCACCGTCTTCGGCACGGACGTCGCGCACCCCGCCCTCGGGCCGCTGACCTCGTCGAAGATCACCTCGGGGAAGAACTTCACCAGCGCGCAGGACGACGCCAAGGTCGCCGTGCTCGACAGCGCGTACGCGAAGCAGAAGAAGCTGACCGTCGGCAAGACGCTCACGATCTCCGGCACCAAGTTCGAGATCATCGGCATCGCGACGGCCGACAGCGGCTCCTCCTCCGCCAACGTCTACATCCCGCTCAAGCAGGCGCAGACGCTCGCGGACGCCAAGGACAAGGTCACCACGATCTACGTCCAGGCCGCCGACTCCCAGAAGATCGACTCCGTCAAGTCCGCGATCCAGAAGAACGTCTCCGGCACGACGGTCACCACCTCCGCCGACCTGGCCTCGACCGTCTCCGGTTCGCTGTCCACGGCCTCGAACCTGGCGTCCAACGTCGGCACGTGGCTCTCCGTCGCCGTCCTGATCGCCGCCTTCCTCGTCGCGGGGCTGCTGACCTCCTCCGCGGTCTCCCGCCGGGTGCGCGAGTTCGGCACGCTCAAGGCGCTGGGCTGGAAGAGCGGCCGGGTGACCCGCCAGGTCATGGGCGAGGCGATCGTCAACGGCCTCATCGGCGGCGCCCTCGGCATCGCCCTGGGCCTCGGCTGCGCGTACCTCATCACCACGATCAGCCCCACGCTGGACGCCACCGTCGGTGGCGGCGGAGCGGGCGGTCCCGGTGGCTTCGGCGGTCCCGCCCGGCGCGCGGCCGGTGACGCCGTCGAGATCGCCCTCCAGGCACCGGTCAGCGTCAACACCATCGTCCTCGCGGTGGTCCTGGCGGTCGCGGGCGGTCTGATCGCCGGGACCTTCGGTGGCTGGCGGGCCTCGCGGCTGCGCCCGGCCGACGCCCTGCGCCGCGTCGAGTAGCCGCACCCGCCCCACGAGACCGGGGGCCGCGTACCGCACGTTCCCCCCGGCGTGGCGCGGCCCCCGCCCTTCCCCTTCAGGACTTCAGGAGTCACCTCATGTACAAGCTGAGCGGCGTGACCAAGCGCTACTCGCGCGGCAAGGACACCGTGCACGCGCTGCGCGGCGTCGACCTCGTGATCGAGGACGGCGACCAGCTCGTCATCCAGGGCCCGACCGGCGGCGGCAAGTCGACGCTGCTGCAGATGCTCGGGGGCCTCGACCGCCCGACGGAGGGCTCGGTGGAGCTGGACGGCACCGACCTGGCCCGGCTGAGCGAGGCCCGGCTGACCAAGGTCAGGTCGCAGAACATCGGCATCATCTTCCAGAGCTTCAACCTGATCCCGACCCTGACCGCCCAGGAGAACGTCGAGACCGCCCTCGTCCCGATGGGCGTCAAGGCCTCCGAACGCCGTGCCCGCGCCGCCGAGGCCCTCGCCTCCGTCGGCCTCGGCGACCGTCTGCACCACCTGCCGGGCGAGTTGTCGGGTGGTCAGCAGCAGCGTGTGGCGATCGCCCGGGCGCTGGTGAAGCGCCCCAAGGTGCTGCTCGCGGACGAGCCGACCGGAGCCCTCGACGAGGACACCCGCGACGAGATCCTCGCCCTGCTGGAGGGGCTGTGGAAGGAGTACGGGCTGACCTTCGTCATGGTCACCCACGACTCCGCCATCGCCCGGCGCGCCACCCGGGTCGCCACCATCAAGAAGGGCCGGGTCACCGTCACCGAGCGGACCCCGGCGGCCTGAGACCGCCGCACCCCGGCCCCCGTACCCACCCCGGTCCCCACCCCCGGCCCCCGGCGCGTCGCCGGGGGCCGAGCGGTGTCTCAGTCCGTGACGCCCAGGTCCTCGCGCATCAACCGCTGCAGCGTCCGCAGCAGCGGTTCGGCGTCCTTCAGGTCCTCCAGCGCGCCCTGCGGGCTCTCGCCGTCCCGGGCGAGGCCGCGGTCGAGCCGCTTGGCCGCGGCGTCCGCCGCCGCCAGGACGCGGTTGACGTCCCGCGAAGCCTCCAGGACGCGCTCCGGGACGATCATCTGCGCCTCGGCGTACCGGTCCCGGTACTCCCGGCGGGACTCCTCGACCTGGTCCCGCTCCTCGGCGGAGTAGACGCCGTCCCTGATCCGGTGCAGGGCGTCCTTCAGCAGCGTGTGGAACTGCCGCGAGGCCCGGTTCACCGCCGTGTACGCCGCCCGCCGTTCCTCGAACCGGCGCAGCCGTTCCGCCTCGGCGGCCTCCGCCAGGCGGCGCCGGTCGGTGCCCCGCTGGGCGAGCACGGGCGCGAACAGGGTGCCGAGCACTCCGACGACGGCGGTGATCACCGCACCGAGCGTGGCATTCATGGTCCGCTTCCTATCCCGCCCGTCCGGGGCGTGGGGAGCCGGTCGGTCGCACCGAGCGGCGGCCGGCAGCGTGCGCAGGCGGGCGACCCGCCCGGAACGGAGACCTCGTTCCGGGCGGGCCGCCCGATACCCGTCCGTCCGTGCTACTTCGCGAGGTACGCGTTGTAGATCACCTGGGACAGGGTGTTGCCCTTCTTGTCGCTGACCAGGGCCTTGAAGGAGACGCCCTTGCCCGCCTTGGGGTTCTTCAGCGTCACCTTGCCGCCCCTGACCGTCAGCTTCGACCAGTGCGCCCCGCCGTCGGTGGAGACGTACACCTTCAGCGACTTCAGGGTGCGGCCCGCGGCCGCGCCCTGGACCGTCACCGGCACCTTGACCGTGGCCTTCGCCTTGGAGGTGCTCGTGGCGGACAGGGACGGGGTGAAGCGCACCACGGAGACCGGCAGCGTGGCCGGGACGTCGCCGCCGACGTGCTGGGAGGAGAACGTCCAGGACGCGGTGACGCGGGTGCTGACCGCCGCGGTCGTGGCGCGGGTCACCGAGGTTTTCAGCCGGTAGCGGGCCTTGCCGCCGTCGACGGTGAAGGAGGCGCCGTCGTCGAGCGCGCCGTCGTGGCTCCCGACCTTCGTCCCGTTGCGGTAGAGGGTCGTGGTGGCCTTGTCGTACGACGCGAAGCCGCTGTGGCCCTGGCCGTCGGTGAACAGGCCGACGGTGCCCCAGATCTCGTCACCGGAGCGCACGATGCCGGAGTACTTGTCCAGCTTCGGCCCGAAGACGCCGACGTTGAAGCTGCGGCCGTAGCTCCTGCCCTTGGTGAAGGACCGGGCCGGGGCCTCGTAGTAGCCCTCGGGGACCTCGCCGGAGGAGTCGGTCTGCAGGAAGTCCTGCGCCCAGGTGACGCCGGAGCCGTTGACGTACACGGTCCTGGTGAACGGCAGCCCGGTGAGGAAGCCGCTCGGCGTCACCATGGCCGCGTTCACGAACGGGGTGGTGAAGACCGCGCCGAGCTTGCGCTTGAGCGAGGAGCCGCCGGTGGTGGTGATCTTCGCCAGGTCGGTGCTCCGCACGGTCTTGGTGTAGCCCGTGTAGAACGACTTCGTGCGGCCGTACGCCACCGTGTAGACCTTCGAGCCGTGCTCGAACAGGCCGGCGACGGTCGCCTGGTACTCGGCGGCGGTCAGCGCGGGACCGGAGTGCGCGGTGCGGAAGTCCCGCAGCGTGCCGGTGTTGAAGCTGAGGCCGGTGCCGGCGGCGCCGTGGTTCAGGTTGTAGCCGACCATCAGGTCCGACTGCCGTGCGGCCCGGTCCGGCAGCGTGAACGCGAACGGCTTGGCCTTGCTCGCGTCGAGCGTCACCTCGGTGTCCCTGCTGAGCTCGACCCGCGGGCGGCTCACCCAGTTCGCGCTCTTGAACGTCCGGCCGTCGGCCGCGAGCTTCACGATGAGGCTGTCCACGGCGTAGCTGCCCTTGGGCAGGCGCAGCGCCGTGCTGCCGCTGTCGTTGGTGACCTCCTCGAACGCGTCGCCGTCCAGTCCGACGACGAGCGTGTCGTAGGCCGCCGCCGGCCGTCCGTCGCGGTCCAGGTTGGTGATCCGCAGGTCGTACGACTCGGCCTCGCGCACCACGCCCGCGGCGGTGCGCACCGACCGCGTGCCGTCGCCCGCCACCACGGCCGCGCTGTAGGCGCCGTCGGCGGTGCCGAGGGTGGTGTCGGCGGTCAGCGTCGCCTCCGCGGTGCCGCCGGCCGGCACGGTCACCTGCTGCTTGTCGAGGGTGAAGAACCCGGCCGGCGCCGCGGTGCCTTCGGGGTCCTTGCCGGTGACCGACAGGTCCAAGGTGACGTCAAGGTCACCGGAGTTGCGGTAGGTGATCGTCCTGGACTGCTTCACGTCGTCGGTGTGCGGCCACCGGGCGACGCCGAAGCCCAGCGAGACCGGGTCGGCGACCACCTCCTGGTGGATCGCCCGGGCCAGGTCGATCTGGCCGGAACCCTGCTGGAAGGCGGTGTAGCCGCCGTCCGTCGTGGAGCCGGTGAGCGCGGCCTTGATCTGCCGGCCCGTCCAGTCCGGGTGCTCCTGGGCGAGGATCGCCGCGGCGCCCGCCACGTGCGGGGTGGCCATCGAAGTACCGGAGATGGTCAGGTAGTTCCCGTCCGCGGTGTGCGGGACCTCGGGGTCGGTGTCGATGACGCTGCCCTTGGCCGCGGCCGCGGTGATGTCCACGCCGGGGGCAGTGACGTCGGGCTTGACCGCGCCGTCGCCCACGCGCGGGCCGCGCGAGGAGAAGCCGGCGAGCTTGGAGTCCTCGTCGACCGCGCCGACGGTCAGCGCGGCGTCCGCGCTGCCGGGGGAGCCGACGGTCGAGGCGCCGTCGCCCTCGTTGCCCGCGGCGATGACGAACAGCGTGCCGGTGTCCGCGGACAGGCGGTTGACCGTCTCCTCGATCGGGTCGACCCCCGGGGTGTCGCCCCCGCCGAGGCTCAGGTTGGCCACCTTGGCCCCGGAGGCGGCGGCCCACTCCAGGCCCGCGATGATCCCGGCGTCGTCCCCGAAGCCGTCGTCGTCCAGCACCTTGCCGCTGATGATCCGCGCGCCCGACGCCACGCCTTTGTAGGCACCGGCCGACTTCTCGCCGGTGCCGGCGGCGATGGAGGCGACGTGGGTGCCGTGGCCGAAGTGGTCGAGCAGGTTGTCGGCGGTGGAGAAGTTCCTCTCGGCGACGACCCGGCTGGTCAGGTCCGGGTGGCTCTTGTCGACGCCGGTGTCCAGCACCGCGATCGTGACGCCGGTTCCGTCGTATCCCGCGTCCCAGGCCTCCGGCGCGTGGATCTGCCGGGTGTTCCAGCTCGGTTCGGCCGCGGCCTTCTGGATCGCGTTCAGCCAGACCGTGCGCAGGCCGGACTCGGCGGTGGCGTACGGGGAGCCCGGCGCGTCGTCGGTCAGCGCCGTCCAGACGCCGGCCGCGGCGCCCTCGGGCGCGGTGACGGACTCGCCGCCGAGCGCCGCGAAGGTGTGGGTCACCTCGGCGCCCTCGGCCCGGTGCAGTTCGGCCCGCGCCTCGGGGCGGTTGCCCCGGTAGGTGACGATCAGTCCGAGGCCGCGGCGCTGGGCCGCCCTGCGGTACTCGGCCCGGCTCAGCGTGGTCACGTCGAAGAGCCGGCGGTCGACCCGGCCCTTCGCGATCAGCTGCACCGCGTCCTGCGGGACGACGTAGACGTGCCCGTGCTGCCGGCGTATCTGCACCGGTACGTCCTCGCGCCCCTTGGCGCGTTTCAGGGCGACGGGCCTGCCCTGCGAGTCCACGGCGACCCGGTCGCCGGTGATCAGCGTGATCCACACGCGGTCCTTGACCGCCGTGGCGGACGCGGAGCCGGCCGGCCCCGTGGCCGCCGGCCCGGCCGCCGAGGCCGGTGTGACGGCGCCGGCGGTCAGTGCCGCCGCGACCCCCGTGGCGAGCGCTGCCGCGCGCGCCTTCTTCCATCGTCGGTGCAACGTATCCCCTTGTGTCTGCGTCATGACACGCGGGAGCGCTCGTCCCCGGGCGCGCGCACGCGATGTTCCCCCACGGCGTTCCCCCCGGCGAAGCCCCCGCCTTGCCGACGCAGTATGTACCGTCTGTCGCGGACATCTCAAGAGTCACTTCGTGAACGGATTGCCGGATCCGGTCACCCATGTTGTCGAAGCGCTTCGACACGTGTCTGGACAGGGATGTGGGGTCACCGGTAGCGTCTGAGTCGAAGCGCTTCGAAAGGTTTCGACACTTCCTGGGGGGACGGAGAACGACATGGCCACACTCGCTGAGGTAGCCCGCCACGCCGGGGTCTCCGCCAGCACCGTCTCGTACGTCCTGAGCGGCAAGCGGTCGATCTCCGAGGGCACGCGCCGGCGGGTCGAGCGGAGCATCCAGGAACTCGGCTACCACCCGCACGCGGGCGCGCGGGCGCTGGCCAGCAGCCGCTCGAACATCATCGCCCTGATGGTGCCGCTCCGTACGGACATGTACGTCCCCGTCATGATGGAGATCGCGATAGCCGTCGCCACGACGGCCCGTCAGCACGGCCACGACGTACTCCTGCTCACCGGCGAGGAGGGCCCCACCGCGGTCCGGCGGGTCGCGGCCAGCGGACTCGCGGACGCGATGATCCTCATGGACGTCGAGCTGGAGGACGAGCGCATCCCGCTGCTGCGCGCCGGGAACCGGCCCGGCGTGCTCATCGGCCTGCCCGCCGACACCGCCGGACTCACCTGCGTCGACCTCGACTTCGCCGCCACCGGCGCGCTCTGCGCCGACCACCTCGCCGACCTCGGCCACCGCTCCGTCGCCGTCGTCGGCGAGGCCGCGGCGGTCTACCGGCGCCACACGGGCTTCGCCGAGCGCACCCTGCAGGGCCTGCGCTCCCGCGCCGCCGCACGCGGGCTCCGGCTCATCCACCGCCCCTGCGAGGGCAGTTACGAGTCCACCGCGGGCACCCTCTCCCGCATCTTCGAGGAACGGCCGGACACCACCGCGCTCGTCGTCCAGAACGAGTCCGCCATCGCCCCCCTCCTCGCGCTCCTGCGCCAGCAGGGCCGCGCCGTGCCCGAGGACGTCTCCGTCGTCGCCGTCTGCCCCGACCAGGTGGCCACGCAGGCCGCCCCCCAGCTCACCTCGGTCGCCATCCCCGCGCAGCAGATGGGCCGGCACGCGGTCGAACTCGTCATCGCCAAGCTGGGCGGCAGCCCGACGGAGGAGGTCCGCCTCCTCGGCCCCGAACTCACCGTGCGCGCGAGCAGCGGCCCGGCGCCGTCCGCCTGACGACGGCGGGGCGGGCGCTCAGGCCCGCAGCCCCTGGACCCCGTCGTAGGCGGCCATGACGAGTTCCATGCCGCGGGTGTCGTCCGCGGGTTCGCGCATCTGGTTGGGCACGTACGCCACCGTCATACGGGCCTCGGGGTCGATCATCACGAGCGAGCCGCCCCAACCGCCCCACCCGAAGCTGTTGCCGAACAGCCCGTAGCCCAGCCCCCAGCGGACCGGCATGCCCAGGCGGCGGTCCTCTCCGCTGAACTGCTCCTCCCGCGCACGGTCGCAGCCCGCCGGCGACAGCAGCCGCACCCCGCGCACCGTTCCGCCGCAGGCCAGCACCGACTGCACGAGGGCGACCGAGCGGGCGTTGCCGAAGCCGCTCGCCGCCGGGATCTGCGCGCGACGCCACGCCACGCCGTTCCCGTCACGGAGCCGCACGGCGGTGCCGGAGCCGGGCGACGCGCCGCCGCCGGGCGCGCTCGCGGCGTAGTCCTCGTCCCGGGACGGCGGCGGGACGGCGGGCGCCACTCGGGGGTCGTGCTCGGCGGGCAGTCCGATGTGGAAGTCGGCGCCCAGCGGTCCGGCCACCTCCTGTGCGAAGAAGCCGCCCACGCTCCGGCCGGTGACCCGGCGTACGACCTCGCCCACGAGGTACCCCTGGGTGAGCGAGTGGTACCCGGCCGCGCTGCCCGGTTCCCACTGCGGGGCCAGCGCCGCCAGACGCGCGGTGGCGGACGGCCAGTCGTAGAGCCCGTCGATCGGCCCGTCCCAGTCGGGCAGGCCCGCGGTGTGCGCGAGCAGGTGCCGGACCAGCACCTTCTCCTTGCCCGCCGCGGCGAACTCCGGCCAGTAGCGGGCGACCGGCGCGTCCGGATCGAGCGCGCCGCGGTCGGCCAGGACCAGCGCGCACAGTGCCGTCATCGTCTTGGTGACGGACCAGACGTTGGTGATCGTGTCCCGCTGCCACGGGACCGTGCGGTCCGCGTCGGCGAACCCGCCCCAGACGTCCACCACCGGCTCGCCGTCGACGAAGACCGCGACGGAGCCCCCCGCGTCCCCGTCGTCCAGCAATCCGGCGAGCGCGCCCGGCACCGCGGTGAACAGGTCGTCGTACGTGCCCTGGATATCGGCCATGCGCCGTATTAGCGCGTACCGGCAGAGCGCAGGCAATCGAATTTCCCGGCCGGGACCGGCGGGAGGGGCTCAGCCACCGGCCTTCGCGATGCCGACCGGGCAGGAGACCCCCGTCCCCTCGATGCCGCAGTAGCCGCCGGGGTTCTTGTCCAGGTACTGCTGGTGGTACGGCTCGGCGGCGTGGAAGGGGCCCGCGGGGACGACCGCCGTGGTGATGGTGCCGTGCCCCTTGGCGCGCAGGGCGGACTGGTAGGCCTCGCGGGAGGCGAGGGCCGTCGCGAGCTGCCCGGGGGAGTGGGTGTACACCGCGGAGCGGTACTGGGTGCCGACGTCGTTGCCCTGGCGGTGGCCCTGGGTGGGGTCGTGGGCCTCCCAGAACACCTTCAGCAGCTCCCCGTACGAGATCAGCGCCGGGTCGAAGACGACCCGCACGACCTCGGCGTGGCCGGTGAGGCCGCTGCAGACCTCCTCGTACGTCGGGTTCTCCGTGTACCCGCCCGCGTAGCCGACGAGCGTCGTCCACACGCCGGGCGTCCGCCAGAAGACGCGCTCGGCGCCCCAGAAGCAGCCCAGCGCGAAGTCGGCGACCTCCAGGTCGGCCGGGTAGGGGCCGGGGAGGGGCCTGCCGAGCACGGTGTGGCGGTCGGGCACCGTGTGGAGCGGGGCGGGACGGCCCGGTATCGCCTCCTCACGGGAGGGCAGGCGCGGCGTCAACGGGTGCGCCCGCGCTCGGAGTTCCACTCCAGCCCCGCGAGCGCCTGCGCCCGGCCGGCGGCGTACGCCGCGGCAGGGTCGGCCTCGTAGGCCCAGGGGGCCGCGCCCGCGTAGCCGTCGATGGCGCGGAACTGCTCGACCGCCTCGTGGAAGCGCTTCGCGCGCAGCAGGAAGGCCGCCAGCAGGTGCCGCACCACGGGCAGCACCGGGTCGGAGGGGGAGGCGTGCTCGGTGGCGTAGAGCGCGCCGCCGATGGCACGGGAGACGACGTCGCTCTCGTAGAAGCTGCGGACGAGGATGACGTCCGGCAGGTGCGCGAAGACCTCGAAGAGCGGCAGGGCCGGCAGCAGGCTGCCCTCGGGCGCGGAGGAGGCGGCCCGCTCGGCGAAGTCGCGTGCGGCGTCCTCCGGGAGGCGGGCGAGGGCGGCCAGGTGGGCGCCCATGTGGTGCGGGGCGCGGGAGGCGACCTTCTCCCAGACCGTGGCGAAGTCCGCGTCCGCGGCGAGCGCGACGACGTACGGGACGGGGTCCCCCGGCGCGAGCAGCGCGGCCTCGTCGGCGACCGTGCGGGCCTCCTCCAGGATCATCGGCACGTCCGGGGACCCGGCCGGCTCACGCCGGGCCCGCTGCACCAGGAACGCCGCGTGGACGGCCGCCCCGCCGGCGTCCTTCGGGTCCTCGACCCGCCAGGTGCGCAGCCACGCCGCGCCCGTGCCGGGGGTCTGCGTCAGCTCGACCGCCGCGGCGCCGGCCAGGGTCTGGACCCGCTGCCAGCGCAGCTCGCCCGCGGCCGGGGTGCCCTTGAGGAGGGCGGCGACCGCGCGCCAGTCCTGGGTGCGCTGGGTCACGGTCAGCGCCTGCGTCAGCTCGTCGTCCGGACCCGGCAGCCGGATGTCGATCTCCTCCCGGGGCACGAAGCCGTACCGGGCGGGATCGACCGCGGCCACGGCCCGCACGCCGCGGCCGCGCAGCATGCGGGGCACCAGCACGATCGCCGAGATCAGCAGAACGCCGTACAGCACCCACAGGAATTCCATGATGAGCAAGCCTACGCGGGCCCGGCCGGCACGTCCCGGCCCGCGGCTCGCACTACGCTCGGCGGTATGAGCGAGCAGCAGCACCAGAACTTCGAGACCCTCGCGATCCACGCGGGTCAGCCGGCCGACGCCCAGACCGGGGCCGTGGTCACGCCGATCTACCAGGTCTCCACGTACAAGCAGGACGGGGTCGGGGGCCTGCGCGGCGGCTACGAGTACAGCCGGTCCGCCAACCCCACGCGCACCGCGCTGGAGGAGAACCTCGCGGCGCTCGAAGGCGGCCGCCGCGGCCTGGCGTTCGCGTCCGGCCTGGCCGCCGAGGACTGCCTGCTGCGCACGGTCCTGAAGCCCGGCGACCACGTGGTCATCCCCAACGACGCGTACGGCGGCACCTTCCGGCTCTTCGCCAAGGTCGTCGAGCGCTGGGGCGTGCAGTGGTCGGTCGCCGACACCTCCGACCCGGCGGCGGTCCGGGCCGCGCTCAGGCCCGAGACCAAGGTGATCTGGGTGGAGACGCCCAGCAACCCGCTGCTCGGGATCACCGACATCGCGGCGCTGGCGGACATCGCGCGCGGCGCGGACGCCCGGCTCGTCGTCGACAACACCTTCGCCAGCCCCTACCTGCAGCAGCCGCTGGCGCTCGGCGCCGACGTGGTCGTGCACTCCACCACCAAGTACATGGGCGGGCACTCGGACGTGGTCGGCGGCGCCCTGGTCGCGGCCGACGCGGGGCTCGGCGAGGAACTGGCCTACCACCAGAACGCGATGGGCGCCGTGGCCGGCCCCTTCGACGCGTGGCTGGTGATGCGGGGCATCAAGACGCTCGCGGTGCGCATGGACCGGCACAGCGAGAACGCGGCCCGGGTCGCGGAACTGCTCTCGCTGCACCCGAAGGTCACCCAGGTCTTCTACCCCGGGCTGCCCGAGCACGCGGGGCACGACGTCGCGGCCAAGCAGATGAAGCGGTTCGGCGGGATGGTGTCCTTCCGCGTCGCGGGCGGCGAGGAGGCGGCCGTCGAGGTGTGCAACCGGGCGCGGCTGTTCACGCTGGGCGAGTCCCTGGGCGGCGTCGAGTCCCTCATCGAGCACCCGGGCCGGATGACGCACGCCTCGGTCGCGGGCTCCGCGCTGGAGGTCCCGGCGGACCTGGTGCGGCTCTCGGTGGGCATCGAGTCCGTCGACGACCTCCTGGAAGACCTCCGCCAGGCCCTGGGCGCGTAGCGCCCCGTTGCCGGGTGCGGCGCCGTTGTGGTTGCGGTTGGGGTTTCTCCCCCGCCCTCCCGCCCTCCCCCAGCCTTCGGCCGGGGGAGGGCGGGAGGGCGGGGGATGCCCGCCGCAGGCGCAAACAACCCGCACACAACAACCGGCCGCACGGGGCGCCCCCGGCCATCCGGCGGAGCCGGTCACCAGTCGCCGGGCGTCGTGTCGAGCGGCTCCGCCGCCGGCCACCACAGCACCGCGAGGACGAGCGCGACGACGACCGCCACGACGAGCAGCGTCCACAGGACGGCGTGCAGCACGCGGCGGCGGGCCAGGACGCGGCGGCCGCGCTCGGCGGCGCGCGGGGCGAGGTCCACCGGCACCGCGGGGTGAGGCCCGTCGAGCAGCCGGCGGACCTCGTCCTGCTTGCGGTCGTACGGGCTCACGACGCGACCTCCCGCACCCGGGGCGCCGCCCCGCCGGGGGCGGGCCGGCTGCGCAACGCCGCGGTGGCCCGCAGGGTGATCGCCCGCACCCGTTCCGACGGCATGCCGAGCTGCGCGGCGGCCTGTTCCTCGGCGATGCCCTCGTACAGCCGCAGCACGATCACCAGCCGCTCCCGCACGTCGAGCGGCCCGAGCACCCCGCCGCGCGGGCGGCGCCACCAGGGGCGGTGGGCGAAGCGGCGGACGATCTCGGCGCGGGTGCAGGCGTACGGGTCCTCGCCGCGCATCCGGAACCAGTCGGCGTAGCTGCGCGACAGGGCGGCGCACAGCAGTTCGGTCCCTTCCGCCCGGTCCCCCGTGAGCAGGACGGCGACGTGCAGCAACCGCCCTGCCGCGCCCGCCGCGAACGCCTCGAACTCGGCCTCGCGCAGGCGCTCCGCTGCCTCCCGGCGCTCTCCCACAGCGACATGGGACGGCAGACGGCGTCCTCAGGTCAAGAGTTCTGCTCGTCTCCTTGCGTGACGGAGGAGTGGTACTGCGCGAGCGCGCCGTTGAACCGGCCGAGGAGGTCGGTGAAGGACTCGCGCTCCTGCGGCGTCCAGTCCTCCGTCACGACCGCCATGAGCTGCTGCCGCGAGCTGCGGACCTCCTCCAGGCGGGAACGTCCGCGGGGGGAGAGGGCGAGCACGACCGCCCGCCCGTCCTCGGGGTGGGAGGTGCGCTTGACCAGTCCGCTGTCCACGAGCGGGGCGACCTGGCGCGTGACGGTGGAGGAGTCGATGCCCATGCCCTCCGCGAGCGCCTTCACGCCCATCGGGCCTTCGTTGTCGAGGCGGTGGAGCAGCAGGTACGCGGCCCGGTCCATGGAGTTGCGGGCCTTGCCGACGCCACCGAGGCGCGTCTGTTCCGCGCGGCGGGCGAAGAGCGCCACCTCGTGCTGCAGGCGCTCCAGGAGGTCGGTCGTGATCTCCGAGGGGGGAATGGGCATGGCCGGAAGCTCGCGTTCTGTCGGTCCTGCGAAGGTTGGGAGAAGAGTACGCGGAGAGCGTCACCCCGGGACCCCGCCGCGGAAAACTGCTCGGTCCGTCCGGGCGGTGGCCGCTGCTGCAAGACTGGGGACCATGGAAAGCCCCGCACGTCCGGCACGTCGCACCAGTCGCGCGGTGGTGGCCGCACGGCCGTCTCCGGTCACCATCGACGATGTGCGCGGCGCGCACAAGATGCTGTCGGGTGTGGCCCGCGTGACCCCCATGGAGGGCAGCCGGTACCTGTCCCGTCTGGTGGCCGCCCCGGTGCACCTGAAGTGCGAGAACCTGCAGCGCACGGGCTCCTTCAAGGTGCGCGGCGCCTACGTGAGGATCGCGGGTCTGCGGCCGGAGGAGCGCGCGGCGGGCGTGGTCGCGGCGAGCGCCGGCAACCACGCGCAGGGCGTGGCACTGGCCGCGTCGCTGCTCGGGGTGCGCTCCACCGTCTTCATGCCGTCCGGCGCCCCGCTGCCGAAGGTCGCGGCGACCCGCGACTACGGGGCGGAGGTGCGGTTGCACGGGCTCGTGGTGGACGAGACGCTGCGCGCCGCCCAGGAGTACGCGCAGGAGACGGGCGCGGTCTTCATCCATCCCTTCGACCACCCGGACATCGTCGCCGGGCAGGGCACGGTGGGCCTGGAGATCCTCGACCAGTGCCCGGAGGTGCGCACGATCGTCGTGGGGATGGGCGGCGGCGGGCTCGCGGCCGGCGTGGCGGTGGCGGTGAAGGCGGTGCGTCCCGAGGTGCGGGTCGTCGGCGTGCAGGCGGCGGGCGCGGCCGCCTATCCGCCCTCGCTGGCGGCGGGGCGGCCGGTGGCGCTGGACGCGGTGGCGACCATGGCGGACGGGATCAAGGTGGGCTGCCCGGGGGAGGTGCCGTTCGCCATCGTCCGGGACCTGGTGGACGAGGTGTGCACGGTCACCGAGGACGAGCTGTCCAGCGCGCTGCTGCTGTGCCTGGAGCGGGCGAAGCTGGTGGTCGAGCCGGCCGGGGCGAGTCCGGTGGCGGCCCTGCTGTCGCGGCCGGAGGCCTTCGACGGGCCGGTCGTCGCCGTGCTGTCCGGCGGCAACGTCGACCCGCTGCTGATGGAGCGCACCCTGCGGCACGGCATGGCGGCCGCCGGGCGCTACATGTCCTTCCGGCTGCGGCTCACGGACCGGCCGGGAGCGCTGGCGGCGCTGCTGGAGATCCTTTCGGCGAGTGACGCAAACGTGCTGGACATCGCGCACGTGCGCACGGATCCTCGGTTGGGGCTGACCGAGGCGGAGGTCGAGCTGCAGCTGGAGACCCGCGGCCCCGAGCACCGGGCCGCCGTGGCGGCGGCCCTGCGGACGGCCGGGTACGTGCTGCTCTGAGGCCGTTCGCTCCGGATTGTCAGTGGTGTACGGCATGGTGGAGTCAGGGTGTCGTGGGCGCGGGACGGCGCGTGCGGGCGGAGCACGGATAAATCCGCTTGACGCGATATATCGCGTCTGGGATGCTCGCGACACATCGTGGTGCGCTGCCGTGCGGCCGCGTGCCCGCACAGTCCCCATGCACCCCAAGCCCCGAATCGGAGACATCGCATGCCAGGCGCCATCCATGCCGAAGGTCTGGTGAAGACCTTCGGTGACGTACGGGCACTGGACGGAGTGGACCTCGACGTCCCTGAGGGGACCGTCCTGGGCCTCCTCGGCCCCAACGGGGCCGGGAAGACGACCGCCGTACGCGTCCTGACCACCCTGCTGCAGCCCGACAGCGGCAAGGCCGTCGTGGCCGGCATAGACGTGCTGAAGCACCCCAACGAGGTGCGCCGGCAGATCGGCCTGTCCGGTCAGTTCGCGGCGGTCGACGAGTACCTCACCGGCCGCGAGAACCTGCAGATGGTCGGCCAGCTCTACCAGATGAGCGCCCGGGACGCGAAGGCCCGTGCGGCGGAGCTGCTCGAGCGCTTCAACCTCGCCGAGGCGGCCGACCGTACGGCCAAGACCTACTCCGGCGGCATGCGGCGCCGGCTCGACCTGGCGGCCGCGCTGGTCGTCAGGCCGCCGGTGATGTTCATGGACGAGCCGACCACCGGCCTCGACCCCCGCAACCGCCTCGCGCTGTGGGAGGTCATCCAGGACCTGGTCGCCGGCGGCACCACGCTGCTGCTCACCACGCAGTACCTGGAGGAGGCCGACCACCTCGCCCACGACATCTGCGTGATCGACCACGGCAAGGTCATCGCCCGCGGCACCTCCGACGAGCTCAAGGCGCGGACCGGCGGCGAGCGCGTCGAGGTCGTCGTCCACGACCGCGAGCACCTGGTGACCGCCACCGAGGTGCTGAACGGCTTCGGCAAGGGCGAGACCGCCGTGGACAACCACACCCGGCGGATCACCGTGCCGGTCACGGGGGGCGCCAAGCTGCTCGCCGAGGTCATCCGTGAGCTCGACACCCGCGGCATCGAGATCGACGACATCGGTCTGCGCCGGCCCACGCTCGACGACGTGTTCATGTCCCTCACCGGCCACGCCGCCGAGGAGAAGGAAGAGGAGTCCCAGTGACCACGGTGACCGACGCGGTCCCCACCAGCGCGCCGCGCACCTCCAACCCGATCGTGCAGTCCGTCCGCGACTCGCTGGTGGTCGCCCGGCGCAACCTGATCCGCATGCTGCGCATCCCCGAGGTCGTGATCTTCGGTCTCGTGCAGCCGATCATGTTCGTGGTGCTGTTCAGCTACGTCTTCGGCGGCTCCATGAACGTCGGCGGCTCCACCAGCCCCGCGCTCTACCGCGAGTTCCTGATGGCCGGCATCTTCGCCCAGACCGTGACCTTCGCCACCGCGGGCGCCGGCGCGGGCATCGCGGACGACATGCACAAGGGCCTCATCGACCGCTTCCGGTCGCTGCCCATGGCCCGCGGCGCGGTGCTCACCGGCCGCACCCTGGCGGACCTGGTGCAGACCGCCCTGACCGTCGTGGTGCTCGCCATCGTGGCCGTGCTCGTCGGCTGGCGCGTCCACGAGGGCCTGCCCAAGGCGCTCGCGGCGTTCGGCCTGCTGCTCCTGCTCGGTTACGCCTTCTCCTGGATCGGCGCCCTGATCGGCCTGTCCGTCCGTACCCCGGAGGCGGCCACCTCCGGCGGTCTGATCTGGCTGTTCCCGCTGACGTTCATCTCGAACGCCTTCGTGGACTCCAACCAGATGACCCCCTGGCTGCGGCACATCGCCGAGTGGAACCCGTTCAGCGCCACCGTGCTGGCCTGCCGGGAGCTGTTCGGCAACCTGCCGCCGAACTACCAGACCCCGGACGTCTGGCCGATGCAGCACCCGGTGCTCGCCTCGGTGCTGTGGTCGATCGTCATCATCCTGGTCTTCCGCACCCTCGCGGTGCGCAAGTACCGCTCGGCGACCGCCTGACCCCGGCCCGCGGGCGCACGCCCGCGGCACACGACGAGCCCCCGGCCTTCCGGCCGGGGGCTCGTCCGCGTATGGGGGGCGGCGTCAGCCGCTGTGCGGCTTGGCCTCGATGATCCTCACCGAGGCCTTCTTGCCGTTCGGGAGCTCGTACGTCGCGTCCTCGCCGATCTTCTTGCCGTTCACGCCCGAGCCGAGCGGCGACTGCGGCGAGTAGGTCTCCAGGTCGGAGGAGACGTACTCACGCGAGCCGAGCAGGAACGTCAGGGTGTCGTCGGGGTCGCCGTCGAAGGCGATCGTCACGACCATGCCGGGCGCGACCACGCCGTTGTCCGCCGGTGCCTCGCCCACCTTGGCGTGTTGCAGGAGCTGCGTCAGCTGGCGGATCCGGAGCTCCAGCTTGCCCTGGTCCTCACGCGCCGCGTGGTAACCGGCGTTCTCCTTGAGATCGCCTTCCTGACGGGCTTCCTCGATCTTGGCGACGATCTCGGTGCGTGCGGGACCCGACAGGTGCTCCAGCTCTGCCTTGAGCTGGTCGTACGCCTCCTGGGTCAGCCAGGTGACGTTCTCGCTGGTCTGGGTCACAGGTGCTCCTCGTCGTACTCGAACTCGCTTGCTTACAAATGAACGCCCTACCCAAAAAGATGCGTCTTCGCGGGAGGGCGAAACCACGAGCGTAACAATTCCCCCCGACAATCGGCGAGAGGGAAATCATCAAGAAGCGATAAACGCAGGTCAGGGGGCGAATGACCGGGCAGGTCGGATCATCGGGCGGGCTCGCAGCCGACCAGTTCCGCGGTAGTGCCGCGACTGGTGGTGCGAATGGTGACGACGGTGTCGATGCGACCCGTGTGCTGATTGAGGCGAACGTCCTTGCGGCCGACTTCGCCGTGGTCCTCGGCGAGCGAACGCAGGGTGCACACCGCCGTGACCCCTGTGTCCTTGCGCACCTCGATGTGGACCTGGACCTCCTGGTCGGAGACGACCTGGAACTTGATCAGTTCGGCGCTGACCTCGGTGCCGGTGAGCTTGTCCCAGCCGATCCAGCCGACGAACAGCAGCAGCACCACACCGAGCACCGAGCCGACGAGCCGCAGCCTGCGGTCCGCACGCGCGTCGGCCTCGGCCTCCCGCCCGTACCGTCCCTGGGGCAGTCCGTCGCGCACCGCGCTCATCGTTCAGTCCTCCCGGGGCCCGGGGAATCCCGCCTTGGAATCAAACAGCCCCTCGCTTCGGTCACTATAGAAGCCGCTACTTACGACCCATGACTGAGGATCCGACCTTGACCGAGCAGCTGCGACTGATGGCCGTGCACGCACACCCCGACGACGAGTCCAGCAAGGGCGCGGCCACCATGGCCAGGTACGTCTCCGAGGGCGTCGACGTCCTGGTCGCCACCTGCACCGGTGGCGAGCGCGGTTCCGTGCTCAACCCCAAACTGCAGGGCGACACGTACATCGAGGAGCACATCCACGAGGTCCGCGCCAAGGAGATGGACGAGGCGCGCGAGATCCTCGGCGTCCAGCAGTCCTGGCTCGGCTACGTCGACTCCGGGCTCCCCGAGGGCGATCCGCTGCCCCCGCTGCCCGAGGGCTGCTTCGCCCTCCAGGACGTGGACGAGGCCGCGGGCACCCTGGTGAAGCTCATCCGCGAGTTCCGGCCGCACGTGATCACCACGTACGACGAGAACGGCGGCTACCCGCACCCCGACCACATCATGACCCACAAGATCTCGATGGTCGCCTTCGACGCCGCGGGCGACCCCGAGCGCTACCCCGAGGCCGGCGAGCCGTGGACGCCGCTGAAGCTCTACTACAACCAGGGCTTCAACCGGCAGCGCACCGTCGCCCTGCACGAGGCCCTGCTCGCCCGCGGCCTGGAGTCCCCGTACGGGGAGTGGCTGGAGCGCTGGCAGACCGCCGACCGGCCGGAACGCAACATCACCACGCACGTGCCGTGCGCGGACTTCTTCGAGATCCGGGACAAGGCGCTGCTCGCCCACGCCACCCAGATCGACCCCGACGGCGCCTGGTTCCACGTCCCGATGGAGCTCCAGAAGGAGATCTGGCCCACCGAGGACTACGAGCTCGCGAAGTCCCGGGTGGACACCTCCCTCCCCGAGGACGACCTCTTCGCGGGCATCCGGGAGAATTGAGCGCGTGAACGCGACATTCGGCACGGCCGCAGCCCAGCTCGTCCCCCTCGCCGTCAAGGACCTGGACGAGAACAAGGTGACGCCCGGCCTCCTCGGCTTCGTCATCTTCGCCCTCATCGGCCTCTCCCTGTGGTGGCTGATGAAGAACATGAACAAGCAGTTCAAGAAGATCGACTTCGAGGAGCAGCCGGAGCAGGCCGGGCAGCCCGCGGAGCCGGTCAAGGCCTCGGCCGCCTCCGCCGCCTCCGGCGCCGAGGGCCCCGGCAGCAAGGGCTGAGGCACGCCGGACACCCCCTCCCGGCACGGGAGGGGGTGTCGCGGCTCGCTCACTCCGGCGCGGCGACGGTGACCCGTGTGAAGAGCAGCGGGACGCCCTCGTCGTCGGAGCGGGTGTACGAGGTCCGCACCGCGACCACCCGCACGTCGTGGTCGTGCACGGCGACGTGCCCGCCGACGGCCGGTACGGGGAGCGCCCCGCTGGAGACGATCACGGCGAGGCCGTCGTCGACGCCCTCCGGCGCCTGCCAGGCGAAGGTGATCGTGTGCCGCACCGGACTCTCGTGGTAGATGCTGGCCTCGCGCGGCAGCGCCTGCTCCCGGTCGCGGATGGGCTGGAGCGCAGCGGGCAGCCGGTCCATGGTTCGTCCTCTCGCGGTCGGTCCCCGTCGCGATTGTCGCCCGTGGGACGTCCCGGAGCGGGTGACACGCTGGGCCGGGCCCTCAGCCCTCCACCGCCCGGTCCACCGGCACGGCCATCACCATGCGGGCGCCCCGCGACGGCACCATGCCCAGCCGCCAGGCCTCCCACGGCGTGCCCGGCTCAACGCCGCGCTCCAGCAGCAGGGCGTAGGCCTCCGCGTACTCCTGCAGGTCCAGGTCGCGGCCCTCGTACGGGTCGTCCGTCAGCCGGGCGAGCCGCCCGCGGGCCTCGGCGGCGCCCTCGCGCGAGAGCAGCGGCAGCAGCGTGCACTGCAGGAAGCGCGCCCACGCCAGGCCGCGCCTGTCGTCCAGGCCGGCGAAGAGCCGCTCCGCCTCCCGCACCAGCTCCAGGGCCGCAGGGACCCGCCCGTTGCCGGCGTCGACGACGGCGAGCTCCACACAGGACCAGCCCTCGCCGTGCGGCACCCCCACGCGGTGGAAGTCGGCGCGGGCGTCCTGCAGGAGCTGGCGGGCGAAACCGCTGTTGCGCAGGTTGCCGGTGAGCGCCGCCCGCTGGTCACGGGTGACCCGGCCGGAGTGGTGGCGGGCGCAGGCCAGCCCGTAGACGTCCCGCATCCGGCTGAACATGGTGCGGGAGCGCTCCAGGGCCCGCAGGGCCGCGTCCAGTTCACCGCCCTCCTCCAGCGCCTGGCCGAGGTAGTACAGCGACCATGCCTCGCCGCGGGCGTCCTCGTTCGCGCGGTGGCGGGCCAGGGCGTCGCCCAGCAGGTGCTGGGCGGCGCCGGCGTCCCCGCGCAGCAGGCGGGCGCGGCCGAGCTGGGTGACGGTCCAGGCCTCACCACGGGGGTCGCGGGTCGCGGCGTAGCACTCGCCCGCGGTACGCAGCTCGGTCTCGCCGCGCCCGGCCTCGCCGAGCCGCAGCAGCAACTGCCCCAGCTGCAGGTGGGCCCAGGCCTCGCCGTGCACGCTCTCGCTCTCCCGGTGCAGCGCCAGCGACTCGGCCAGCAGCCCGTGCGCCTCCGCCAGCCGGCCGGCGTCGCGCAGCACCGCGGCCAGCGCGTGCTGCGTCCAGGCCCGGTCGGCCCGCAGCTCGTCGCCGGCCTGCAGTTCCAGGGCCTCCCGCAACTTGGCCTCCGCCTCGCGCAGGCCGCCCTGCTGGTGCAGCGTGATGCCCAGGCTGCACAGGGCGCGGGCGGCGCCCGCCGGGTGCTGCGCCTCGAAGTACAGGTCGACCACCGACGACAGCGTGGAGCGGGCCTTGTCCAGCTCGCCGAGCTGCCGCGCGGCGATGCCGGTGCGCCACTGCACCGAGCGGACCAGCACCGACTGGTCGGCCTCCCGCTGGTGCGCCTGGGCCAGTTCGCTGATCTCGCCCAGCCGGTACAGGTCGCCGCGGAGCAGGCAGTAGTCGCACAGCGCGCCGAGCAGGTGCTGCACCACCCGCTGGTCGACGCCGTCGGAGTGCCGCAGCGCCGCGGTGATGAAGCTCGACTCCTCGTCCAGCCAGCGCAGCGCCTGGTCCAGGGAGGGGAAGCCCTGCGGCCCGAAACGGTCGGCGCGGGTCGAGGTCCGGCCGTCGACGAGCCGGATGACCGCGTCCGCCAGCTCGGCGTAGCTGCGGATCAGGCGCTCCTGGGCGGCCGCCCGCTCGGCCGGGTCCTCCTCGTCCAGCAGGCGCGCGTGCGCGAAGCGCCGTACGAGGTCGTGCAGCCGGTAGCGGCTGCCGCGCACGTGCTCGATGAGACCGGCCGAGGCCAGTTCGCCCAGCCGCCGGGCCGCCTCCTGCTCCTCCGCCCCCAGCAGGGCCGCGGCGGCCGCCGCGCCGAGGCTCGTCCGCCCGGCGAGCGCCAGCCGCCGCAGCAGCCGGCGGGCCGGCTCGGGCTGGTCGTGGTAACGCAGCGCCAGCGCCCGGTCGACCGGGCCCACCGGGCCGTACGCCGCCAGGTCGGCGGCCAGCCGCTCCGCGCCCCGGTCGGGCAGCGAACTGCCCGCGATGCGCAGCGCCAGCGGCAGCCCGCCGCACAGCCGCCGTACGGCATCGGCGGCACCGGCGCCGTCCGCCGTCGTGAGGGCGCCGGACGACAGGCCGGTCAGCAGCTCCCGTGACGCCTCAGCCCCGAGCGGGTCGACCGGCAGGGCGTAGACGCGGGCCGCCGGTACGTCGAGGGAGAGCGGTTCGGCCGACGTGACCAGGACGAGGCTGTCGGAGCGCTCCGGGACCAGGGCGCGGATCTGCTCGGGTCCGGCGGCGTCGTCGAGGACGATGACGACCGGCACGTCGGTGAGGTGCTTCTGGTACTGGTCCGTCAGGCGCCGCAGATGCTGCTCCTGGGAGGTGCGCTCGCGGAACAGGAGTTGTTCGCGGGGCGCCCCGAGCCGGTTGAGCAGGTGCAGCAGTGCGTCCCGTACGGGCAGCGGCCGCTCCCCGGGCGCGGCGCCGCGCAGGTCGACGACGCAGGCGCCGCGGAACTGGTCCTTGAGCTGCTGGGCGGCGCGCACGGCGAGCGTGGTGCGCCCGGAACCGGCCTGGCCGTGCAGGACGACCACGACGGGCTCCGAGGCCGGGGAGACCCGCGCCTGGTGCACCCACTGGGCGATCTGCCGCAGCGGGTCCCGGCGGCCGGTGAACGGCCCCTCGGTGGCGGGAAGCTGGGCGAAGGACTGCTCCAGGACGCTGCGCCCCCGCGCGGCGGCGCTGCGGTCGGTGCGGCGCTGCGCCGGCACCTTCGCGGGGGCCGGCGCGGCGCGCCTGCGTTCCAGGAACGGACGTACACCGCGCTGTTCCACGGCCTCCAGCCAGACCTGCCGCAGGTCCTGCGGCCGGGTGCCGCCACCGCCCGTCGCCAGCGCGGCCGTCACCGCAGCGCCGGTGACCGCCACCACGCCGCCGACGCCCAGCGCGGTGGAGGTCGGCGTGCCCCAGCCGAGGTCCGCCACGCATGCCGCGACGGCGGCGACCGCGGTCACCAGCGCGGGGGTGACCAGCGACGACCGGCGGCCCGAGCGTTCCGCCGCCAGCGCGGCGGTGTACACCCCGTACTCGTCCGGCGCCGCGGCCGCTATCTCGTCGACCGCCGCCCGGGCCTGCCGCAGCGCCTCCTCCGCCTCGCCGGAGCGCCCGCCCTGCGGCTCACCGGCGACGGCGCGTTCCAGCAGCCGTAGCACCTCGGCCCGGTCGGACGTGCTCAGTTGCGTCTGCCGTCGCGGCGTCTGCTTCGTCACCCATGGCCCCCTCGGTAGCCGCCCGTCCCCAAGTGTCCTGCCGAACACGTCACATCGCGACACCGCGTGCGCGGGCGGACACGCCCGGACGTGCCCGGACGGCCCGCCCCGGGCGGCGGCAGGAACGCCTTTTGGGCGTCTTTGCCGCTCATGCGTCATGGCGCAAAGGTGACTTGTCCTCTGACCGACAGATGAAAGTGCTGACCGCCGCCGGTGGCGGGGCCACGCTGTCGCCCCATGAGACAGATGAACTACAGGTGGCGGCCGAGGGCCGGAACCCCTCGGCCGCAGTATGTGGCGGCCGCTGCCCTCGCCGCGCTGCTGGCGGGTCTGACCGCCACCCCCGGCGCCGCCCAGGGCACCGAGCGGGCCGACGCGGCCGTGCAGGGCGAGGCGGCCGGGTCCACCGGATCCTCCCGGCACCAGGTCACCCTGATCACCGGCGACCGCGTCACGCTGGAGACGGCCCCCTCGGGCGGGCAGAGCGTCTCGGTCCAACCGGCCGCGGGCCGGGAGCACATCACCTTCGTCAAGCGCCAGAACGGCGGCGACTGGTCGGTCATACCCGCCGACGCGCTGCCCCTGCTCGCGGCGGACCGCCTCGACAAGGCGCTGTTCAACGTCTCGGCCCTGGCCAGGGGGAAGTACGCCGAGCGGTCGAGGCTGCCGCTCATCGTCGAGTACGCGGGTGACGCGGGCACCGCCGGACGCCGCCTCACCGCGGCCGGTGCCGACGGGGTCCGCACCATCGCCGGGACCTCCTTCGTGACCCTCGGCCAGGACCGTGCGGGTGCCGCGGAGTTCTGGAAGGACATCGCCCCCGCCGAGGCGGGCGCCACGTCCTTCGGCGCGGGCATCCGCCGGGTCTGGCTCGACGGCCGCTCCAAGGTCCAGCTCGACCGGACGGTGCCGCACATCGGGGCACCCCAGGCCTGGGCGAAGGGTTACCGGGGCGACGGCGTCAAGGTCGCGGTGCTCGACACCGGGTACGATCCGAACCACCCGGACCTGGGGGGCCTCATCGAGGAGTCCGCCAACTTCACCACCGAGGCCGGCACCGACGACCTGAACGGCCACGGCACCCACGTCACCTCGACCGTCGCCGGTTCCGGCGCGGCCTCCGACGGCCGGTTCAAGGGTGTCGCGCCCGGTGCGCGGATCCTGTCGGGCAAGGTCTGCAACGCGGGCGGCTCCTGCGACGACTCCGACGTCCTCGAAGGCATGGCCTGGGCCGCCGAGCGCGGCGCCAAGGTGATCAGCCTCAGCCTGGGCGACACCGACACCCCGGAGACCGACGCCCTCGAGGCCATGGTCGAGAGCGTCACCCGTGACCACGGTGTCCTGGTCGTGGCCGCGGCCGGCAACAGCGGTCCCGGCAAGGTCGGTTCCCCCGCCTCCGCCGACCGCGCGCTCGCCGTCGGCGCCACCGACCTCGACGACGAGCTCGCCCACTTCAGCTCGATCGGCCCGCGGGTGGGCGACTTCGGCCTCAAGCCCGACCTCGTCGCCCCCGGCGTCGGCGTCGTCGCCGCCCGCGCGGGCGGAACGACCGCCGAGGACGGCTACACCGCGATGGACGGCACCTCGATGGCGACCCCGCACGTCGCCGGTGCCGCCGCCATCCTCTTCCAGCAGCACCCCGACTGGACGCCCGAGCAGGTCAAGCGCCAGCTGATGCAGTCGACGGCGGCCGGCAAGGAGCGCGGCGCCTACTTCCAGGGCGCGGGCCGGGTCGACGTCGCCCGCGCGGTCGGCCAGCAGGTCACCGCCGGGACCACCGCAGTGGACTTCGGGCAGATCCGCTGGACCGACGGCCCGCGGCCGCCGGTGAAGAAGACGATCACCTACCGCAACCCGGGCAGCGCGCCGGTCACCCTCGGCCTGTCGCTCAACGTCTCCCACGACGCGGGCACGCCCGCGCCGCAGGGCCTGTTCCGGCTCGGCGCCGACCAGGTCACCGTGCCCGCCCACGGCACCGCCGACGTCACCGTCACCGCCACCCCGGAGACCGCCACGACGTACGCGGCGTACAGCGGCGTGGTCATCGCGGCCACCGCCGACCGGGCCGTCTCGGTGCGCGTCCCGGTCGGCATGGACGTCGAGCAGCCCTCGCACAGCCTCCGCCTCACCGTGAAGGACCGCGCGGGCAAGGCCCCCGCCCACGCCTACCTGCTCGTCACCGCGGCCGACGGCGAGGTCCGCGAGGTGGAGCTGCACGGCACGTCCGGCACCGAGCTGAGGGTGCCGCGCGACGGCAGGACCTACTCCGTGAACGGCTTCCTCTTCGACGCGGAGTACACCGAGGCCACCGTGGTGGGCGCGCCGGAGGTCGTGATGAGCGCCGACCGGGACGTCGCCATCGACGCCCGGAGGGCCAAGCCCGTCACGGTCTCGGCCCCGAGCCGCTCGGCCCGCATCACGTACGCCGAGGTCGGCACCATCGCCCTGGACGGCAACCTGTTCTCCGTCCCCGTGAACGACGCGATCGGCGGCGACCGCATCACGAACGTGTACGCCGTCCCGACGGCGACGTCCAAGGACTCGGCGTTCACCTACCTGGTCAGCACCATCTGGGTCGATCCCGCGGGCGCCGACGGGAACCCCTCCTCGGTCTACTACCTCACCCGGCCGGTGCGCGGGGCGATCCCGGCCGATCCCGGCTACCGCCCCCGTACGTCGCAGCTGGCCACGGTGAACAGCACCCTCGCCGCCACCGCGCCGGACACCACCGCGTACCGCAGTGTGTGGCTGACCCTGGGCAAGCTCCGCTGGGTCCACGGGATGGACGGACTCCCGCTCCCGAACCGGCGGGTGGACTACTTCTCGCCGTCCGAGGACCTGCGCTGGCAGAGCGTCTTCGAGCAGAACTTCTTCACCAGGCCGGACGCCCACGGGCAGAGCTTCCTCAGCCGCCTGCACAGCTACAAGGCCGGAAGCTTCGAGGAGCGCTGGAACCAGGGCGTCCAGGGCTCGGGCTTCTCGCCCGAGGTGATGATCACCTCCCGCGAGGGCGACGCCATGACGTTCGCGATCCAGGACGCCGCCAACGGGAACCTCGACGTGGTGGCCGGGACGACGTCCAGCAGCCGGCCCGAGTGGGAGCTGCGACGCAACGGTGAAGTCGTCTCGACCAACCGCGGGTTCGCCACGGTGCCGGCCGACGTCACCCCCGCCGACTACGTCGCGACGTTCGAGCAGGAGCGCGACCTCGTCCCCAGCACCATCTCCACGCGCCTGAAGTCCGAGTGGCGGTTCCGGTCGCAGACGACGGCGACCCGGCAGGCACTGCCGATGATGGCCGTGCTCATGTCGCCCCGGCTGGACGAGTGGAACCGGGCCGAGGCCGGACGCCGCTTCGACATCCCGGCCCTGGTCCAGCGTCCGGTCGGTGCCGCCGAGTCGCCCGTCCGCACCTTCACCGTCGAGGTCTCCTACGACGAGGGCAGGACCTGGCACACCGCCAAGGTCAAGGGCTCCGGGACGAAGCGCACCGTGACCGTGGACCACCCGCGCCGCTCCTCGGGCGGTTCGGTCAGCCTCCGCACCTACGTCAAGGACGCGGCGGGCAACTCCTTCAAGCAGACCGTGATCAAGGCCTACCTGCTCAAGTAGCCGCCGAACGGCACGGCAGGGCCCGCCGGATCCGTCCGGCGGGCCCCGTACCGCCGTCGGCTCAGAGCCAGTTGCGGCGGGCCGCGTGCCAGCCCAGTTGCATGCGGGTGGCGACGCCCGCGAGGCTCATCAGCCCCTGGATGCGCCGCTGGACGGTGCGCTTGCTCACGCGCAACTGCCCGGCGATCGCCTCGTCGGTCATGCCGGCGACCATCAGGGAGAGCAGGTGCCGGTCCTCCGCGACCGGCGCCGCCGGATCCTCCGGGCCCGCACCGCCGATCTGCCCCTCCTCGGTCACCCGCAGCGGCGCGCCGACCTCCCAGTAGTGCTGGAACAGGTCGATCAGCGCCTCCAGCAGGCTGCTCTCGCGCACCAGCGCCGTCTTGAGCTCCCGCGGACCGGCCGGCGTACCGGCGGAGGACAGCGGCAGGACGGCCAGCGACCGGTCGGCCACCGCCATCCGCAGGGGCAGCCTGGGCACCGCCCGGGCGACCTCGCCGGCGCGCACCCCCTTGACGACGTTGTCCACCGCACCGGGGTCGTCGAAGTAGGCCTGCTCGTACAGGACCCGGTACAGCACGCCCCGGCCCAGCGCGTCGTACTCCTCGCGGTTGCTCCCCGCGGGCATCGCCACGTGGCGGGCCTTGCAGAACCACAGCATCTCGTGGCGGACGCCGTCCTGGAGCTGCCGCAGACGCTGCCGCAGCGCCGCCGCGCCGCTGATGACCTCGATCGCCTCCCCCGCTCCCCAGGAGCGCGCGCTGCGGCGGTAGGTCTCCACCAGCCCGAGCACGACCGCCCGGTCCTGCTCCAGTGCCTCCGCGTGGCGCTGCAGCCGGGGTACCAGGGCGACCTCCGGCGGGATGACCGCGTACGCGCCGGGGCTCTCCTCCAGCGCGTACGCCAGTCCCTTGGCCTCCAGCGCGAGCAGCAGCCGCCCTACCGCCGGGGGGCCGAGGTCGGTACGTCCGCAGATCTCCTCCGCGGACGCCGACTCGGTGACGAGCAGCAGCCGGTACACCTCGGCCTCGGCGGCCGTGAGACCCACCGTCTCCAGCATGTCGGCCCCTCTCACAGCACCGTCCGCCGGTCGATTCCATCAGCACGAACGGCTGCGGACAACGTCCGTTGCCGCGGGCAACCGGGCTCGCCGCGCGGGGACGGGACGCCGGGCGGCGCGATGTGTGAGGCTGGGGGCATGGTCAATCGACTGAGCGGTTCCACGTCCCCGTACCTGCTGCAGCACGCCGACAACCCGGTGCACTGGTGGCCGTGGGGCGAGGGGGCCTTCGCGGAGGCCCGGGACCGCGGGGTGCCGGTGCTGCTCAGCGTGGGGTACAGCAGCTGCCACTGGTGCCACGTCATGGCCAGGGAGTCGTTCGAGGACGAGGCGACCGCCGCGTACCTCAACGAGCACTTCGTGCCGGTGAAGGTCGACCGCGAGGAACGTCCCGACGTCGACGCCGTCTACATGGAGGCCGTGCAGGCGGCGACCGGGCAGGGCGGCTGGCCGATGACGGTCTTCCTGACGCCCGGGGGCGAGCCGTTCTACTTCGGCACCTACTTCCCGCCCGCCCCGCGGCACGGCATGCCCTCGTTCCGGCAGGTGCTGGAGGGAGTGGAGGCCGCCTGGCGCGAGCGGCGCGAGGAGGTCGGGGCGGTCGCGGCGAGCATCGTGAAGGACCTGGGCGGACGTTCGCTGACCCTCGGCGGGACGGCCGCCCCTGAGGAGGAGCAGCTCGCGGCGGCACTGCTGGGGCTCACCCGGGACTACGACCCCTCGTACGGCGGGTTCGGCGGCGCGCCGAAGTTCCCGCCGTCGATGGCCCTGGAGTTCCTGCTGCGGCACCACGCCCGCACCGGCTCCGAGGGCGCCCTGCAGATGGCGCGGGACACCTGTGAGGCGATGGCCCGCGGCGGCATCTACGACCAGCTCGGCGGCGGCTTCGCGCGCTACTCCGTGGACCGCAAGTGGGTCGTGCCGCACTTCGAGAAGATGCTCTACGACAACGCCCTGCTCTGCCGGCTCTACGCCCACCTGTGGCGCGCCACCGGCTCCGACCTCGCCCGCCGGGTCGCCCTGGAGACCGCGGACTTCCTCGTCCGGGAGCTGCGCACCCACGAGGGCGGGTTCGCCTCCGCGCTCGACGCGGACAGCGACAAGCCGGGCGGCGGCCACGGCGAGGGCGCGTTCTACGTCTGGACGCCGGCGGAGCTGGAGGAGGTCCTCGGCAAGGAGGACGCGGCGCTGGCCGCCGAGTACTTCGGCGTCACGGAGGACGGCACCTTCGAGGAGGGCGCGTCCGTGCTCCAACTCCCCGCCGACGGCGGCTTCGTGGACGCCGGGCGGATCGCATCGGTGCGCCGGCGGCTGTTCACCGCGCGGGAGGGACGGCCCCGCCCCGGCCGCGACGACAAGGTCGTCGCCGCCTGGAACGGGCTGGCGGTCGCCGCGCTCGCCGAGACCGGCGCGTACTTCGAGCGCCCGGACCTGGTCGCGGCCGCCGTCGAGGCCGCGGACCTGCTGGTGCGGGTCCACATGGACGCCCGCGGCCGGCTCGCCCGGACCTCGCGGGACGGCACGGTGGGCGGCAACGCCGGCGTGCTGGAGGACTACGCCGACGTCGCGGAGGGCTTCCTCGCGCTCGCCGCGGTGACCGGCGAGGGCGTGTGGCTGGACCTCGCCGGGCTCCTGCTCGACTCCGTGCTGCGGCACTTCACCGGGGAGGACGGCACGCTCTACGACACCGCCGACGACGCCGAGACGCTGATCCGCCGCCCGCAGGACCCGACCGACAACGCCGCCCCCTCGGGCTGGACGGCCGCGGCCGGCGCGCTGCTGTCGTACGCCGCGTACACCGGCTCGTCCCGCCACCGCGAGGCCGCCGAACGGGCGCTGGGCGTCGTGGGCGCCCTCGCCGGACGGGTGCCGCGGTTCATCGGCTGGGGGCTGGCGGTCGCCGAGGCGGCGCTCGACGGCCCGCGCGAGGTCGCCGTGGTCGGCCCCGCGGGCGACGCCGGCACGGCGGCGCTGCACCGCACCGCGCTGCTGGGCACCGCCCCGGGCGCGGTGGTCGCGGTGGGGGAGCCCGCCACGGACGAGTACGCCCTCCTGGCCGACCGCCCGCTGCTCGACGGCCGCCCCGCGGCCTACGTCTGCCGGCACTTCGTGTGCGCGGCGCCGACCGCGGACCCGCAGGCCCTGGCGGAGCAACTGGGCGCCCGCTGAGGCGCGCCGCGTCGTGCGGCCGCGCGGCGTCCGCCGGCACCTCCCTCGCGCGCAGGGGTCGGTCGGTGAACCGGCCTTGTGCGGACCGTCGTTGAGCGGCATCCCGATCGTCAGCGGCAGAGGTTGGCCGCGAGGAGGTCCAGCGAGCGGTCGAGGACGGCGGCGAGGTCGGCGGTGCCGTCCGAGTCGAGCCAGTGGAAGACGGCCTCGGACCAGGCCCCGATCAGCGCCGCGACGACGACCCGGATCTCGAAGTCGTCCGCGGGGCGCCCGAGGCGCTCGGCGGTGACGGAGGCCAGCAGGCGGCTGGACTCCTGGATGTTCTCGCCCATGCGGGCGCGGATGGCGGGCACCGAGCGCACCAGTCGCAGCCGCTGCCGCATCTCCTCGAACTCGCCCTCGTCGGCGAGCATCTCGCGCAGCGGCCCCAGCAGGGCGTGCCGCAGCGAGGCGACGATGGGCTCCTGCGCCGGGCGGGCGCGCAGTTCGGCCACCATGACGGGGTCGTACTCGTCGGAGAGGACGATGTCCTCCTTGGTGGGGAAGTACCGGAAGACCGTGCTGGCCGAGACCTCGGCCGTGGCCGCGATCTGCTCGACGGTGGTGCCGTCGTACCCCTGCGCCTCGAAGAGCCGGTGGGCCGCGCGGCGGATGGCCCGCCGGGTCCGGATCTTCTTGCGTTCGCGCAGGCTCGGTCTGGTCGGTACGGTCACGCTCGTCATTGTCGTGCATCGACGGCGGGCGGGGCCATCCGCGCGGTGCCGGGCACCTCCCGGCCGGTGCGGGCGTCGGGGAGGAGGAGCGCGGTCAGCACGGCCGCCACGAGCGAGGCGGCGGCGCAGGCCAGCAGGGCGAGGTCCATCCCGTGCACGTACGCCGCGTCTGCCGAGGCGGCGAGCGCCGGGTCGCCGAGGGCGGCCGCGACCGCGTGCGCGGCCCCCACGGAACCCGAGGCGGCGTCGGCCGCCGCCGCGGGCAGGCCCGTGGTGGCGAGACGGTCGGTGTAGGCGCCCGCCAGCAGGCTGCCCAGGAGGGCGACACCGATGGCGCCGCCGGTCTGCCGCAGGGTCATCAGCAGTCCGGAGCCGCTGCCCGCGCGGTCGCCGGGCAGCGCGCCCAGCGCCGCGTCCATGGCGGGGATCATCGCGAAGCCGAAGGCGAAACCGGTGACGGACAGCCACAGCGCGGTCGCCCCGTAGCCGTCGTGGACGTCCGTGCGGCTGCCGAGCGCCGCGGCCACGGTGAGCAGGAGCAGCCCCGCCGTGACGACCGGCCGCGGCCCGAACCGCGCGGCCAGCGGAGCGCTGCCCCGGGCGGCGACGAGCAGGCCGCCCATCATCGGCAGCAGCCGTAGGCCGGAGCCGAGGGCGTCGTTGCCGAGCACGGCCTGCAGGTACTGCGGCAGGACGAAGAGCAGACCGGTGAGGATGAAGGTCACCAGCGTCGCGGCGACCGCGTTCCACAGGAAGCCCCGCTGCCGCAGCAGACCGAGGTCGAGCATGGGCCGCTCCAGCCGGCGTCCGCGGAGCACCAGCCCGGTCAGCAGCGCGACGGACGAGGACAGCGTCAGCAGCACCAGCGGGTCGCCCCATCCCCGGCGCGGTCCCTCGATGATGCCGAAGACCAGCGCGCCGAGCCCGGCCACCGCGAGGACGGTGCTGGGCGGGTCGACGCGGGGCGTAGCGGGGTCGCTGGTCTCGGGCAGCAGGAACAGGCAGGCGGCGATGCCGAGGACGACGAGCGGGACGTTGACCACGAAGACCGAGCCCCACCAGAAGTGGTCGAGCAGGGTGCCGCCGATGATCGGCCCGAGCGGCAACCCCAGCGCCATGGCGGCGGTGACCGCGCCGACCGCCCTGGAGCGCTCCTCGGGCCCGAACAGCGAGGGCAGGACGGACAGGGCCAGCGGCATGACGAGTGCCGCGCCCAGGCCCATCACGGTGCGGGCGGCGACGACCGGTCCCGGACTGTCCACCAGGGCGCCGAGCACCGAACCGGCGAGGAAGATCCCGAGCCCGGCGACGAGCATCCGCCGCCGTCCCCAGCGGTCGCCCAGCAGGCCCCCGGGGAGCATGGCGGCGGCGAAGACCACCGTGTAGCCGTCGACGATCCACTGCTGGTCGCCGGTGTCCGCACCCAGCTCCGCGGCCATGGTCGGCAGTGCGACGTTGAGGATCGTCATGTCGAAGCCGAGCACGAGCATGCTCGCCACCAGGGCCCCCAGGGCCCACCAGCGCCGTGGATCGGCCGTCGTCGCCATGGGGTCTCCTCCTGCGGGCACGGGGTTCCTGCTGACCGGGTGACGGGGCAGCATCCGAAAGCCACCATCAAATGACAGTGACTCTCAAAAAAGAGTAACTGTCACCCCCAGACGTGCGGAAGCCCGGCGTCGCCTTGACACGGCCCGCCGGGGTGATAGGAAAATGCGACCCTTGTGCCCGGTGACGCCAGGGTGTCCTTCGGAAGAATCAGAGAAGATCAAGTGCCAGTCGTAGATGCCTCCCGGAGCGACCGGGAAGCGAAACCCACGTCGTCCGCGCCGCGCGCATCCGTACTTCCGTCACGGCTCGACTCGCTGACGAGTCTGCGGTTCTTCGCCGCCTTCGCCGTGTTCGCGCACCACTTCACGGGGCTGGGCGGCGCGACGGGCTACGGACGTGCCCCCGCGATCTTCCCGTACTCGGAGATGGGCGCCCACGGCGTGACCTTCTTCTTCGTCCTCTCGGGCTTCCTGCTGACCTGGGTGTTCAAGCCGCAGGAGCATCCGGTCGCGTTCTACTGGCGGCGTGTGGCGCGCATCTGGCCGGCGGCCCTGGTCGCCGCCGTGCCGGCCGTCTACGTCTTCTACGTCAAGGCACACGTGCCCATCGACTGGAAGTACGTCATCGCCTCGCTCTTCTTCGTCCAGAACTGGTTCCCGCACGCCACGCCCACGCTGCCCGGCAATCCGGTGACCTGGACCCTGGGCGTCGAGGTCCTCTTCTACGCCCTGTTCCCGCTGCTCGCCCGCGTCGTCGTCCGGCTGCGCACGCCCCTGCTGGTCGCCGTGACCGTCGCCGGCCTGGTCGGCATGTGGGCGGTGGACTGGTGGGCCTCCGCGACGCTGGACGGGCCCATGGCGCGCTGGATCATGCGGCACCCGGTGGTGTACCTGCCCGAGTTCCTGCTGGGCATGACGATGGCCCTGCTGATCCGCCGCGGGTGGCGGATCCCGTTGCGGCCCTTCGTGCCCGTGGCGCTGCTGCTCGCCTACGTCTACGCCTACGTGCAACTGCGTGCGCACCTGTCGAGCGGGTACGACGCGCAGCTGGACTACACGCTGCGCCCGGTCATCGCCGTGCTCGCCGTCCTGATCATGGTCGCGTTCGTCCAGCGGGACATCGCGGGGCACCGCAGCGTGCTCCACAACCCGCTGCTGATCTCGCTGGGCATGTGGTCGTACAGCTTCTACCTCCTGCACCACGCGGTGAGCCGGTTCTCGACCTACAGGTGGGGCAGGATCCCGGACGAGAACTCGGCGCTCTTCAGCATGATCGGCATGGCCGTCGTCGTGTTCGCGATGTCCTGGGCCCTCCACCGTTTCGTCGAGGAGCCCGCCAACCGCCTGCTGACCCGCTGGATCCCCGACCGCTGGCGCCGCAGGGTCTGACGGCAGCCCCGGGATGCCGGACGCCCCCCACCCGCAGGCGGGTGGGGGGCGTTCGCGTCGGGGCCTCGGCGTTCGGCGGGCGCGGGGCCTAGGCGTGGTTGTAGGCCACCAGCGAGATGCCGACGTAGTGCACGATGAACGCGGCCAGCGTGAACGAGTGGAAGACCTCGTGGAAGCCGAAGAAGCGGGGCGAGGGGTTGGGCCGCTTCGTTCCGTAGATCACCGCTCCGACGCTGTACAGCAGGCCGCCCACGACGATCAGGACGAGCACCGCGATGCCGCCCTTCCGCATGAAGTCGGGCAGGAAGAAGACCGCCGCCCAGCCGAGCGCGATGTAGCAGGGCGTGTAGAGCCAGCGGGGCGCGCCCACCCAGAAGACCCGGAACGCGATGCCCGCCAGGGCCCCGGCCCAGACGAGCCAGAGCAGGACCTCCTGCTTGCCGTCCGGCAGCAGCAGGAGCGTGAAGGGCGTGTAGGTCCCCGCGATGATCAGGAAGATGTTCGCGTGGTCCAGCCGGCGCAGCACCGCCGAGGCCCGGGGGCCCCAGTCGCCGCGGTGGTAGAGCGCGCTCACGCCGAACAGCGCGCAGGCGGTGAGCGTGAAGACGGCGCAGGCGAACCGCCCGCGGGTGCTCTCGGCGAAGGCGGTCAGGGCGACCCCGGCGACAAGGGCTGCGGGGAACATCCCGGCATGGAGCCACCCCCTCAGCTTGGGCTTCAAGGGGGCGGCAGCGGATGCGAGTTCTTCAAGGGCGGCGGGCACAACGGGAGTCTCGTCCACGGAGCTCATGAAAGCAATGCTACCTACGGTTGCGTAGGTTACCGATCCGTAGTACGGGGGTGTCGCCGGACGTTGGGAGTGGCGATGCTCACCCCACGCGCCCTGGACAGATCGCGTTTCCTGTCCTGATACTCATATGAGTGCGGACGGCACCGGATGAGCATCCCACGACAGCAGCATCCGGGTCGCAGCCCCCAAGGGGCCGACAACACACCCTCGGAATCTGACGCCAGGTGAGTGCACACCGGGCGGAACGGAGCGATCGTGGCGCGCGTCAATGCGGCTCCCACCAATCACCAGGACCTGATCGCATGGGTCGGCGAGATCGCCGAGCTGACCCAGCCGGACGAGATCGTGTGGTGCGACGGCTCCGAGGAGGAGTACCAGCGCCTCGCGGACGAGCTCGTCTCGAAGGGCACCTTCAAGAAGCTCGACCCGATCAAGCGCCCCAACTCGTACTACGCCGCCTCCGACCCGACCGACGTCGCTCGTGTGGAGGACCGCACCTTCATCTGCTCCGAGCGGGAGCAGGACGCCGGCCCGACCAACCACTGGAAGGCCCCCGCCGAGATGCGGGAGATCTTCACAGGGGGGCAGGGTCTCTTCCGCGGCGCCATGCGCGGCCGCACCATGTACGTCGTCCCGTTCTGCATGGGCCCGCTCGGGTCGGAGCTGTCCGCGATCGGCGTGGAGATCACCGACTCCGCGTACGTCGCCACCGCCATGCGGACCATGACGCGCATGGGCCAGGACGTGCTGGACGAGCTCGGCGAGGACGGCTTCTTCGTCAAGGCCGTGCACTCCGTCGGCGCCCCGCTGGAGCCCGGCCAGGAGGACGTCCCGTGGCCGTGCAACTCCACCAAGTACATCTCGCACTTCCCCGAGAGCCGTGAGATCTGGTCCTACGGCTCCGGCTACGGCGGCAACGCCCTGCTCGGCAAGAAGTGCTACGCCCTGCGCATAGCCTCGGTCATGGCACGGGACGAGGGCTGGCTGGCCGAGCACATGCTCGTCCTCAAGCTCACGCCGCCGCGGGGCGAGGCCAAGTACGTGGCCGCCGCTTTCCCGAGCGCCTGCGGCAAGACCAACCTCGCCATGCTGGAGCCGACCATCCCCGGCTGGACCGTGGAGACCATCGGCGACGACATCGCCTGGATGCGCTTCGGCGAGGACGGCCGCCTCTACGCGATCAACCCCGAGGCGGGCTTCTTCGGCGTCGCGCCGGGCACCGGCGAGCACACCAACGCCAACGCGATGAAGACCCTGTGGGGCAACTCGGTCTTCACCAACGTCGCCCTCACCGACGACAACGACGTCTGGTGGGAGGGCATGACCGAGGAGCTCCCGGCCCACCTCACGGACTGGAAGGGCAACTCCTGGACGCCGGAGTCCGGGACCCCGGCCGCCCACCCCAACGCCCGCTTCACCGTCCCGGCCAGCCAGTGCCCGACCATCGCGCCCGAGTGGGAGGACCCCAAGGGAGTGCCGATCTCGGCGATCCTCTTCGGCGGCCGCCGTGCCTCGGCCGTACCGCTGGTCACCGAGTCCTTCGACTGGCAGCACGGTGTCTTCCTCGGTGCCAACGTCGCCTCCGAGAAGACCGCCGCCGCCGAGGGCAAGGTCGGCGAGCTGCGCCGCGACCCGTTCGCGATGCTCCCGTTCTGCGGTTACAACATGGGCGACTACTTCGGCCACTGGGTCAAGCTCGGCCAGAAGCACGAGGCCGGCAAGCTCCCGAAGATCTACTACGTGAACTGGTTCCGCAAGGACGCGGACGGCCGGTTCGTGTGGCCGGGCTTCGGCGAGAACAGCCGCGTGCTGAAGTGGATCGTCGAGCGCCTCAACGGCCAGGCCGAGGGCGTCGAGACCCCGATCGGAGTCCTGCCGGCCGAGGGCTCCCTCGACACCAGCGGTCTGGACATCTCCCAGGCGGACCTCGACCTGCTGCTCTCGGTCGACGTCGACACCTGGCGGCACGAGGCCTCCCTCATCCCGTCCCACCTGGAGACCTTCGGCGACCACACGCCGAAGGAGCTGTGGGACGAGTACCGGGCCCTGGTCAAGCGTCTGGACTAGGGCCCACCGGAATCCGGGCGGCCCGACCCTCCCCGTGCGTGCGGCGCGGGCGGGCGGCCCGGCGGTGGGCATGGCCCGGTCGTGGGATCCCCGACCCTGACCATCGCCCCACGGGCGGGCCGCGCCGACCCTCACACCGAGGGCCGGGACCGGAGGCACGAACTCCGGTCCCGGCCCTCGGGCGGTTCCTAGGCGGCTGCGGTGTGGACCGCGATCTGGCGCTCGGCGAGCGCCGCGGCCTCCGCGTTCTGGCGTGACTCGGCGACCACCAGGGCCCGGCCGGCGAGCGCGCGGGCCCTCCGGTGCAGGGCCGCCACACGGGCCGCTTCCGCCCGCCCCCGTCCGGCCGGAGCCGGGGAGAGCCGCAGCGGCGGACGCCCGTGGTGCAGGCCCGCCACGGCCTCGGCGAGCTGCTCCGCGGCACGGTCGAGGTCCGGGCTGCACTCCAGCGCCCGCAGCTCGTCGGTGACGGTGAGCAGGGCGGCGAGGTGTCCGGCGAGCTGGAGGTCCAGCTCCTCGTCACGACTGCGTCGCGGAGAGGTGGGCGCCGCCGTCGTATGGACCGATTTGGTGCGGATCGGTTCGTACATGGGTGCACTCCTCCTGCAATCAGGAGTACATCCTACCTTGGACTCAGTCCAAGGAGGGAGCTTTTCGAGGTATTGGCCCGGGCTACGGCTGCCCGTAGCCGTCCAGGAAGCGCGCGATCCGGCCCACCGCGTCCGCCAGGTCCTCCTTCGCCGGCAGCGTGACCAGGCGGAAGTGGTCCGGCTCCGGCCAGTTGAAGCCGGTGCCCTGCACCACCAGGATCCGCTCGGCCCGCAGCAGGTCCAGCACCATTTGCTGGTCGTCCTTGACCTTGTAGACCTTCGGGTCGAGCCGCGGGAACGCGTACAGCGCCCCCTTCGGCCGCACGCAGGTGACCCCGGGGATCTGGGTCAGCAGGTCGTACGCCACGTCCCGCTGCTCGGCCAGCCGGCCGCCCGGCAGCACCAGGTCCTTGATCGACTGGCGGCCGCCGAGGGCGGTGGCCACCGCGTGCTGGGCCGGGACGTTCGCGCACAGGCGCATGTTCGCCAGGATGGTCAGGCCCTCGAGGTAGCTGGTCGCGTGCTCCTTCGGGCCGCACACCGCGAGCCAGCCGCTGCGGTAGCCGGCCACCCGGTAGGCCTTCGACAGGCCGTTGAAGGTCAGCGTCAGCAGGTCGGGGGCGACCACCGCGGTCGGGGTGTGGGTCACCCCGTCGTAGAGGATCTTGTCGTAGATCTCGTCCGAGCAGACGATCAGGTTGTGGCGGCGGGCGATGTCGGTGAGCTGCCGCAGCAGCTCGTCGTCGTAGACCGCGCCCGTCGGGTTGTTCGGGTTGATGATCACCAGCGCCTTGGTGCGGTCGGTGATCTTGCGCTCGATGTCGGCGAGGTCGGGGAACCAGTCCGCCTGCTCGTCGCACCGGTAGTGCACCGGGGTGCCGCCCGACAGGGAGACCGCGGCCGTCCACAGCGGGTAGTCGGGCGCCGGGATCAGCACCTCGTCGCCGTCATCCAGCAGCGCCTGCATCGACATCTGGATCAGCTCGGAGACGCCGTTGCCGAGGTAGATGTCCTCGACGTCCAGCTCGACGCCCTTGGTCTGGTAGTGCTGCATGACCGCCCGCCGCGCCGGCAGGATGCCCTTGGAGTCGCCGTAGCCGTGCGCGCCGCCGAGGCTGCGCAGCATGTCCTCGAGGATCTCCGGGGGGCACTCGAAACCGAAGGCGGCGGGATTGCCGGTGTTCAGCTTCAGGATGCGATGACCCGCCGCCTCCAGCCGCATGGCCTCCTCCAGCACCGGGCCGCGGATGTCGTAGCAGACGTTGGAGAGCTTCGTGGACTGGATCACCTGCATGTCCGTGAGCTTACGGGCACGTACCGGGGACCGCCCCGTGTTCTTGGCCACGTATGCGCCGAATGGTGACGTGCCGCTACTCTCGCCGCATGTTCTCGTTACTCAACGACGAACCTGTCGCCAGTGCCGACGACGACCTCCTCGGCGCGGGGCGCGCCGCGCGGCAACTCGCCCGGCTGCTCCTCGACTCGCGCGGATCCACCCCGTTCACCCTCGCCGTCGACGCCGGCTGGGGGACGGGCAAGAGCAGCCTGATGCGCCTGCTCGACGCCGAGCTCCGGGGCACCGCCGACGTCCACACCGTCTGGTACAACGCCTGGACCTCACGCGGTGCCGACGCCCTGGAAGGTCTGATCAAGTCCGTCCTGACGCAGTTCGACCGCCGGCTGCTGCGCCGTGCCCTGCACCGCGCGACCGAGCACCGTGCCCTGCTGCGGACCCTGCGCGCCGCGGCCACGCTGCTCGCCGGACCGCTCGGTGCGGCGGGCCTGGTCGACGAGCTGTGGCGCAGCCTCTCCGTCAACGCCCAGGCCCGCAACGAGATGCGCGACGCCCTGCGGGACCTGGCGACGCAGTGGGCCGACACCGGCGAGCACGCGCCGCGCAGGCTGCTCGTCGTCTTCATCGACGACCTCGACCGCTGCGCCGAGGAGACCGTGCTCGCCGTCTGCGAGGCCGTCAAGGTCTACCTCGACGTGCCCGGGGTGGCCTTCGTCATCGGCTGCGACCGCTCCGCGCTGTCCCCGGGCGGCCTGCTCGGCGACCTGTCCCCGGCGGGCTCCGCCTTCATGGAGAAGGTCTTCCAGACCAACTACCGCGTACCGCCCCCCGAGGACATCGAGGGATACGTGCGCGGATGCGCCGAACGGGCCGGCATCGGTGCGCTCCTCGACGACACCCACGTCAATCTGCTCGCCGAACGCACCGGGGGCAATCCACGCCGCGTCAAGAGGCTGCTCAACGGTTTCGTCCTGGAGGCCGGACTCAACCCCGTCTGGCAGGACTTCGGCCCCGAGGTCATGCTCCGCATGCTCCTGCTGCAGTACCTGTACGGCGACTTCCACGGCGTGCTGGTCGGCGGACGCGGCAACGACGCGATCCAGGAGTTCCTGGACTACCGGGCGGTGCGGCGCCTGCTGCGCTCGCCCGCGGTCCCCACCGGCCAGGGCGACGCACTGGTGCGCCGCCTCCTCACCGAGCACGAGGTGCCGCTCGCTGCCGACCCCGGACCGGAGGAGCGCGCCCGGGCCCTGGCCGAACTGGAACGGCAGCTGCCCCCGTCCTTCCCCGCGCTGGTCGCGGACCGCGCGTTCACCTCCCTCGTCGACGACCTCGTCCGCATGCCCGAGGCCGCCGACCTCATCCACCGCCTGCGACGCTCCCCACTGGCGGCCGTGATCACGACGGTCGACCTGGACCAGGCCGTCTCGCAGGCCGCACCCGAGCCTCCCCGGGCCCCGGAGGACGGCCCGTACACCGGGCTGCGCGTGCTGTGGATCGACGACAACCCCGGGACCGTTGCCACCGAGGTCCGGGCCCTGCGGCACAAGGGAGCCGAGGTCGAGGTCGTCGAGGACCGTGCCGGTGCGGAGGAGCGGTTGCCGCTCGCCGTCCCGGACCTGCTGATCTCCGACATCGAACGCCACGGCGACCCGGAGGCGGGTTTCACCGACCTCGAGCACCTGCGCGGCACCGGCGGCTACACCGGCCCTGCGCTCTTCTACGCGGGCTGGGTCGCCCCGGAGCGCGAGGAGCGCGCCCGCCGGGCCGGCGCCCTCGGCCTCGTCTGCGAACCTGCCGCGCTGCGCGACCTCATCGACCACGTCCTGCGGCAGCCCGACTCCGCACCGAGCGTCCCGCCAGGACGTCCGTACGGCGGCCGTCCTCGATGACGAACCGCCCGTCGACGAGCACGTACGGGATGCCAGTGGGCAGCGTGCGCGGCGCCTCGTACGTCGCGCCCGCGGCGACCGTCCCCGGGTCGAACAGCACCAGGTCCGCACGGTGGCCCTCGCGGACCAGGCCGCGGTCCGGCAACCCCAGCCGGGCCGCGGGGCGTCCGGTGAGGTGCGCGACGCACTCCTCCAGGCCGAGCACGCCGAGCTCGCGCACGTAGTGGCCGAGGTAGTGCGGGAAGGTGCCGTACGCGCGGGGATGCGGTTTGTCGCCGACGAGCAGGCCGTCGCTGCCGCCGGTGTGGACGCGGTGGCGCATGATCGCCCGGACGTTCTCCTCGTGGCCCACGTGCTGGAGGACCGTCGTGCCCAGGCGGTCCTCCAGCAGCAGCCGGCGCGCCGTCGCGAAGTCCGGCAGGCGGCGCCCCACATGGCCCGCCAGGGCGGGCTCGCGCACCCCGGAGACCTCCAGCGTCCGCCACTCCACGGGCACGCCGTGGCAGCCGTCCGACCCCTCCACCTCCATCGCGTGCCGGATGCGTTCCGCCTGCGCGTCGTCCCGGAGCCGGGCGAGGGTCGCCTCAGGACCACCCTCCGTCGCCCAGCTCGGCAGGGTCGCCGCGAGCGTCGTGCAGCCCGGCAGGTAGGGATACGTGTCCAGGGTGATGTCCGCCCCCGCGGCGAGCGCCTCGTCCAGCAGCGCGAGCAGTTCCGGCGCACGGCCCGCGTTCACGCCGAAGTTCATCGTGGCGTGCGCCAGGTGCAGGGCGCAGCCCGCCTCCCGGGTCACGGCGATCATCTCGGCGTAGGCCTCGAGCGCACCGGCACCGTAACTGCGCTGGTGCGGGCAGTAGTAGCCGCCGTGGGCGGCCACGACCCGGCACAGTTCGGTCAGTTCGGCGTCCGAGGCGTACATCCCCGGGGTGTACGTCAGCCCGGACGACATCCCCACGGCCCCCTGCGCCAGCCCCTCGGCGACCAGTTCCTTCATCCGGTCCAGCTCCGCCGCGGTCGCCGGACGGTCCTCCCACCCGACGGCCAGCATTCGCACGGTGCCCTGCGGGACCAGGTACGCGGCGTTCACGGCGATGCCCCGGTCCAGGCGGTCCAGGTACTCGCCGACGCTGCGCCAGTCGTACTCCAGGTCCTCGGGGTCGCCGTTCCACCCCGCGAGCTGGCGGCGCAACCCGGCCAGGGTGCGGTCGTCCACGGGGGCGTACGACAACCCGTCCTGGCCCAGCACCTCCAGGGTCACGCCCTGCGCCGCCTTCGCCTCGTGCGCGGGGTCCGTGAGCAGGGCCAGGTCGCTGTGCGCGTGCATGTCGATGAACCCGGGGGCGAGCACGAGCCCGCGGGCGTCCAGCGTGCGGCGTGCGCCGCGCACCGTCCCGATCTCGGTGACGCGGCCGTCCACGACGCGCACGTCCGCCCGGTACGCCGGGGTCCCCCCGGACCCGTCCACGACGGTCGCGCCGCGAATCGCCAACTCCATCCGTGCGTCTCCTTTGTGCGTGTTCTTCGTCTGCGGCACCGTTGTGGTCGGGGTTGGCGGTTTCCCCGCCGCCCTCCCGATTGCCCGGCGCGGTCACTGACCGCGCCGGGCAATCGGGAGGGTGGGCGGGGGATGCCCGCCGCAGCAACCCGCACACAAACAACCGGGGCGTCAGAAGAACGTGCGGACGAAATCCGTGACGACCCCACCCGCGTCCACGACAGGGATGAGCTGCCACTTGTCGAACGCCGTGCACGGATGCGACACCCCCAGCCCCACCCAGTCGCCGACCGCCAGGTCCCGCGCCCCGGGGGCGACGTCCACGAACGCGTGCTGGTCGGCGAGCTTCGTGACCGTGAGCCCGGCCGCCGGGACGGCGGAACCGTCGGCGCGGCGCACGAGCTGCGGCACCGGGAGGTCGAGGTCGTACGGCGCGTCGCGCTTGCCCGCGTTGAGGAGGGCGAGGCCGGGCTCGGGCCGGGAGAGCACCTGCGTCCAGAGGCGGAAGGCGGGCTCGAGCGACCCCTCCGCGGGGATGCGGTCGTGGAACGGCGTCAGATCGCGGTAGTGGGCGTCGTCGTGCGTGACGTACGCCCCGGACCGCAGGAGCCCGAGCACCGGCAGGGACAGGTCCCCGAGCGTGCCGAACGCGTCCGCCACGGCGTCGAACCACTCGCTGCCGCCCGCGCTCACCACGATCTCCTCGACGCCGGCGAAACGCCCCGCCGCGTCGAATTTCTTTGCCAGCTGCACGAGTTCGACCAGCCACGCACGCGGGTCCGCCGCCGGCGCCTCGTAGCCCGCGACGCCGACGAGCCGCAGGTGCCGCGCCGCGGCGACCGCGTCGGCGACGCGCGCCGCCTCCTCCGGGCCGCGCACGCCGGTGCGGCCTCCCTCCGCGCCGAGCTCGACGACGACGTCCACGACCGCCGTCAGGGCCGCGTCCATCAGCTCCACCCCGCGCACGGAGTCCACGTAGCAGACGAAGCGGAACTCCGGGTCGCCCGCGAGCTCGCGGGACAGCCAGCGCAGCGCGGCCGCGTCGACGAGCTCGTTGGCGAGGAAGACGCGCCGCACGCCGAACGCCCGGTAGACCCGCACCTGGTGCGGGGTGGCGGCGGTGATGCCCCACGCGCCGTGGGCGAGCTGGCGGGCGAAGAGCTGCGGGGCCATGGAGGTCTTGCCGTGCGGCGCGAAGGCGAGGCCGTGCTTGCCGGTCCAGTCGGCGAGCTGGGCGAGGTTGTGCTCCAGGGCGGGCTCGGAGAGCGTGAGCAGCGGGGTCGTGAAGCCGCCGTCGAAGACGGTGCGGCGCTCGGCGGCGAGTTCGCCGACGGTCAGGCCGTCGGCGTCCGGCGGCAGTCCCTTGAAGCGGTGGTCCACCCGCTCCCGGTGCAGCTCGTCGATGCCCGTGACCTGGTCCATCCCGCCTCCGTCCACCGCCGTTGCAATATGTGCAACGACCGTTGCGTACCGTGTTTCCCGCTGTCTAACATCCCGGCCAGCACCGGGTCAACGGTGCGCGGAGAGGAGCGGAAGTGACCGGGACCGTGGGCGTGGCCCTGGACGTCGTGTGCGTGGGCGAGTCCATGGTCACCTTCGTCCCCTCCGTGCCCGGGCAGCGCCTCGCCGACGCGGCCGCCTTCGACCGTGGGACGGGTGGCGCGGAGTCCAACGTGGCCTGCGCGCTGGCCCGTCTCGGCCATGCCGTGCGCTGGATCAGCCGGGTGGGCACCGACCCGTTCGGGGACCACCTGGTGGCGACGATCGCAGCGGCCGGCGTGGACGTCTCGGGGGTGCGCCGCGACCGGGACCGCCCCACCGGGGTCTACTTCCGCACCGGCGACGGCGAGGTCGCCTACTACCGGGCGGGTTCCGCAGCCTCCGCCATGGGCCCGGACAACGTGGCCCGCCACGAGGCCTGGGCCGGCCGGGTCCTGCACCTGTCCGGCATCACGCCCGCGCTCTCCGAGGGGTGCGCGGACCTCGTCCACGAGCTCACCGTCCCCGCTCCGGGCCGCCCGCTGGTCTCCTTCGACGTCAACCACCGCCCCGCCCTGTGGCGTTCTGCCGACCCGGTACGGCTGGCCCGGCTCGCCGCCCGCTGCGACCTCGTCCTGGTCGGCGAGGACGAGGCCGAGGCCGCCTGGGGCCTGCCGGACGCCGACGCCGTGCGCGAGGCCCTGCCCGGTCCCGCCGTTCTCGTCGTCAAGCAGGGCGCGCACGGTGCCACCGCGTACGAGGGCGGCGCCGACGGGGTCTTCGTGCCCGCGCCGGACACGCCCGTCGTCGACCTCGTCGGGGCCGGTGACGCCTTCGCCGCGGGGTTCCTGTCGGCGACGCTGCGCACGCTCCCGCTGCGGGAGCGGCTCGCCCGGGGCCACGCCCTGGCCGCCGCGGTGATCGGGGTACGGGGCGACTCCCTCGCCACCCTCGGTGACGGGGCATGGGGGAGACTGCGCGCATGAGCCAGACCGTGGACCGCGCGCTGCGCATCCTGCCCCTGCTCGCGGAGGGGCCCGCCAACCTCGAACAGGTCGCCACCCGCCTGGACGTGCACAAGTCCACCGCACTGCGGCTGCTGCGCACCCTGCACGAGCACGGCATGGTCTACCGCCAGGACGACCAGCGCTACCGCCTCGGCGCCCGGCTGTTCGCCCTCGCCCAGGAGGCGATGGAGAACCTGGACGTCCGCGGCATCGCCCACCCCCACCTCGCCGCCCTGGGGGAACTGACCGGGCACACCGTCCACCTCGCGGTGTACGAGGAGGGCGAGGTCGTCTACATCGACAAGGTGGAGAGCCGCTACCCGGTCCGCATGTACTCGCGGATCGGCAAGCCCGTCGCCATCACCGTGGCCGCCGTGGCGAAGGTGCTCCTGGCCGACCTTCCCGAGGCGGAGCGGCGCGCGGTCGCGCAGGGCCTGGAGTACCCGCGCTACACCGCGCGTTCCACCACCGACGCCGCCGCCTACCTCGCCGAACTCGCCCGGGTCCGCGAGCAGGGCTGGGCGAGCGACCTGGGCGGCCACGAGGAGTCCATCAACTGCGTGGCCGCGCCGATCCGCGGCGCCGACGGGCGCGTCATGGCCGCCTGCTCCCTCTCCGCCCCCAATGTGGTCGTCAGCGCGGAGGAACTGCTGAAGCTGCGCCCGCAGGTCCGGCGCACCGCGGAGGCGATCAGCCGCGAGTACTCCGGAAGACCGAGCGAAGGAACCAGATGAGCGAGAAGACCGCGATCACCCCGGCCGGCCACACCACCCCGCCGGCCAGGTTCTCCCACGGTGTCCGCAAGGGCAACGTCCTGCAGGTCGCCGGTCAGGTCGGCTTCGGCCCCGCCGTGCCGGGTCAGGCGCCCGCGCCCGTGGGCCCGGGGCTGCGGGAGCAGACCCTGCAGACCCTCGCCAACGTGCAGGCGGTGCTGGAGGGGGGCGGCTCGTCCTGGGAGGACGTCGTCATGATCCGGGTCTACCTCACCGACACCGCGCACTTCCCCGAGTTCAACGCCCTCTTCGACGAGTTCTTCGCGGGCCTGAAGGGCGCCCCCGCCGCCCGTACGACGGTCTACGTCGGCCTGCCCGCCGGACTGCTCGTCGAGATCGACGCCCTCGCCGTCCTGGACTGACCGGGCGGCGTCGCCGGCGCGGTGGGCCCGGTGGTCCGACGTGACACCGCGCCCCCGGGGGACGGGACCTCTCCCGGGGGCGCGGTGCGTCGGTGACGGTCCCGCCGGTTACGGCAGCCCGTGCACGTGCGGGCCGACGGTGCCCGAGAAGGCGTTGCCGTTGGTCGCGTCCCAGTTGGTGGACCAGGTCATCGCGCCGCGCAGCCCCGGCCAGGTGGTGGAGGGCTTGAAGGAACCGCAGTTGGTGCCCTTGGTCAGGCAGTCCAGGGCGTTGTTCACCACGGTCGGCGAGACGTAGCCGCTGCCCGCCGCCCGGGTCGACGCCGGCAGGCCGAGACCCACCTGCGAGGGGGCCAGACCGCTCTGCAGCTGGATGCAGGCCAGGGCGGTGATGAAGTCGACCGTGCCCTGCGAGTACACCTTGCCGTCGCAGCCGTTCATGGAACCGCTGTTGTAGTACTGGGTGTTGACGACGGTCAGGATGTCCCTGATGTTCAGGGCGGTCTGGAAGTAGCCGAAGGACGTCGACTGCATGTCGATGGTCTGCGGGGCCATCGTGATGACCAGCCCGGAGCCGGCCTTGGCCGACAGGGAGCGCAGCGCCTGCGTCATGTAGGTCGCGTTGATCCCGTTCTCCAGGTCGATGTCGACGCCGTCGAACCCGTACGTCTGCATCAGCGAGAAGACGCTGTTCGCGAAGTTGTTCGCCGAGGCGGAGTCGGTGACGCTGATCGTGCCGTTCTGGCCGCCGACGGAGACGATGACCTTCTTGCCGGCCGCCTTCTTCGCCGCGATGTCGGTCTTGAACTGGCTGACCGGGTAGTTCAGCGCCGGGTCGAGGGTGAAGGAGACCGCGCCGGGCGTGGTCGTGGCGTCGGCGAACGACACCGCGATGATGTCGTACTGGCTCGGGACCTGGGCGATGGTCTGGACGGTCGCGCCGTTGTTGAAGTTCTGCCAGTAGCCGGTGAGCACGTGCTTGGGCAGCGAGCCGCCGCCGGTGGGCGTCGGCGTCGGTGTGGGCGTCGGTGTGGGCGTGGGGGTGGGCGTCGGGTCGGTCGGCGTGGGGGTCGGGGTCGGCGTCCCCGTGCCGGGCGCGCCCAGCAGGCTCACGTCGTCCGCCAGGTACGCGGGCTGCGCGTACCAGCCGTGCAGGTAGACGGTGACCGAGGTGGTGCTCGCGCCCGTGGTGAAGCTGGTGGACAGCTGCTGGTACGAGGACGCGGACGGGGTCCAGACCGAGGCCTCCGTCATCCCGGTGCCGGTGGCGCCGAGGTAGACGTAGCTGCCCTGGACGAACGCGCTGAGCGTGTACGTGGAGTTGGGCCGGACGCTGATGGTCTGGGAGCAGCGGGAGTTGTCCGAGGAGGAGGGCGTGCCCTGGAGCGCCTTGGTACCGCCGTGCACGGGCGAGCCGACGGCCGCGCCGCTGGAGGCGGTGCAGGACCATCCGGACAGGCCGCTCTCGAACCCGCCGTTGGTCACGATGTTGGTGTCGGCGGCGTTCGCGCTGCCGGACGTGGCGACGAGTCCCGCCACCGCGAGGGCGGCGGCGCCGACGGCCGCCGCGGCTCTGAGGGCGGTGCTCCGCGGGCGTGCGTGTTCCACTACTGCCTCCTGGGGGCGAGGAGTTGGGCGGTTACGCGAGTGGCCACTCTTGTGTGGACGCAGTTTGGTCCAGACCAATGCGGGGGTCAATACCCTTGCCGTCGTGCGTAGACCGTCGTCCCGCGGGTACCACCGACTTCATCAACTGTTCGGCGACTTTCCGCACTGCTCCGGCTACGCAGGGATAAGCTCTCCGGGCAGGGACTGGGCGGGAGTTCCGGGAGGTCGTGGGTGTCGAGCGTCATAGCGGTCACGGCGGACGACCTCGCGCTCCCGCTGGAGCAGCACGTGACGCGCACCGCCGCCGCCCTGGAGGCCCACGGCCACCTCGTCGTGCTCGTCCCGGTTGAGCCCACCGACCCCTTGCGCCGCCGCGTCCACACCGTGCGCGCGGCCTTGGAGGCGGACCGGGTGGCGATCGTCCCGGTCGACCTGCCACCGCTGGCCGCCCTGCTCCTGGCCGAGCAACTGCGCCAGCTCGCCGCCACCGACCTCGGGCCCGGTGTGCTCGCCGGGGCCGCCCGGCTGCTGTCGCACTACCTCCACTCCGGCGCCCTGCTCGGTTCGGTGTCCCGGCTCGACCGGGTGGACGTGCCCGTCGGCGCCCACCTGAAGTCCCTGGTGCCCGGGCGCCACTTCGCCGTCCTCGCCCACCCCGAACCGCACCTGTCCGAGGCGCGCCCCGACGCCGTGCCGGCCGGGCCCGCGTTCCTCACCCAGCTCGCCGTCGCGCACGGCCACGGCATCGACGCCGGCTGGGTCACCGGGCCGCTGGCCCGCTCCTGGCGGAGCCAGCACGTACGGGAGGTGCCGCTGCCGGCGGATTCCGCGCGCTGGTGGGGGACCGGCAGGCTGGTCGAGTTCACCGCCTACATCGCCGACGTCGGCGTGCTCTACCAACTGGTCACCTCGGTCCGCCGGGACACCTGCGGCTGGTGCGGCCTGGCGGTCATCGGCGACCGCTGCCTGTTCTGCTCGGCCACGGTGGACGGGCAGCAGCGCATCCGGCCCCCGGAGCGGCCGCGCCAGGTCGTGCACTCGGGACCCCGCGCGCCCTCCCTGGCGCCCAGGGCGTCGCCCACCCCCCAGGTCTCCCCCCACCAGCAGTCGGCACTTGAGCGATAGGGCCCCACCTCTATGAACTCACGTCAGCGTCGCGGCGTCGTCCTCCTCGTGGTCTCCGCGCTGTGCGCGCTCGCCGCCTTCGCCGGTGTCGTCACCGTCATCGGGGACGCCCGCTCCCAGGTCGGGCCGAAGGTGACCGCGTACCGGCTGGCCGCGGACGTGCCCGCGTACGAGGCGGTCGGCCGCGCCCAACTGCGGGAGGTCCGGATGCCCGAGCGCTGGCTGCCCGTCACCGCCGTCCGCGACGTCGGCCAGCTCGACGGCAAGATAGCCGCCGTCCCCCTGCACCGCGGCTCCCTGCTGCAGACGGACATGGTCGCCGAGCGGCCCGCGCTGCGGGCCGGGCAGATGGAGATCGCGATCATGATCGACGCGGAGACCGGCGTCGCCGGGAAGATCACCCCAGGGGCGAGGGTCAACATCTTCGCCACCTTCGCCCCGCGCAGGGACACCGACCCCGAGGTCTCGAAGATCATCGTCGCGGGCGCCCGGGTCATCGACGTCGGCCAGATCAAGGCCTTCGACACCGGCGGCGACAACCGCCGGGTCAGCAGCCAGGGAGTCCCCATCACCTTCGCCCTCGGCGCCGCCGACGCCCAGCGGGTCGCCTTCGCCGAGTCCTTCGCCCGGCACGTACGCCTCGCCCTCGTCGCCCCGGGGGACGCGACCGCCCCCTCCGAACGGGACCGCACCTACACCCTCGCCGGTGACGGAGCCGCCTCGTGACCGGCGTCCGCATCCTGTCGGGCACCCCCGACCCCGACACCGCCCGCGCCCTGACCGGGGTCCTCCACCAGCTGCCCGGAGCCGAACCAGGGCCCGCGCTGCCGGACTCCACCACACTGCTGGACGTCCTCGCCCGCGCCGCCGGGACCGGGGTCGACGAACTGCCCGAGGTCGTCGTCGTCCACGACCGCATCACCCCGGTGCCCGCCCTCGAGGTCATCCGCGAGATCGCGCTGCGCTTCCCCGCGGTCGGCGTCATCCTGCTCACCGCCGACCCGAGCCCGGCCGTCCTGTCCGGCGCCATGGACGCCGGCGCGCGCGGTGTCGCCGGGGTGCCCCTGTCGTACGACGAACTCGGCGCCCGCGTCGAGGCGGCGGCCGCCTGGGCGGCCGGCGTACGGCGCCACCTCAGCCCCCAGCAGCCCGCGCTGCCCGCCGTCCCCGGGGGCAGGCTGGTCGCCGTGGCCGGAGCCAAGGGCGGGGTCGGCACCACCGTCGTCGCCGTCCAGCTCGCCCTCGCCGCGCAGGCCGCCGGCAAGTCCACCGCCCTGGTCGACCTCGACCTCCAGGGCGGCGACATCGCCTCCTACCTCGACGTCCAGTTCCGCCGCTCCGTCGCCGACCTCGCGGACATCGCCGACGTGACCACCCGCGTACTGCAGGACGCCATGTACGTCCACGAGTCCGGGCCCGCGCTGCTGCTCGCCCCCGGCGAGGGCGAACGCGGCGAGGAGGTCACCGACCGTGCCGCCCGGCACGTGCTGCACGCCCTCCGGCAGCGGTACGAGGTCGTGGTCGTCGACTGCGGCACCCAGATGACCGGCGCCAACGCGGTCGCCGTCGAGACCGCGGACACCGCCCTGCTGGTGACCACGCCCGACGTGGTCGCCGTGCGCGCCGCCAAGCGCATGGTGCGCATGTGGGACCGGCTGCAGATCCGCAAGCCCCAGGACGTCGTCGCCACCGTCAACCGGTACACCCGGGGCAGCGAGATCCAGCCCTCGCTGATCGCCCGCATCACCGGCACCCGCATCGCCTCCGCCGTGGTCCCCGCCGCCTTCCGGGAACTGCAGGCGGTCGTGGACGCCGGACGGCTCCAGGACCTCGACAACCGCTCCACCGTCAAGCAGGGCGTGTGGACGCTCGCGGCGGAGATCGGCGTCTGCGGGCCCGGGCACGCGGTGCCGCCCCGCAGGAGCCGCCGCGGCCGCGCCGAACAGGGCCAGGTCACCCTGGAGACGCTGGGCATGACACCGCTGATCCTGCTGGTGCTCGTCCTGGTCTGGCAGGCGGTGCTGACCGGGTACACCTTCACCCTCGCCGGCCACGCCGCCGACCAGGCCGCCCGCGCGGCGGCGGTGGGGAAGGACGCCCAGGCGGCAGCGGCCGACGACCTGCCCGGCGCGTGGCAGATCGAGGACTTCGGCACCACGCACACCGACGGCATGGTCGGGGTCACGGTGGGCCTGCGGGTCCCGGTCCTCTTCCCGGGCGCGATCGACTTCCCGCTGACCGTCCACGGCCACGCCTCGGCCGTCGACGAAGAGGCGGGCACACCGTGACGGCCCGGACCCGCCGCCGGCGCGACCGGGGCAGCGCCTCCCTGGAGTTCCTGGGGATGCTGCCGATCCTGCTGCTGATCGCCCTCGCGGGCGTGCAGCTGGGCCTCGCCGCCTACACCGCGGCCCAGGCCGGCACGGCCGCCCGCGCCGCCGCGCGCATGGCCGCGCTGCACGACCCTCCCGTGAGCGGCCCCGTCGCGGGCACGGAGGCGGTGAGCTCCTGGCTGCAGGACGGTACGCAGGTCAGCACCACCGGCGACACGGGGGACTCCGTGCAGGCGACGGCGACCGTGGAGATCCCGTCGGTGCTCCCGGGCCTCAGCCCGGGCTCCGTCACCCGGACCGCCACGATGCCCAGGGAGGACGACGAGGGGGCCGACGAATGAGCCTGCGCGACCGTATCGCCGCGAACGAGGACACCGCCCCGCAGACGCAGGAGGGCCACCTCGTCGCCGTCTACCGGGCCAAGCTCCTCCAGGAGATCGACCTCGCCGAGATGTCGGCGCTCGCCGCCGCCGAGCGCCGGGTGCGCCTGGAACGCGTCCTCGGCCACATCATCAGCCGCGAGGGACCGGTGCTCTCCACCAAGGAGCGCACCGGCATCATCCGCCGGGTCGTGGACGAGGCCCTGGGCCTGGGCATCCTCGAACCGCTGCTGGAGGACGCCTCCATCACCGAGATCATGGTCAACGGCCCGGACCGCATCTACATCGAGCGGGCCGGCCGGGTGGAGCCCGTCGCCGCCCGGTTCAGCAGCCCCGAGCAACTCCTGCAGACCATCGAGCGGATCGTGTCGACCGTCAACCGCCGGGTGGACGAGTCGAATCCGATGGTGGACGCCCGGCTGCCCTCCGGCGAGCGCGTCAACGTCATCATCCCGCCGCTGTCGCTGACCGGCCCGGTCCTCACCATCCGCCGCTTCCCCCGCGCGTACGCCCTGCACGAGCTGATCGGCCTCGGCACCCTCGACGAGCACATGCTGATGCTGCTCTCCGCCCTCGTGCGGGCCAAGTTCAACATCATCGTCAGCGGCGGCACCGGCTCGGGCAAGACCACCCTGCTCAACTCGCTGTCCGGGCTCATCCCGGACGGCGAGCGGATCATCACCGTCGAGGACGCCGCCGAACTCCAGCTCCAGCAGGAGCACGTCGTACGCCTGGAGAGCCGGCCGCCCAACGTCGAGGGCCAGGGCCGGATCACCATCCGCGACCTCGTGCGGAACTCGCTGCGCATGCGCCCCGACCGGATCATCGTCGGTGAGGTCCGCGGCGGCGAGACCCTCGACATGCTGCAGGCCATGTCCACCGGCCACGACGGTTCGCTGGCCACGGTGCACGCCAACTCGGCCGAGGACGCGGTGCTCAGGCTGCAGACGCTGGCCTCGATGTCGGAGGTGAAGATCCCCTTCGAGGCGCTCCGCGACCAGATCAACAGCGCCGTCGACGTCATCGTCCAGCTGCGCCGCGACGTCGACGGCACCCGCCGGATCGCCGAGATCGCCGTGCTGTCCTCACGGGGACGCGACACCTTCCGGCTGACCACCGCGACCCGTTTCCGCGCCGAGCCGATGGGGCCCGACCGGATCGTGCGGGGCTGGTTCCACCATCAGCCCGTACCGCGTCAACTGGCCGAACGCTTCCACCTGGCGGGCGAGTCCGTGCCGGCGGCCTTCGGGGTCGGCGAGACCGAGCTGGAGCTGTCGAGCAGGGAGGCGAAGTGAACACGCCAACGATGGCCCTGGCCGTGCTCGGGGTGACCGGCCTCGCGCTGGTGCTGGGCGTCTGGGGCCTGCACGCCTGGAGCGGCGGGCGCGCCGACCGCGCCGCGCTCGTGGACCGGCTGGCCGACGTCCCGGCCGCGGAACGGCGCGCCGTGCCCTTCGCCGGGCTGGACCTGCGGGTCCGGCGCACCGCCTGGGGCCGCCGGCTGGCCGCGCGGCTCGCCGCCACCGGCACCGACCTGACGCCCGGGCAGTTCACCGCGGCCGCCCTCGCGGTCGTCGGCGGCGCCTGGCTGGTCGCCGACATCGTGCTGGCCCCCTTCTTCGGACCGATCGCCGCGCTCCTGGCGGCCTGGGCGGTCAGCTCCTTCCTCGGCTGGCGACGACGGGTGCGCACCGAGCGCTTCATCGCCCAGCTGCCCGAACTCGCCCGTGTCCTGGCCAACGCCACGCAGGCCGGGCTCGCCCTGCGGACCGCCGTCGGCATGGCGGCGGAGGAACTGGAGGCCCCGGCGGGTGAGGAACTGCGGAAGGTCGCCGACGCCATGACGCTCGGGCACTCCATCGAGGACGCCATGGCCGAACTGCAGGAGCGGCTGCCCAGCCGGGAACTGGTGGTGCTGGTCTCCACGCTCGTCCTGTCGGCCCGGGCCGGCGGCTCGGTGGTGGAGTCGCTGCGGAACCTGACGGTGACCCTGGAGGAGCGCAAGGAGACCCGGCGCGAGATCCGTACCCAGATGTCGCAGGTCACGGTCACCGCGTACGCCGTTCCGGTCATCGGCGTCGGCTCGCTGCTGCTGCTCGACCGGATCATGCCGGGCTCGCTGAGCGCGATGACCGGCTCCGGGGCCGGACGGATCGCCGTGCTCGTGGCGCTCGGCCTGTACGTCGTCGGCTTCGCGCTCATCCGCCGCATGTCGCGGATCGACGTGTGAGGGGGGCGGGGGACCTGTGATCACCGTCGTGCTGGCCGCCGTCGCCGCCCTGGGAGTGGTGGGCGTCTGCTACGGCATCGGCCTCTACCGTTCCGAGGTCAAGCTGCCCAGCGACCTCCAACTGGCTCTGGAGGTGGGCCGGACCCGCACCACCAAGGTCGGCAACGCCGTCGACCGCCTCGGGATGCGCTGGGCGCCCCTGGTGCTGCGCCTCATGGGCCCCGTCCGGGTCAACCGGATCCGCACCCGCATCGACCACGCGGGCCACCCCTACGGCCTCACCGTCGACCGCTACGCCGCCCGCCGCGCCGTCTACGGCGCCCTCGGCGGCCTCGCGGCCCTGGTGCTCCTGCGGGCGGGCCACTGGTTCGCCGCCCTCCTGATGGTCGCCTACGGCCTGGGCTGGACCGACCTCGGCATCCGGCTCGCCATCCGCAGGCGCCGCGACGAGATCGAGCGCACGCTCCCGGACTTCCTCGACGTCCTCGCGGTGGTGGTGAGCGCCGGCCTCGGCTTCCGCCAGGCCCTCGAACGCGTCGCCTCCGTCTACAAGGGCCCCTGGAGCGACGAGATCCGGATCGCCCTGCGCCAGATGGACGTCGGCGTCAGCCGCCGTGACGCCTTCGACCAGCTGCGCAGGCGCAACGGCAGCGAGCAGGTCGGGCAGTTCGTCACGGCCCTGCAGCAGGGCGAGGAACTGGGCGCGCCCATCGCCCGCACGCTGCTCCAGATCGCCACGGACATGCGGCGCACCGAGGCCCAGAACGCCCGCCGCCGCGCGGCCCGCACCGTGCCGCGCGCGACGGGTGTGATCACCACGCTCCTCGTCCCCGCGACGATGATCCTGCTGATGACGGGCACGATCCTCGGGTCGCGCATCAACTTCGGTGACCTGCTGGGGTGATGGGGGTGACAGGGTTGTGAACGCATGTTCGGTTCGGGTGGTGGGTAGTGACCGGAGCCGCCATATTGGGTGCGGAGCCCACGGTCGCGGTGTACATTTGCAGCCGCAACCACATTTGCACCTGCAATCAGGCACGGATCGCGGCGGGTTGACCCGATGGGAGGCGGTGCGCCGTGGACCTCACCGGCACCGCAGCCGCCCGCGACGATAGCCAGACCCCGGCCGACGCAAGGGGCGCGGCCGGCGCACGTCACGTGACTACGGTTTGGGGCACGGAAGATGAGCAGGTGGGTTGTGAAACGACTGACCGCGCTGCGCACGCGCATGCGCGTCCGCGACGACTCGGGGCAGACGTCGTTCGAGTACCTGGGCATCGCGGTGGTGATCGCGGTCATCATCGGTGTGCTGGCCGGGACGACGAGCATCGGCCAGGCCGTGCTCAACGGGATTCTCGAAAAGATCGCGGACATCGTCGGCGCAGGCTGAGCGGACGAACCGACGGTGACGCGGGACAGACCGTCGGTATTTACATCGTGGCGGTGGGTGCGCTGTTCTTCCTGGCGTTCGCGTTCTTCGCCGTCGGGCAGGCCTCTTCGGTGAGGAACACTGCGCAGACCGCGGCCGACGCCTCGGCCCTCGCGGCCGCGCGGGAGGTTCGCGACAGCATCAGGGAGGCGTTCCTCGACGCACTGGAAGCGGGAGACCTGGAACGCCTGGCGGACCTGCTGGCCCTGGACGGGATGACCGCCGAGGGCGCCTGTGGTGCGGCCGCGGATTACGCGGGGCAGAACAAAGCAGTCGTCGACGAGTGCGACGTGGGCGGGCCGGGTGGTGCCACGGTGGCCCTCCATACTTCCGGCACCGTTGGCAAGTCCGTCGTTCCCGGCACCGAATCGATGCACGCGCGCGCCACAGCGACCGCGATCGTCGAGAGCCGCTGCAGCGTCGATGACAAGGACGGCGACACGATCACGTTCGCCTGCGACGGTGATCGGCTCACGGTGGACCCGGCGGCCGACGATTTCGATCTGAACCTGGCGGAGTTCTACTCCGTCCATCTCAGCGAGTGAGGAACGGGGGACCGATGCACATCCAGAAGCAGGGCCTGGCCGCAATCGTCGCCGTGGTCCTCGCCGCGGCACTGTCAGGGTGCGGCGGCGGTGACGGCGACGACAAGACGGCGGCCACGCCGTCCGCGAAGACGAGCGCGCCAGGCGGTTCGGACAAGTCGAGCGCCGCGCCTTCGGACGAGCCGACCCAAATCCTGGCCCAGATGAAGGGTGAGAAAGGCGTCACGGTCACCCTGAACGAAGCAACTCGGGACTCGGGTGGATTCGTCACCGTCAAGGGCTCGCTCACCAACAACGGGGACTCGCCGTTCAATGCCACGTACTGGACGGGTCCGGAGACCGCGGTACAACGCTCCGGCCCCTCCGTCGCCGGTGCCGTCTTGGTCGATTCGGTCGGCAAGAAGCGCTACTACGTGCTCCGGGACACCGAGGGCAAGTGCCTGTGCACGATGGGCCTCACCCTGATCAAGCCGGGCGAGACCCGGCCCCTCTTCGCGCAATTCCCGGCGCCGCCGGAAGGCACCACCGAGGTGGAGTTCCAGCTGCCGACGATGCCCCCGGCCAAGATCACGATCGCGGAGGGGTGAGCCGTGCCCCGTCCCCGTCCGCATCCCCGTCCCGGTGTCGCGGCCGTGCTCGGCCTCGCGCTCGTGCTCACTCCGCTCACCGCCGCGAGCGCGCGGGCGGACGACGACCCGACGGCGCAGCCCACCCCGTCCGCGCCCACGAAGGTGGACGCGGCCGACCCGGACCTGCAACTGCCCGAGGGGGCGACGCTGGCACCGCCCAAGGTGCTGGACATCGTCTCCGTGTCGGACGCGTCGTCCTCCGAGGACGCCTCGGCCGACGACGGCGAGGAGCGGCACGAGGAGTCGAACTCCTCGGTCACCTACGCCCTTCAGGCGGACGTCCTGTTCGGCAGGGACAGCGCCAAGCTGAACGCGACGGCCACCGCTCGGATCAAGGCCATCGCGTCCGACATCGATGCCAAGGACGTCACCCAGCCGATCCGTGTGTTCGGCTTCACGGACGACCTGGGCTCGTACGAGCACGGCAAGGTGCTGTCCAAGAAGCGGGCCGACGCCGTCTACAAGATCCTGGCGGAGGAGCTCGGTTCGCTCGGCAACTCCGTCCACTCGTTCCAGGTGCGCGGGTACAGCGAGGACTACCCCATCGCCGACAACTCCACCGAGACGGGCCGCAAGCAGAACCGCCGCGTGGAGATCACGTTCCGTCCGTCGTAGCGTCGCGGGCCGCCGGTCAACCGAACGGCTCACCCACGTGGGTAAGGCGCGGCGACAGAGCCCTTAAATTCCGGGCCAAAGGTCCGGTGCTTTCCGTGACGGAGCGTATGCGGTGCGGATGTGGCGTGGGCGGACGAGTCGCCGCATTCACGGCCATTCGGTCTAATCGCCCGGCGATCGAGCCACTTCTTCGAGGGAACCTTCACATCTCCCTCATGACCTTGGACCTGGAGAGCGGTTCCGGCGCGGTACCTTGGAATCCCCCCCTCGGGCCGGTCCGCTCTCCCCCCCTGCGGACCGGCCCGTCTTCTTTCCCCCGCGTCTCACTCCGTCAGGAACGGCCGCACGCACGCCAGGAACAGGTCCGGCCGCTCGTTGTACGCCTCGTGCGCCGTGGGCAGGGTCGCGAACGTGGCGCCGGGCGGCAGCGAACGGCGGGCCCGGCGACCGTCGGTGAGCACGGGGAGCAGCGGATCGCGGCGGCCCCAGAGCAGCAGGACGGGCGGGACGATCCCCGGCAGGACGCCGCTCAGCCCGAATCCGGGCGCGGCGAAGGCGCGCCACAGGGCGCAGTGCACCGCGAGCCGGCCGGCGTCGGCACGGACGCCACGGGCGCGTTCGTACGTCGCGCGGGCGCTGCTCGTACGGAGCCGGCCCAGGTAGGCACGGGCCAGCGGGGCGATGAGGCGCGCGGCGCTGGACGGACGTCCCATCACGGCTCGGCAGAACCAGCGGGTCACCGGGGTGAGCCGGGTGAAACCGGCCGGGTCGACCAGGACGAGCCCGGCCACCTGCGCCGGGCGGCGCTCGGCCAGCCGTACGGCGGCCCAGCCGCCCACGCTGTTGCCGACGACGTAGACGCGCGGCGCGCCGCCCCGCGCGATGGCGTCGAGGGCGCGCTCGGCCACGTCCGCGAGTCCATCGGGGGTGACGGAGTGCGGGGCGGCGGCGGTGGAGCGGCCGTAGCCGGGCCAGTCGAGGGCGAAGACCTCGCGTTCCGCGGCGAGTCCGGCCGCGACGGCTCCGTAGTCCCGGCTGTCGCCGGGGTTGGCGTGCAGCAGCAGCACGGGCGTGCGCGGGGTGCCGGTGGCCGGGGTGCCGAGGCGGTGCAGGGCGACGTCGCCCAGCGGGGTGGCGAGCACGGTGTGGCCCATGACGGGAGCGTAGTGCCGGTGCGGCACCGCCAACGCTTCCTTCCCTGCGCCCGGTTGGGTGAGTTTCGGCACCCACCCCGGCGGGAACCGACCGGGCGCGCCGGGTGTCTCCGTACGACAACGGGGGCGGTCGCCCCCGGCGCGACGACGGGGGATGTCGATGGAAGCCGCGATACCGGTGCTCTTTGTTGTGATGGCCGTACTGATCACGCTCGTGCCGCTGGTGGTCGCGGTACGCGCGGGCCGTCGCGTGCTGTGGATACGGCGGGCCGTGCACGGCGGGCTCCGCGCCGAGGGGCGCTGTGTGCGGGTCTACACGACCGTGGGCTCGACGGGTGAGGGCCCGACCCACTCGCGGCAGCACTTCGTCTTCGAGTTCCGGACCGCCGACGGGCGCGACGTGCGCTTCGAGGACCCGGGGGCGCCGGGCACGACGATCGAGGGCGACCACCTGACGGTCGCCTACGTCCCCGAGGCACCCGAGCACGCGCTGGTCGTCCCGGCCGGCTACCGGGTGCCGTACGGGCAACTGGCGCTGACGCTGGTCTTCCTGGGGATCTTCCTGGTCGCGGGGATCCTGTTCCTCGTCATCGGCGCGCAGTCCCCCGGCTTCCCCGGCTTCTCCGGCTCCGCGGACTTCGGCGGCGGTGGGTTCTAGAAGGCCGCCACGGCCGCCCGCAGCGGACGGGACGCGGCAGGGGTCACGCCTGCGCCTCCACCGTCACCGCCGCCCCCGGCACCAGGCCCCACGCCGCCATCGCGCCGGCCTCCGCCTCCAGCACGTGACGGGCCCGCAGCCGCGGGCGGCCCATCCGGCCGGGCGGCATGGTGCGGACGGCGAGGACCCGCAGGCGGCGGTCGAGGTAGGCGACGTCGATGGCGAAGCGCATGCCCAGGGTGTGCACGCTCGCGGCGGGCGTGAGCAGCAGCGCCCCGCTGATCCCGGTTCGGCCCAGCAGCCCCCGGGTGCGGGCCCGGTAGGAGGCAGCGATCTCCAGCGGTATCCCCGCGCCGTCCGGCGTCCCCGCGCCGTCCGTGCCGTGGCCGCCGGTGAGGTGCAGCAGCCCGGTCCCGTCGCGCCGGCGGTCACCCATGCGGCTCACGTCCCTTCGCGTGGTGCGCCCGTGTACGGTCGGGCCCGATGCATGTCTATCCGATCGCCGCGGCCGTCGTGTGGGGAACCGTCGTGGGGCTCGCCCTGCCGCGTCCGGCGTACCGGCTGTCCGTCGCCCCCGAGCAGCCCTGGCGGGCCCGGTGCCCGGCGGACGTGCCCTACCCGGCCGGCCGGCGCGGCTGGTGGGGGCCGGTGCGCAACGCCGGGAAGCCGGCCGCCGGATGGCGCTACGCCCTGGTGACCGCCGTGGTCAGCGCGGCCGTCGCGGCGGGCACCGGGCCGCGCCCCGAACTGACGGTGTGGCTGCTGCTCGTCCCGCTCGGAGTGCTGCTGGCCCGCGTCGACCTGACGGTGCTGCGGCTCCCGGACGTGCTGACGCTGCCCGCCGCCACGGGGACGGCGGCTCTGCTGGGGGCGGCCGCGCTGTTCCCGGGCCATGAGGGCTCGTGGCCCCGGGCGCTGCTGGGGGCGGCCGTGCTGGGGCTGTTCTACCTCGTGCTGCACCTGGTCAACCCGGACGGCATGGGCTTCGGCGACGTCAAGCTCGCCCCGACCGCGGGCATGGTCCTCGCCTGGTACGGGTGGGGGACGCTCGCCGCCGGCACCTTCGCAGCCTTCGCGCTGGGCGCGGTCACGGGCCTGGTGCTGCTGGCGGCCCGCCGCGCCGAGCGCCGTACGCCGCTGCCCTTCGGTCCGTTCATCCTGGCCGGCGCCCTGGCCGGACCGCTGCTGCCGTCCTGACCAGGGCGCCCGCCGACCTCACGCGTCGCTGCTGCGGGACCAGAGGTTGACGCCCGACTCGAGGGCGAACTCGTCGATCTCGGCGAGATCCTCGGCCGTCAGCGGGGCGGCACCCACCGCCGCGACGTTGGCCTCCAGTTGGGCGACGCTCGACGCCCCGATGAGCGCCGAGGTGATCCGCTTGTCGCGCAGCACCCAGCTCAGCGCGAGCTGCGCCAGCGACTGACCGCGCCGGGCGGCGATGCCGTTGAGGCCGCGCAGCCGCCGTACGACCTCGTCGGTGATCAGGGTGGGGTCGAGGGACTTGCCCTGGGCGGCCCGGGAACCCTCGGGGATGCCGTTGAGGTACTTGTCCGTCAGCAGGCCCTGGGCCAGGGGGACGAAGGGGATGCAGCCCATGCCCTCCTCGTCCAGGACGTCCAGGAGACCGTCGTCCTCGACCCAGCGGTTGATCATGGAGTACGAGGGCTGGTGGATCAGCGCCGGGACGCCCATCTGGCGCAGCAGCGCGGCGGCCTCACGGGTGCGCTGCGCGCTGTAGGAGGAGATGCCGACGTAGAGCGCCTTGCCCTGCTGGACGGCGGACGCGAGGGCGCCCATCGTCTCCTCCAGCGGCGTTTCGGGGTCGAAGCGGTGCGAGTAGAAGATGTCGACGTAGTCCAGGCCCATCCGGTCCAGGGACTGGTCCAGCGAGGAGAGCAGGTACTTCCGGCTGCCCCACTCGCCGTACGGGCCGGGCCACATGTCGTACCCCGCCTTGGTCGAGATGACCAGTTCGTCGCGGTAGGGCCGGAAGTCCTGGGCGAGGATGGTCCCGAAGTTGCTCTCGGCGGAGCCGTAGGGCGGGCCGTAGTTGTTGGCCAGGTCGAAGTGCGTGACGCCGAGGTCGAAGGCGCGGCGCAGGATGGCGCGCTGCGAGTCGAGCGTGCGGTCGTCGCCGAAGTTGTGCCAGAGCCCGAGGGAGATCTCGGGGAGCTTGAGGCCGCTGCGGCCGGTACGGCGGTACGCCATCGCGTCGTAGCGCTCGTCGGCGGCGCGGTAGAGAGAACGAATATCCACAGAAGCGGTCCTATCACGACGGTGGTCCACAGCCCCGCACCCGGTTCGGCGGCCCGAGGGGAGGCGCAGTAGGGTGGCGAAGGGGTGACGACCGCAGGAGGGGCCCGCCAATGAATCTGCGCGACCTGGTACGTCTCAGGTTGACCGACCTGTACGCCCACCGTGTGGAGCGCCGGCTCGACCTGTCGCAGGGCCCCAAGCACATCGGCGTCATCCTCGACGGCAACCGCCGCTGGGCCAAGGCCGCCGCACGGACGACCGAGCAGGGCCACCGGGCCGGCGCGGACAAGATCACCGAGGTCCTCGGCTGGTCCGAGGAGACCGGCGTCGAGGTCGTCACGCTCTGGCTGCTCTCGACGGACAACCTGGACCGCCCGGCGGAGGAACTCGTCCCGCTGCTCGGCATCATCGAGGACGCGGTCCGCGGGCTCGCCGCGACCGGCCGCTGGCGCGTCCACCACGTCGGCGCGAAGGACCTGCTGCCCGCCCGTACCCAGTCCGTCCTCAAGGAGGCCGAGCAGGCCACGGAGGGCGTCGAGGGCATACTCGTCAACGTCGCCGTGGGCTACGGCGGCCGCCAGGAGATCGCCGACGCGGTCCGCTCCCTCCTCCACGAGCACGCCGGCCGCGGCACGTCCATCGAGGACCTCGCGGAGATCCTCGACATCGACCACATCGCGGAGCACCTCTACACCCGCGGCCAGCCCGACCCCGACCTCGTCATCCGCACCTCCGGCGAGCAGCGCCTGTCGGGCTTCATGCTCTGGCAGAGCGCGCATTCGGAGTACTACTTCTGCGAGGTGTTCTGGCCGGCGTTCCGCAGGGTGGATTTCCTGCGGGCGTTGCGTGACTACGCGGCGCGGCACCGGCGCTACGGGGCCTGAGCGCGGGCCCCGGTTCCCGGGGGTGCGGGGGGTGGCTCCCCGCATGGATGCAGCATGCTCTGGCAGAGCGCGCATTCGGAGTACTACTTCTGCGAGGTGTTCTGGCCGGCGTTCCGCACGGTGGATTTCCTGCGGGCGTTGCGTGACTACGCGGCGCGGCACTGGCGCTACGGGGCCTGAGCGCGGGCCCCGGTTCCCGGGGGTGCGGGGGGTGGCTCCCCGCATGGATGCAGCATGCTCTGGCAGAGCGCGCATTCGGAGTACTACTTCTGCGAGGTGTTCTGGCCGGCGTTCCGCAGGGTGGATTTCCTGCGGGCGTTGCGTGACTACGCGGCGCGGCACCGGCGCTACGGGGCCTGAGCGCGGGCCCCGGCTCCCGGCGTCACCCGAACGGCCCTGCCGGGGAGAGATGCGCCACACCCGGCTTGCGGCGAACGGCCGAAGGGGCGGTGGCCGGATTACGTCCCGGCGACGGGGGCGCGAACATCGGGCGGCGGGACGGCAAGGGTAGGGCCCGGGCCAACACCTGTCATATGCAGTCGCATAGGCCTCCACTTTCGAGGGAATAGACCCGTCAGACCGACATCCGGCCCATGGATGTCGGACAGAAGCGGACGGCACCTGGCCCGTCCGCCCGGGAGGCCCCTTGCTCACGGACGTGCCGTTGTCAACCCTTGACTCGGACGGCATTGACCGCGTCGACTCGAAGGGCCGCGGTCCGGCCCTCCTGGTCGGTCCCGGCCCTGTCCCGCGCGACGCCGTCGCACCCCGACCTCTTCCGAGGGGGTTCGTCCACACGTGGTGACCAGCAAGAATCGCCGTGAGCACGACCGGCGCACTTACGTACTCGACACCAGCGTGCTGCTTGCCGACCCGCATGCCCTCCTCCGCTTCGACGAGCACGAGGTGGTCCTGCCGGTCGTGGTGGTGACCGAGTTGGAAGCCAAGCGCCACCACCCCGAGCTCGGCTACTTCGCCCGCCAGGCGTTGCGGCTGCTCGACGAGTACCGGATCCGGTACGGGCGGCTGGACGCACCCATCCCGATCGGCGAGCTGGGCGGCACCCTGCGCGTCGAGCTGAACCACTCGGACCCGGGCGTGCTGCCCGCGGGGTTCCGCCTGGGCGACAACGACTCGCGGATCCTCGCGGTGGCCCGGAACCTCCAGGCCGAGGGGTACGACGTCACCGTCGTCTCCAAGGACCTGCCGCTGCGCGTCAAGGCCTCCTCCGTCGGCCTGCTGGCCGAGGAGTACCGGGCCGAGCTGGCGATCACCTCCGGGTGGACGGGGATGCACGAGCTGCAGGTCTCGGCCCAGGAGGTGGACGACCTCTTCCAGGAGGAGACGGTCGACGTGCCCGACGCGGCCGGGCTCCCGGTGCACACCGGTCTGGTGCTGCAGTCGGACCGCGGCAAGGCGCTCGGCCGGGTCACGGCCGACGGCCGGGTCCGGCTGGTGCGCGGCGACCGGGAGGCCTTCGGCATCCACGGCCGCAGCGCCGAGCAGCGGATCGCGCTGGACCTGCTGCTCGACCCGGACGTCGGCATCGTGTCGATGGGCGGCCGGGCCGGCACCGGCAAGTCGGCGCTGGCGCTGTGCGCGGGGCTGGAGGCCGTGCTGGAGCGTCAGCAGCACCAGAAGGTCATGGTCTTCCGGCCGCTGTACGCCGTGGGCGGTCAGGAGCTCGGCTACCTGCCGGGCACCGAGGCGGAGAAGATGAGCCCGTGGGCCCAGGCGGTCTTCGACACCCTGGGCGCGGTGACGTCGAAGGAGGTCATCGAGGAGGTCGTGGCGCGCGGCATGCTGGAGGTCCTGCCCCTCACGCACATCCGGGGCCGCTCCCTGCACGACGCCTTCGTGATCGTCGACGAGGCGCAGTCCCTGGAGCGCAACGTCCTGCTGACCGTGTTGTCGCGTATCGGGCAGAATTCCCGGGTTGTCCTGACTCATGACGTCGCCCAGCGCGACAACCTGAGGGTGGGTCGGTACGACGGAGTGGTCGCCGTCGTCGAGAAGCTCAAGGGCCACCCGCTGTTCGCGCACATCACCCTGACCCGCTCCGAGCGCTCGCCGATCGCCGCGCTCGTGACGGAGATGCTGGAGGACGGGCGGGCGTAACAGACGAGTTGGACGGTCCGCTAGGCTGCTGCGCCGCGAGGGCGCAGCAGCCTAGCGCTGTGTGCGGAGGCTATGGATGCGTAACGGAAATTTCCGTGGCCCACGTGGCGTGTGAGCTTTGACACGCAACGGGGAATTGCGTGGACGCGTCCGGCTACGGCAGGCTGTCGGTTCTGTCAGGCCCCCGCCCTCGGCACACCCGTACCCGCAAACGTACGGAACCTCAGAACTGAACAGCGTTCGCCGTGGGCCGCCCGAACCGAATCAGCGGACTCCCGCCCCGTCGGGGGAGCCGCACCGGGCCAGTGCTTCTGTGACCGGTGCAGCAGGAAGCCAGTGCGAAGGGGCACGATCGCGTCCGTGAGGTCACCAAGCGGGCGACGCTGGAAGGAAACCGTGTGAGCCGGATCTCGGTCCGGGGATTCGCGGTGGCTTCGGCCACTGCGGTCACCACTGTGGGCGCCGTCGTCGGTGTCGCCTCCGGCAGCGAGGGTGTCGTACAGCCCGTCGCCGCCGCCGATGCGACCACCGTCCTCGCGGACATACCCGCTGGGCAGCAGGTCCAGCAGGCTTCCCTCACGCAGCAGGTGCAGGCGCAGTCCGACGCCGCCGACGCCGGCGCGAAGAAGGCCGCCGAGGAGGCAGCGCGCAAGCAGGCCGCCAAGGACGCCTCCGCCCGGAAGAAGGCGGAGGAGAAGGCCGAGGCCGACCGCAAGGCCAAGGAGGCCTCCCGCGCCGCGGAGCGCGCCGCGCTGGTCGTGAAGGCCTCGTACACGGTCGCCGAAGTCCAGGCCATGGCCCAGGGGCTCATCGGTGACGCCACGCAGTACCAGTGCTTCTCCAACATCGTCACCCGTGAGAGCGGCTGGAACTACACCGCGACGAACGCCTCTTCCGGCGCCTACGGCCTCGTCCAGGCCCTGCCCGGCTCCAAGATGGCCTCCGCGGGCGCCGACTGGCGCACCAACCCCGGTACCCAGCTCAAGTGGGGCCTCAACTACATGAACAGCCGGTACGGCAGCCCCTGCGGTGCCTGGTCGTTCTGGCAGGCCAACCACTGGTACTAGGCCGTACATCCACAAATCGCCGACGAGCCCCCGACCCCTTGAGGGATCGGGGGCTCGTTGCGCGTACGGTGGTGCGGACGGACAGGCCGGGGGGCGGGGGACAGGGGAAGCGATGTCGGAGAAGCGCCAATGGGGCTCCGGGCTGGCGGCGGAGCTCGCCAAGCTCGCCGGGAGGCTGGAGGAACAGCGCCGGGCCGCGGCTGCGGGCGCCCGCGAGGAGGCCCGCCGTCAGGAGGAGCAGTCCGCGCGCCGGTACCCGCCGCGCACCTCCGGCCCCGGCGACCCGGTCGCCCGGGTGCCGTGGAGCATGCGGGTCGCGGCCGAACTCGGCTGGCGGCTGCTGGTGCTGGCCGGCACGGTCTGGGTGCTGATGCGGGTGATCGGCACCATACAGCTGGTCGTCCTCTCCTTCGTCGCCGCGCTGCTGATCACCGCGCTGCTGCAGCCCTTCGTCGGCCGGCTGAAGCGGTTGGGGGTGCCGCGCGGGTTCGCCACGGCCATCGTCTTCATCGGCGGCTTCGTGATGATGGGCCTGGTCGGCTGGTTCGTGGTCTGGCAGGTCATGGAGAACATCGACAACCTCTCCAACAGCCTCCAGGACGGCATCACCGAACTGAAGCGCTGGCTGCTCAACAGCCCGTTCCACGTGACCGAGGACCAGATCAACCAGATCGCCAAGAACCTCCAGGAGGCGATCGGCACCAACTCCAAGGCGCTGACCGACGCCGGGCTGCAGGGCGTCACCGTCGTCGTGGAGATGCTCACCGGCATCCTCCTGGCGATGTTCAGCACGCTCTTCCTGCTCTACGACGGCCGGAACATCTGGAACTGGTTCCTCAAGCTCTTCCCCGTGGACGCCCGCGACGGGCTCGGCGGCGCGGGGCCGCGCGCCTGGCGCACGCTCACCCTCTACGTGCGCGGCACGGTGATAGTGGCCCTGATCGACGCCATCTTCATCGGCATCGGCATCTTCTTCCTCGGGGTGCCGATGGCGGTGCCGCTGGCCGTCATCATCTTCCTCGCCGCGTTCGTCCCCCTGGTCGGCGCGGTCGCCTCGGGCGTCATCGCGATGGTGGTGGCGCTGGTGACGGAAGGTCCGTTCACGGCGCTGATGGTGCTGGTGGTGGTCCTGCTGGTGCAGCAGATCGAGGGCCACATCCTGCAGCCGTTCATCCTGGGTCGGGCGGTGCGGGTGCATCCGCTCGGCGTGATCCTGTCGGTGGCCGCCGGCTCGCTCATCGCGGGGATCGGCGGGGCGGTCGTGGCCGTACCGCTGGTCGCGGTGACCAACACCGTGGTCGGCTACCTGCGGGCCCACTCCCGGGAGGCGGCGATGGCCGACGAGCCCGCACCGCACGGCGCGACGGCCGCCGAGGTGGCTCCGGTGGGCGCGCGGGGACTCCCCGACGCCACGCCGGGGGAGACCGTCTGACGGTGTGACCACCCGGTGCCGCGGCCGCCCCTCGGGGCGGCCGCGCGCGTGTGCGCTCCCGGAAATCGCACCGTGACCGGTGCGTCACACAGTGCGCCTAACGTCGCGTCATGGCGGACATATTTGACGCGTACGCGTTGGCCGACGCGTGGGACGAGATGTTCGAGCGGCCGGGTGTGGTCAGGACCGCCTATGAGCCGGTACTGGCCGCCCTGCAGCCCATGGACGCGGCCGAGCTGAGGTTCCGGGCGGACCAGATGGCCCGTTCGTTCACGGACCGCGGGGTCACCTACGCCTTCGCGGGGGAGGAGCGGCCCTGGCCGCTCGACCTCGTCCCGCGGGTCCTCGACGCCCTGGAGTGGGACCTGGTCCAGCGCGGGGTGATCCAGCGGGTAAGGGCGCTGGAGGCCTACCTCGCCGACGCCTACGGCCAGGCCCGCGCCTTCGAGGACGGCGTCGTCCCCTGGCGGCTGCTGCTGCAGTCCCCGCACTTCCACCGGGCGGCGCACGGCGTCGAGCCCCCGAACGGGGTGCGTGTGCACGTGAGCGGGATCGACCTCGTCCGGGACGAACAGGGCGCGTTCCGGGTCCTGGAGGACAACGTGCGCGTCCCCTCCGGCGTCAGCTACGTCATCGAGAACCGGCGGGCGATGACCCGGATGTTCCCCTCCCTCTTCGCGGAGCAGCCGGTGCGTCCGGTGGACGCCTACGGCCAGCGGCTGCTGGCGGCGCTGCGTGCCGCCGCGCCCGCGGGGGTGACCGACCCGCAGGTCGTCGTGCTCACCCCGGGACCGAGCAACGCCGCGTACTTCGAGCACGCACTGCTGGCCCGGCTGATGGGGGTGCAACTGGTCCAGGGGGACGACCTGGTGTGCTCCGGCAACCGGGTGTGGATGCGGACGACCCGCGGCGAGGTGCCGGTCCACGTCGTATACCGCCGGCTCGACGACGACTTCCTCGACCCGCTGCACTTCCGGCCGGACTCGGTGATCGGCTGCCCGGGCATCCTGGGCGCCGCGACGGCCGGGAACGTCACCCTCGCCAACGCCGTGGGCAACGGTATCGCCGACGACAAACTGCTCTACACCTACGTCCCCGACCTGATCCGCTACTACCTCGGTGAGGAGCCCGTCCTGCCCAACGTCGAGTCCTTCCGGCCCGACGAGCCCGGCCGGCTGGAGGCCGTCCTCGACCAGATCGACCAGCTCGTCGTCAAGCCGGTCGACGGGGCGGGGGGTTCCGGCATCGTCATCGGGCCCGCCGCCGACGCCGCGACCCTGGAGCGGACCCGTAAGGCGGTGGCCGCCGACCCCCGGGGCTGGATCGCCCAGCGCCCGGTCGCCCTGTCGACCTCGCCGACCTTCGCCGACGGCGGGGTCGCCCCGCGCCACATCGACCTGCGGCCCTTCGCCGTCAACGACGGGGACGAGATCTGGGTGCTGCCCGGCGGCCTCACCCGGGTCGCCCTGCGGGAGGGCAACCTCATCGTCAACTCCAGCCAGGGCGGCGGCTCGAAGGACACCTGGGTGCTGGCGCCGGCGCGCCGGTCCGCCGAGGCCTTCGGCGGGCCGCCGGAGCAGGACGCGGCGGAGGCGGAGGGCGCGGCGGCCGTGCCGCCGTCGGTGGCCCCGCGCCACCTCGGACCCGGCGGCGGCCGTGGTCCGTCCGAGCAGGAAGGAGCCCAGCAGCAGTGACGGCACCGACGGCACCGACCGGACCGGCAGGAGGCACGGCGATGAACGACATCATCCTCTCCCGCATCGCGGAGGCGCTGACCTGGACCGGCCGCTACGTCGAGCGCGCCGACGCCACCGCCCGCATCCTCGACGCCTACCTGCACCGGTTGCTGGAGGACCCCTGGCGGGACGAGGACGCCGCCTGCCGATCGCTGTACGCGATCCTCGGCTTGTCCGCCCCGGGCGACCAGCCCTGCGACATGGACCAGGTGATGGACGCCCTCGCCTTCGACGCGCGCAGCCCCGGCTCCATCGAGGGGGCGCTCGGCGCGGCCCGCGCGAACGCACGCAGCGCGCGCGAGGCGATCTCCTCCGACATGTGGCAGTGCCTCAACTCCACCTGGCATGCCCTGGCCGAGCAGCGCCGCGCCGCGCGCCGCACCGGTCCGTACGCCTACCTGGACCTCGTACGCCGCAGGGCGGCCCTCTTCGCCGGGCTCACCGACTCCACGATGAGCCGGGACGACAGCTGGCGCTTCATGGTGCTCGGCCGGAGCCTCGAACGCGTCGACATGACCGTACGGCTGCTCGCGGTGCGGGTCCTGGACGCCGCGCACGCCCCCGACTGGCCGACGCTGCTCAGTGCCAGCGGCGCGGACGAGGCCTTCGCCCGGGTGTACGGAGGATTCGGGGACACCGCGCGGGTCGCGGAGTTCCTGCTGCTGGACAGGGACTTCCCGCGCAGCGCGCTGCATGCGCTCACCACCGCCGAGGACTGCCTCACGGAGCTGGGCAGACCCCGGCACGACCCGGCCCGCCGACCCATCGGGCGCATGCGCACCCGGCTGGAGTACCTGGACTCCGGCAGCCTGGAGGAGGCGCTGCCGCTGCTGCTGCGTGACCTCCAGCAGGCGTGCATGGCCTCGGCCGAGGCTGTGGCGGAACGGTTCTTCCCCTACCAGGGCGCCATGGCGTGGGCGCAGGAAGGGGCGTGAGCGCGATGGCCCGCAGACTGCGCATCCGGCACGAGACCCGGGTCGGCTACTCCGAGGCGGCGGTCTCCTCCCACAACGAGGTCCGCATGACCCCGCTCACCCTGCCCCGCCAGACGACCCTCGACGCCCGGGTCACCGTCAGCCCGGCGACCACCACCTGGTCGTACTGGGACTACTGGGGCACCCAGGTCACCTGCTTCGACCTGACGGAACCGCACGCGGACCTGGTCATCACCGCGGTCTCGCTGGTCGAGACCGCGCCGCCGTCACCGCTTCGCGCTCCGGCCGGATGGGCGGAGATCGCCGGACGGGCCGCGGCGACGCGGCTGCTGGAGCACATCGCGTCCACGCCGCGGACCTGCGTCGCCCCCGAGGTCACCGGCGCCGTCCGGGACGCGGTGGCGGGGCTCGACCCCCATGAGGCGGCGGTCGCGGTGGCGGAGTCGGTCGCCGACCGGGTGGCGTACGTGCCGGGCGCCACCGCGGTCCACACCTCCGCGCAGGAGGCCTGGGAGCAGGGCGCCGGCGTCTGCCAGGACATCGCCCACCTGACGGCCGGGCTGCTGCGCGGCATCGGGCTGCCCACGCGGTACGTGTCGGGCTACCTGCACCCGGACCGCGAGGCCGGTCTGCACCGGGCCGTCGCCGGGCAGAGCCACGCCTGGGTCGAGTACTGGGCGGGGGAGTGGTACGGCTACGACCCCACGAACCGCTGCCGCGCCGACGAGTCCCACGTCGTGGTGGGCCGCGGCCGCGACTACGGGGACGTCACACCGCACAAGGGCGTCTACCGCGGCGCCGCCAGCGGACCGCCCCGGGTCACGGTGGAGTTCACGCGGCTGGCCTGACGCGGGACGGCCGAAGGGCCCGGCCCCCCCCGAAGGGTGGCCGGGCCCCAGGAGCACGCGTCACGCGCCGGCGAGGACCGCCTCGGCGTCCAGGGTCGCCGCGACCGCCTGCACGACGGCGGCGATCTTGAAGGCCTCCTGGACCGTCTCGCGCTCGACGCCCGCCTTGCGCAGCACCTGCTCGTGCGAGTCGAGGCACATCCCGCAGCCGTTGATCGCCGAGACCGCCAGCGACCAGAGCTCGAAGTCGGTCTTGTCGACGCCCGGGTTGCCGATGACGTTCATCCGCAGACCGGCCCGCAGGTTGCCGTACTCCGGGTCCGACAGCAGGTGCCGGGTCCGGTAGTAGACGTTGTTCATCGCCATGATGGCGGCGGCGGCCTTGGCGGCCTGGTACGCCTCCGGCGAGAGGTTCTCGCGGGCCTCGGGCTCCAGTGCGCGCAGCACGACGGCCGAGCGCGAGGCGATGGCGGTGGCCAGCACCGTGCCCCACAGCTGCTGCTGGGTGAGCTCGGAGTTGCCGATCACGGAGCCCAGGTTGAGCTTGAGGTCCTTGGCGTAGTCCGGCAGCGCGGACTTCAGCTCATCGAGCGCCACGGTCACTCACCGGCCAGCAGCTTGACGACGTCGAGGGTCTCGTCGCCCTTCTTCCAGTTGCAGGGGCACAGCTCGTCCGTCTGCAGCGCGTCGAGGACCCGCAGGACCTCCTTGGGGTTACGGCCCACGGAACCGGCGGTCACCATGACGAACTGGATCTCGTTGTTCGGGTCGACGATGAAGGTGGCGCGCTGGGCGACGCCGTCCTCGCCGAGGATGCCGAGGTCGGTGCACAGCTCGCGCTTGATGTCCGACAGCATCGGGAAGGGCAGGTCGCGAAGGTCGTCGTGGTCCTTGCGCCAGGCGTGGTGCACGAACTCGGAGTCGACGGAGAAGCCGAGGATCTGCGCGTCACGGTCGGCGAACTCGTCGTTCAGCTTGCCGAACGCCGCGATCTCCGTCGGGCAGACGAAGGTGAAGTCCTTCGGCCACGCGAAGTAGACCTTCCACTTGCCCTCGTACGACTTGTGGTCGATCTGGGCGAAGGCCTTCTCGGGGTCGAGGTCCACACAGGCGGTCAGTTCGAACGTGGGGAACTTGTCACCGACGGTGAGCACGCGCACTCCTAGGGAGGGTCGGGACCCGGGCGCGGGGTGGCCGCACGGTCCCTCGATGGGTCCCGCTCACCCTGCCATGAGGCCATTGATCAGTGAAATCGCCCCGGCGGGTCGCATTGATCGGAACCCCTTATCGACGAGTGAGGCTCCGGCGAGCCGCTGCGCAGAGTGACCGGGGCCACAGGGGGCGGACGGCCGCCCGGCCCCGTCGGTCATTGATCGCGTACGCAACTAGACTGGTGGTCGTTGATCGGAGGCGGTTATCAGTAGTCAGCGCGGCAGCCAGCGCCAGCCGAGCCTGTCCCAGCTGCGGGCCTTCGCGGCCGTCGCCGAGCACCTGCACTTCAGGGACGCGGCCGCGGCGATCGGCACGAGCCAGCCGGCGCTGTCCGGGGCGGTCGCCGCGCTGGAGGAGGCGCTCGGGGTGGTACTCGTGGAGCGCACGACCCGCAAGGTGCTGCTGACCTCGGCGGGGGAGCGCGTCGCGGTCCGGGCGCGGGCGGTGCTGGGAGCGGTCGGCGACCTGCTCGACGAGGCGGAGGCGGCGCGCGCGCCCTTCACCGGGGTGCTGCGGCTCGGGGTGATCCCGACGGTGGCGCCCTACCTGCTGCCGACCGTGCTGCGGCTGGCGCACGACACGTACCCGGAGCTCGACCTGCAGGTGCACGAGGAGCAGACGTCCTCGTTGCTGGACGGCCTCACGGCGGGCCGGCTGGACCTGCTGCTGCTCGCCGTACCGCTCGGTGTCCCCGCCGTCGCCGAACTGCCGCTCTTCGACGAGGACTTCGTCCTGGTCACCCCGCGCGACCACTGGCTGGCCGGACGGATGGACATCCCCCGCGAGGCACTGCGGCAGCTGGACCTGCTGTTGCTGGAGGAGGGGCACTGCCTGCGCGACCAGGCGCTGGACGTCTGCCGGGAGGCGGGCCGCACCGAGGGGGCGACCGCCACCACGACCGCGGCGGGGCTGTCCACGCTGGTGCAGCTGGTGGCCGGCGGGCTCGGGGTGACGCTGCTGCCGCGGACGGCGGTCCCGGTGGAGACCGGACGCAGCGCGGACCTCGCCACGGGGTACTTCGCCGACCCGGCGCCGTCACGGCGGATCGCGCTGGCGATGCGCGCGGGCACCGCGCGCGCGGAGGAGTTTCAGGCCTTCGCCTCCGCGCTGCGCGGTGCCCTGGCACCGCTGCCGGTACGGTTCGCCCGCTGACGGGCGAACCGCCCGGGGTCACTCGGTGCGCAGACCGTCCGGACGCATCATCCGCCACAGCGGCGGCAGGCTCAGCGCCGTGACCAGGATGACCACTCCCGCTCCGGCGCCGGCCATGGCGCCCACGCTCGCCCAGTCGACGCGGGGCTCCTCACCCACCATCGTCCGCAGGGCGGCACCGAGACCGGCACCCCCGACGACGGCGAGGACGAGTCCCAGGGCGACCGGCAGCGCGGTCTGCCAGAGGACCGACAGCCCGAGCACGGACCGCCGGGTGCCGAAGGCGACCAGGACGGCCAGCAGCCGCCTGCGCTCGCGCAGTTGCTCCAGCATGGAGACCAGCAGGCTCGCGCCGATCAGGGCCAGGGTGGCCGTGGCGCCGATGAACAGCCCGCGCCGGATCGTCGCGAACTTGCGGTCCTCGCTGGTGGCGGTCAGCTGGAAGACGCTGAGCGTGGGGTCGATCTTCGCCGCGGTGTTGCGGGCGTGCTCGACGGCGTCCGGCGAGCCCGGGTCGGTCCTCAGCATGAGCCGGACGGCGGGCGTGCGCAGGGCCGCCACGTCCAGGGCACCGGGGGTGGCCAGCACGCCCCACTCCTGGTTCCCGTCCGGTGAGACGCGGGACTGCACCGTGCGGGCGTCCGCCGGGATGCGCCACGGCCGCGGCGTGCCGGTGTACTTGTCCGTGACCGGCGTGTTGAGGTCGAGCGTGTCGCCGGGCTCGGCGAAGCTCATGTCACCGTAGCCGCCGGGGTCGGACACCAGGAACACGTCGCCGTCGGCGCAGCCGGCCCCGACGTGGGCGAGTTCGCGCAGCGTCACGCAGTCGCCCAGGACCAGGGGTACGCTCTGGCTCCCGTCGACGCCCATCCGCTTCGAGATGTCCCCCCGGGCGGCGTCGTCCTGGATGACGCCGAGCACCGCGCGGATGCCCGGGGTCTCGGCGAAGGCCTTCTCCACGCGCTGCGCCTCAGCCCCGCTGTCGACGGTCTGCATGATGCTGAGCTGGGCGCGCTCCGGGTCGTCTCCGGTCGCCGTGACGAAGTCGTTCTGGACCCCCGTGAAGAGCGACTGGAGGGCGATCGCCCCCGCGACGGCGACGGTGACACCGCTGACCATGCGGGCGGCGGCACTGCTGTTGAGCTGGATGCGGCGGGTGGCCAGCTGCCAGGGCAGCGGGCCGCCGCGGAGGCGGCCGACGACCGACTCGACCAGCCAGGGCAGTACGGCGGTGAGACCGACCAGCAGCAGGACCACGCCGGCCGTCACCTGGTAGGGGTTGACCGAGGTGTTCTGGGAGATGCTCCCGAACAGCGGGGCCAGCAGTCCGAGCCCGGCCAGCGGGATCAGCAGCCGCCACCACAGCCTGCGCTTCTGCGCGGTGGCCTTGCGCACCACTCCGAGCGGCTCGACGGCGATGCCGCGCATCGCCAGCAGGGTGACCGCGACCGCCGCCCCCGGAACCGCCACCGCCACCAGTGCGGCCAGCCCGGGACCGGGCGTGATGTCGGACGGGTAGGCGCTGATGTCGTACAGCGTCACATCGGGCGAGAACTGCCGGGTGACCAGGAAGATCCCCGTGCCCACGGCGAGTCCGAGCAGGGAGCCGAACAGTGCCTCGCCGGCCGCGATCCGCCGGGTCATCCTGCTGTCCGCGCCGACCAGTCGCAGCGCGGCCAGCCGCCGGTCCCGGCGTTCGCCGCCGAAGCGCACCGCGGTGCCGATGAAGACGGCCACCGGCATCAGCAGCACCACGACGATGATGACGACCAGCAGGGTCAGCACGCCACCCAGAGGATCGCCCTTCACCTCACCGCGCCCGAAGTACGGGATGCGGGTGGCGTTCCCGGAGGTGCCGTCCGCGTTCCTGGCGACGAGGGAGTCGCTGCCCGCGTAGAAGGCCAGCTCGGCGGGTCCGAGCAGGCCCTGGTCGCCGATGACGCCGGCGAGGCGGTAGTCCAGCCGTTCCCGCAGCAGCTTGCCGCCGGGCTGGTCGAGCAGCTTCTTCAGCGCGGGGGAGACCACCATCTCACCGGGCGCGGGCATCGTCTTGACGCCCGGCGGGAGCACCGGCCGGTCACCGTCGGCCTTGAGCAGCAGACCGCGGATGTTGTCGTCGCGGAAGTTGGTGTCGGCCGAGGAGTACAGCACCGTGCTGGCGGTCTGCTTGGGCGGCTCCTTGAACCAGGAGTAGTCCCGCTCGTACGCCCGGTCGTTGCGGGCGCTCATCATGGCGGGCACGGCGGCCGCCAGCAGCAGCATCGCCACACCGAGGCCGACGCCGACCGCGGTGAGGACGGTGCGGGTCCAGCCCTCGCGGCCGCCGGTCGCCGCGAAGCGCAGGCCGAGGGCGAGGTCGCGGACCCAGGTCCCGACCATGCCGCCGGTACCGCCCTGTCCGGAGGTGCTCATGCCACCCTCTCCATGTCGCGGGACTTGCCGTCGCGGACGACGACCTCGCGGTCGGAGTAGGCGGCCACCCGCGCCTCGTGCGTGACCAGGACGACGGCGGCGTCGGTGTCACGGGCGGCGTCGGTCAGCATGCGCATCACCCGCTCGCCGTTGAGGGAGTCCAGGGCGCCGGTCGGCTCGTCGGCGAAGACCACCCGCGGGCCGGTGACCAGCGCCCGCGCCACCGCGACCCGCTGGCCCTGGCCGCCGGAGATCTCGCCGGGACGCTTTGCGGCCAGGTCGTCGACCTCCAGCCGGGCCAGCCACTCGCCGGCGCGCGCCTCGGCCTCCTTGCGCCGGGTGCCGTTCAGCCGCAGCGGCAGCGCCACGTTCTCCACGCAGGTCAGCTCCGGGACGAGCTGGCCGAACTGGAAGACGAAGCCGAAGTCCCCGCGGCGCAGCGCGCTGCGCTCGGCGTCGCTCATCGCGGTCAGGTCCCGCCCCCGGTACAGCACCTGGCCGGAGTCCGGCCGGACGATGCCGGCCAGACAGTGCAGCAGCGTCGACTTGCCGGAGCCGGACGGCCCCATGACCGCGACCACCTCCCCGGCACGTATCGCGAACTCCGCGCCGTCCAGGGCCGGGGTCGGGCCGTACGCCTTGTGCAGGTCGACGGCCTCCATCAGGTTCTCCGTGGTGCTCACTCGGCTACCTCCGCCGCGAGTAGGTCCAGGCGGGCGGCGGTGAGCTCCAGCCACCGCAGGTCCGCCTCCAGGTGGAACAGGGCGTGGTCGCAGATGAGCTGGTCCGCGAAGTCGCCGTGCCGCTTGCGTTCGGTCAGTTCCCGCATCAGCCGCAGATGTTCGGACCTCTGTGTGTCGAGGAGATCGGCGGCGCTGCGCCCGGTGAGCAGCGCGAGGACGACCTTGGTGTAGAGGGTGTTCTGCAGGTAGGGCTCGGGCTTCTCCGGCTGCCCGAGCCACTTCTCGACGTCGGTGATCCCGGCCTCGGTGATCGCGTACCGCTTGCGTTCCGGGCCGCCGCCGGGCTCGATGCCGTCGACCTCGACCAGCCCGTTCTTCAGCAGGCGCGCCATCGTCGAGTAGACCTGGCCGTAGTGCAGCGGGCGGTCGTGGCCGAACTTGTCGTCGAATGCCCGCTTCAGGTCGTATCCGTGGCGCGGGCCGGACTCCAGGAGTCCGAGCAGGGTGTGGCCGATGCTCATGACCGAGGACTCTACACGACGCGTATACCTACGGTGTATAGACCCTGTGCATAGCGACGAGCCGATGACCTAACCCTTCCTGAACAGGCCCTTTCCCGGTTCGTACCCGAGATGGGCCTGATAGGCGGTGGGCTCGCAGTGCGGGCCGTTCGGCTGCCACTTCTTGAGCGTGACGTCGATGCGCTCGTCCACAGCGGGCTTGGTCGCGGTCCCCGGGGCATTGTGCGGGGTGCCGGTGAACCGCACCGCGACCCGCTTCGGCCCGGTCGCTCCGGGCAGGTCCAGGGCGAGCAGCATCTCCTGCCCGTCGCCCGTTCCGCTGCGCGAGCACACCGCGCCGGCGCACAGCCGGTAGGTCGTGCCGGGCTCCGTGTCGAACACGAGCCGCACCCCCGACTCCGCTCCGATGTCGGTGCAGTCGGGGCCGTCCGCCCCCAGGACCCCGCAGCCCACCGCCGTCACCAGGGGTATGACGGCCCCCGCCCTCGCCCACCGTCCCGTCCTCATGCCGATGGGATGCGCGCGGGGCCCGTCCGGTTCCGTTCCGGCCGGACGCGATGCAGCCCCGGGGCACGGACGGACATCACGTGCACCGGGGCTGCGGCCGTGGGGAGGTCCGGCTCACAGGCCGTTGACGTTGGCGGCGATGCGGTCGCCGACCTCCTTGTCGATGTTGCGCCAGTACTCGACCGCGCGGGCCAGGACGGGGGCGCTGACCCCGTTCTTCAGGTGGCCCGACACGTTGGAGACCAGCCGGTCGCGGGCGGCGTCGTCCAGGACCTGGCGGATCATCGTCCCGGCCTGGCCGAAGTCGTCGTCCTCGCGGTGCAGCTTGTACGGCTCGTGCACCATGTTGCCCGCCACCTCCCAGCCGGCCGGGTCGCCGAAGCGCCGGATGTCGGCCTCGGGCCCGCCGAAGGAGTTCGGCGCGTACGGCGCGGCGGTGCGCGACGGCTCGTAGCGCATCGGCCCGTCCTTGGCGTACGAGCGCACCTCGGTGTGGGCCCGGTTCGGCGGCAGCTGGGCGTAGTTGGGGCCGATCCGGTAGCGGTGGGTGTCGGCGTACGAGAAGAGCCGGCCGAGGAGCATCTTGTCCGGCGAGGGGCCGATGCCGGGCACCATGTTGCTGGGCTCGAAGGCGGCCTGCTCGATGTGGATGAAGTAGTCCTCGGGGTTCTTGTTCAGGGTCATCCGGCCGACCTCGACCAGCGGGTAGTCGCCGTGCGGCCACACCTTGGTGAGGTCGAAGGGGTTGAACCGGTAGTCCGCCGCGTCGTCGAACGGCATGATCTGCATGTAGAGCGTCCACGAGGGGTGCTCGCCGCGTTCGATGGCCTGGTACAGGTCCCGACGGTGCAGATCGCCGTCGGCGCCCGCGTAGTGGTCGGCCTCCTCCTGGGTGAGGAAGTCGATCCCCTGGTCGGTCTTGAAGTGGTACTTGACCCAGAACCGCTCGCCGCCGCCGTTGACCCACATGTAGGTGTGGGAGCTGTAGCCGTTCATGTGGCGGTACGACTTGGGCACGCCGCGGTCGCCCATCAGCCAGGTGACCATGTGCGCCGACTCCGGGGACAGCGTCCAGAAGTCCCACTGCATGTTGTTGTCGCGCAGCGAGCTGTCGCGGCGGCGCTTCTGGCTGCGGATGAAGTCCTGGAACTTCATCGGGTCGCGCACGAAGAAGACCGGCGTGTTGTTGCCGACCATGTCGTAGTTGCCGTACTCGGTGTAGAACTTCAGGGCGAAACCGCGCGGGTCGCGCCAGGTGTCGGGGCTGCCCAGCTCGCCGGCGACCGTCGAGAAGCGGGCCAGCATCTCCGTGCGGCGTCCCGGCTGGAAGAGGTCGGCCTTGGTGAACTGGCTGACGTCGTTCGTCACCTCGAAGACGCCGTACGCGCCCGAGCCCTTGGCGTGCACCACACGCTCCGGTACCCGTTCGCGGTTGAACTGCGCCATCTTCTCGATCAGGTAGTGGTCCTGGAGGAGGATGGGGCCGTCCGAGCCCACCGTGAGCGAGTGCGCGTCGCTCTCCACCGGGATCCCGGCGTTGTTGGTGGTGTAGGGGGTGCTCATGTGAGTGTGTCCTCCCGTCGATCTTCGGAAGAGTCCGTCGGGGGCTCCTGGTCGCTAACGACCACACAAACACTGAATCACCGGCTCGGCACGCCGGGCAATGACTTCACGCCATGGATCTGGACAATGTCCAGAAATAGAACGTGTACCGATACGGAGCGTCTACCGGTCGGCACTGCCCGGAATGCCCATCTCGAACCAGACCACCTTCCCGGCGCTCAGCCGGGTCGCTCCCCAGCGCTGCGCCATCCGGTTGACGAGGTACAGCCCGCGGCCGCCCTCGTCCTGCGGCTGCGCGTGGCGCATCCGCGGCAGCGTCGGGGCGTCGTCGCCCACCTCGCAGCGCAGCACGTCGGTACGGAGCAGCCGCAGCGTGATCGGCCGCTCCGCGTATCGCACCGCATTGGTGACCACCTCGCTGACCAGCAGCTCGGTCGCCTCGGCCAGCGGCTCCAGGTTCCAGCGGCTGAGCGCCTGGCGCACCAGCCGCCGGGCCCGGCCGGCCGTCTGCGGCCGCGGCTCCAGGAACCAGTAGGCGACGTCGCGCGGGGCGATGCCGTCGAAGCGGGCGGCCAGCAGCGCGATGTCGTCGTCCCGGTCGCCCGGGCCGACGATCTCCAGGACCTCGTCGCACAGCGGTTCCAGCGGCGGCGGGCACAGCACCGCCGAGGCCGTGTGCAGCCGCTCGCGCAGCATCTCGATGCCGCCCCACACGTCACGCGTGCGGGACTCCACCAGGCCGTCGGTGTACAGCAGCAGCGTCGCCCCGGCCGGGGCGGGCAGCTCGACCGCCTCGAAGGGCACGCCGCCCACGCCGATCGGCGCCCCCGGCGGCACGCGCAGCACCTCGGCCAGGCCGCTGGCGTGCAGCAGCACCGGCGGCGGGTGGCCGGCGTTGGCGATGGTCACCCGGTGCGCTATCGGGTCGTAGACCGCGTAGATGCAGGTGGCCATGCGGTCCTGGCCGAGCCGCTGGGCCTGCTCGTCCAGGTGGTAGAGCACCTCCTGCGGCGACAGGTCCAGGCCCGCCAGGGTCTGCACGGTCGTCCGCAGCTGGCCCATGATCGCCGCCGAGGTCATGGAGTGGCCCATGACGTCGCCGACCACCAGCGCCACCCGGCTGCCGGGCAGCGGGATCGCGTCGTACCAGTCGCCGCCGACCCGGGCCGACTCCGCGGCGGGCAGGTAGCGGCTGGCCAGCCGGACCCCGGTGGGCTCCGGCAGGGAGTCCGGCAGCATCTCGCGCTGCAGGGAGTCGGCGATCGACGCCTCGCGGTCGTAGAGCACCGCCTTGTCCACGCCGAGCGCGGTGTGGGTGGCCAGCTGGGCCGCGATCAACAGGTCGTCCGGGTCGAACGGGGCCCGCTCGGGACGGCGCAGCAGCACGGTCGCGCCGATGACCCGGCGGCGGCCGCGCAGCGGTGCCAGGATGGCCCGGCGTCCGGTCGGCAGGTCTAACGTCTCGCCGAACTCCGCCTGCCGGCAGCCCCCGACCAGCTCGTGGAGCGCCGCCGTGGCCTGCGCGTTGTCGGAGAACACCGGGCGCACCCCGCGCAGCACCTCGGCCAGCGGGCCGTCCATGGGGACGGTCACGACCTCGGCGGCAGCGCCGTACGCGCCCTCCGTGGAGGGGACGACCGGCATGAGCAGGCCCTCCACCGGCTCCGGGGCGTTCTCGTCCGGAACCCGGTCGGTGCGCCGCAGCCGCAGGACCAGCGGGCCGGAGGGGCGCTCGTCGCCCACCGGCAGCGGGTCGCGCAGGTAGACCAGGATCGCGTCGGCGAAGGCGGGCACAGCGGAGCGGCACAGACCCAGCACGATCTCGTCCAGGTCCAGGCCGCGGGCGATGCGGCGGGTGGCCGCGCCGACGTAGCGCAGCCGCTCGGTCTCCGCCTGCCCCGCCCGGCCGCGGTTCTGCGGGCCGATCTTCTTCAGCGGCTGGCCGCCGGTGGAGTCCTCGTCGACGGGGTGCCCGCCCGCGTGGCCCCCGCGGCCGCCCTGCCGGCCCGTCGTCCGGGACGTGGGCAGCGTCGTGTCGGGGGTCCGCTGCCGGGTGCGCGGCTCGCCGCCCTCCGGCTGCGTCGGACCGGGGACGCCCGGGACGCCCGGGGTCCCGCCGCCCGCCGTGGCCCGGCGGCCGGGCTCCACGGGAGCGGCCATGGCGGTGGCGGCCCGCCGGTCCCGGCCCGCGGAGCCGTCGAAGGACGGACCGGTGCCCGGGGCGCCGCCGGGGGCGTCGGTGGAGCGCAGCCGTACGGTCTGCCGTCCGCGGGCGCCGTCCGCGGGGGCGGCGGCCATGTGCTGGACGGTGGTGAGCCCCTCGCCGGCGACCACCCGGGCGGCCTGACGGTCCCGCACCTCGGAGGACTGCCGCGCGGTGCGTCCGCCGCGCGCACGCCGGCCGCCGCGGCCGGGCTTGGCGGGGGCGGGGGTCGACACGAGGGGATCGGAGGGGGTCTGACGTTCCGCCGGCGGCATGGCCGTGCCGCCGGGATCGCCGGCGGCCGCGCCGCGCTTGGCGCCGCCGCTCCGGCGGCCCCGGCGCGGGCGGTCGCCCGCCGCGGACGGGTCCGTGGATCGCCCGGAGGCCGGCGCCCCGGCCGTGGACGCGCCCGACCCGCCGCCCGGCGCGGGGTCCGCGGGCAGCAGGAAGCCGGCCCGCGGATCCGGTACCGGTTCGGTGTCACCCGGACGTGCCGGTCCGGCCGTCGTCCCCTGGACGGCGGCCTGCTCAGAAATGCGCTCCGTGCTCACGCTGGTCGTTCCATCCGGTCGGGTGCGTCACGTGCCGGGCACGTGGCGGGGCGGCCGCGTCAGGCGGGTCGTCGGCAGTGCAGGAAGAGCTGCTCCTCCGGCGGCACTTCGGTCGTGTGCGGCGCGTACGCGTACGAATCCTCCTTAAGGACCGTGAATCCCGCGTCGGCCACCACCTGGCGCAATTCATCCCGTAGATAACCCGATACCCGGATGGTGTTACCAAGGAACGGAATCGCGAAGTCGTCCACGTCGGCTTCCACCATCGAAAGGGTGAACATTCCGCCCGGGAGGAGGAGGTCGTGGACGCTGCGCAGGGCCAGCGGGATCTCCGCCCGAGGCAGCATCAGCAGCGAGAAGAAGGCCACGGCGGCGTCGAAGCGGCCCGGGTCCCCCGGGCCGTCGGGTCCGTGACGGCCGCCGGTCCGCAGGTCGGCGATGTCGGCCTGGAGGAAGGTCGCCCGGGGCACGTGCCGGCGGGCGAGCGAGAGCATCCCCGCGGAGAGGTCCACACCCGTCACCTCGTGCCCGGCCTCGACCAGCTGACGGCAGGTCGGCAGTCCCGTGCCGCAGCCGAGGTCCAGGACGCGGGAGCCCGCCGGGAGCTGCGCCAGGAGCCACTCGCCCGCGGCGACCTGGCCCTCCTTGTGCGGGAAGGCCTCGTCGTAGCGGTCACCTATGGCGTCGAACCCCTCGGCCTGGCCGGTGCGGTCCAGCTGTATGTCCTCGTAGCCGCCGACTCCCACAGCCCGGGCCTCCCGTATGACCTTGGTGACATAGCGTCAAACTCTAGTGTGAGCCTGTGTTTTGTGCAGCACTATGGGCCACGATCTTACGATTGGGGCAGGGGTCCCCGGCAAGCCGCTCACGCGGTCACCTTGCCGGACGATCCCAGTCAACCGGAAGGGCCGGTACCGGCCACGCCGGATCCGGACGCCAGTGCTCCCAGCCGTCCCGGAAGGGATGCCCCCAGGCGTCGATCACCTCGACCGCCCGGCGGCCGGCCTCCCGTACCCGCTCCGCCGTGACCGCCGTCATCAGGCCGGCGGCCTGGGCCTGCGCGAACTCGTCCTCGTCCCGCCACTGCCAGCCCCGGTCCGGGGTGACGTGGATGTCGAGGAAGTGGTCCTCCGAGTCGACCCCGCCCGGCCAGCGGTGCCGCGGCTCCTCCAGGTTCACGTACCAGTTCTTGAAGCGCCAGCCCTGCTCCCAGAACAGCCACACCGACCAGGGCTCGTCCGGGCGCGCCAGCTTCAGCACGCCCGCACCCCACCAGCGGTCGACGCACGTCGTGCGCGGCTTGAGGTAGCGGGTCTCCAGCGGCTCGTGGTGGATCGGCGAGCCGTCCGCCAGGACCGGCTTGACGCACTCGGTGCCCGGCGCCATCCACACCGCCAGCAGTTCCGGGTCGTCGCGCACCACGGTCACCGGACGGCAGATGTGCACCGCGTCGCTGCCGTTGCCGCGGTAGCGCCACAGCACCTGCTCGCCGGGCGCCCAGTGGCCCGCGCCGCCGTCCTGGCCCGCCCCACGGGGAAGAAGGATGTCCGCTGTCATGAACGGATCTTACGGACCCCGTGTTACGGGGGCGTCACCCTTGAGCCGAGCGTTCGTCACGCCGGGCACCGGGGAGCGCCGGGACGACGGCACGGCGCGCCGTCAGGGCCGGGTCATCCGCAGCACGTCCAGCGCCTCGTCCAGCTGCTCCAGGGTGAGCAGCCCGCGCTCGACGTAGCCGGACTCCAGGACCACCTCGCGGATGGTCTTCCGCTCGGCCAGCGACCGCTTGGCGACCTTGGCCGCCTCCTCGTAGCCGATGTACTTGTTGAGCGGGGTCACGACCGACGGCGAGGACTCCGCGTACTCACGGGCGCGCTCCACGTTCGCCGTGATCCCGTCCACCGTGCGGTCGGCCAGCAGCCGGGAGACGTTGGCGAGCAGCCGCACCGACTCCAGGACGTTCCTGGCGATCACCGGGAGCATCACGTTCAGCTCGAAGTTGCCCGCGGCGCCGGCCGTGGTGATCGTCACGTCGTTGCCGATGACCTGCGCGGCCACCATCAGCACCGCCTCGGGGATCACCGGGTTCACCTTGCCCGGCATGATCGACGAACCGGGCTGCAGGTCCGGCAGGGCGATCTCGGCGAGACCGGTGCGGGGGCCGGAGCCCATCCAGCGCAGGTCGTTCGCGATCTTGGTCAGGCCCACGGCGATCGTGCGCAGCTGTCCGGAGGTCTCCACGACGCCGTCGCGGGCGCCCTGTGCCTCGAAGTGGTCCCGCGCCTCGGTCAGCGGCAGCCCGGTCGTCCGCGCCACCTCGGCGATCACCGCCGCCGAGAAGCCGGGCGGGGTGTTGATCCCCGTGCCGACCGCGGTGCCGCCCAGCGGCAGCTCCGCCAGCCGGGGCAGCGAGGCCCGCAGCCGCTCCACCCCGTACCGGACCTGCGCCGCGTAGCCGCCGAACTCCTGGCCCAGGGTCACCGGCGTGGCGTCCATCAGATGCGTGCGGCCGGACTTCACGACGTCCGCGAACTCCGCGGCCTTGCGCTCCAGCGACGCAGCCAGGTGCTCCAGCGCCGGGACCAGGTCGCCGGTCACCGCGGCGGTCGCGGCGATGTGCAGGGAGGAGGGGAAGACGTCGTTGGAGGACTGGCTGGCGTTGACGTGGTCGTTGGGGTGCACGTCGCGGCCGAGCCGCTCGCTCGCCAGGGTCGCGATGACCTCGTTGGCGTTCATGTTGGACGAGGTGCCGGAACCGGTCTGGAAGACGTCGATCGGGAAGTGCCCGTCCCAGCGCCCCCCGGCCACCTCCGCGGCGGCCTCCTGGATCGCCTCCGACACGTCCTTGTCCAGGACGCCCAGCTCCGCGTTGACCTTGGCCGCGGCCGCCTTGATCCGGGCGAGCGCCTCGATGTGGGACCGCTCCAGCCCGCGTCCGCTGATGGGGAAGTTCTCCACCGCGCGCTGGGTCTGCGCGCGCCACTTGGCGTGGGCCGGGACGCGCACCTCGCCCATCGAGTCGTGCTCGACGCGGTACTCGCGCTCGTCCTCTGCGTCCTGCTCGGGCATGGCCGGAATTCCTTCCATCGCGGACATCGTCGGGCGTACCGGGTACTTCCCAGTAGAACCCCGACCCCTCGGTAGGACAGCGGCGCGGGACGTTTCATTCCCCCCGGTGGCCGCCCGGAAGGCGGCCGGAACGGACCGGGGAACCAGGCGGCCCGGCACCGCGCACGCGGTGCCGGGCCGCCTCGGACGGGTCACGCCCCCGGGCGCACCGGGATGCTGGTGAACGTCGGCGCGGGCGCCGGGTCCGTGAAGAAGTCGTTGCCCTTGTCGTCGACGACGATGAAGGCCGGGAAGTCCTCGACCTCGATCTTCCAGACCGCCTCCATGCCGAGCTCGGCGTACTCGACGACCTCGACCTTCTTGATGCAGTCCTGGGCCAGGCGCGCCGCCGGGCCGCCGATCGAGCCCAGGTAGAAGCCGCCGTGCGCGGCGCACGCGTCGGTGACCTGCTTCGAGCGGTTGCCCTTGGCGAGCATGACCTTGGAGCCGCCCGCCGCCTGGAACTGCTCGACGTAGGAGTCCATGCGGCCGGCCGTGGTCGGGCCGAAGGAACCGGAGGCGTAGCCCTGCGGGGTCTTGGCCGGGCCCGCGTAGTAGACCGGGTGGTCGCGCAGGTACTGCGGCATCTCCTCGCCCGCGTCCAGCCGCTCCTTGATCTTGGCGTGCGCGATGTCGCGGGCGACGACCAGCGGGCCGGTCAGCGACAGCCGGGTCTTGACCGGGTACTTGGAGAGCTCCGCCAGCACCTCGTCCATCGGCCGGTTGAGGTCGACGCGCACGACGTCCTCGTCCGACAGGTGCTCGTCGGTGGTCTCCGGCAGGTACTTCGCGGGGTCGGTCTCCAGCTGCTCCAGGAAGACGCCCTCGGCGGTGATCTTCGCGACGGCCTGGCGGTCGGCGGAGCAGGAGACGGCGATGGCGACCGGCAGGGAGGCGCCGTGGCGGGGCAGCCGCACCACGCGCACGTCGTGGCAGAAGTACTTGCCGCCGAACTGCGCGCCGATGCCGATCTTCTGGGTGAGCTCGAAGACCTTCTCCTCCAGCTCCTTGTCCCGGAAACCGTGGCCGGTCGGCGAACCCTCGGCCGGCAGCTCGTCCAGGTAGTGCGCGGAGGCGTACTTCGCGGTCTTCAGCGCGAACTCCGCGGAGGTGCCGCCGACCACGATCGCCAGGTGGTACGGCGGGCACGCGGCCGTGCCGAGCGAACGGATCTTCTCCTCCAGGAACTTCATCATGGAGGCCTCGTTCAGGACCGCCTTGGTCTCCTGGTAGAGGAAGGACTTGTTGGCCGAGCCGCCGCCCTTGGCCATGAAGAGGAACTTGTACGCGCCGCCGTCGGTCGCGTACAGCTCGATCTGCGCGGGCAGGTTCGAGCCGGTGTTCTTCTCCTCCCACATGGTCAGCGGGGCCATCTGGGAGTAGCGCAGGTTGAGCTTGGTGTAGGCGTCGAAGATGCCGTGCGAGAGGGCCGCCTCGTCGCCGCCCTGCGTGAGCACGTTCTGGCCGCGCTTGCCCATCACGATCGCGGTGCCGGTGTCCTGGCACATCGGCAGGACGCCGGCCGCGGCGATGTTGGCGTTCTTCAGCAGGTCCAGGGCGACGAAGCGGTCGTTGGGGGAGGCCTCGGGGTCGTCAAGGATCCGGCGCAGTTGGGCGAGGTGCGCCGGACGCAGGTAGTGGGAGATGTCGTGCATCGCCTCGGCGGCGAGCTTGCGCAGCGCCTCCGGCTCCACCTTGAGGAAGGTCCGGCCGTCGGCCTCGAAGGTGCTGACGCCCTCGGAGGTGACCAGACGGTACGGAGTGGTGTCCTCACCGAGGGGGAGCAAGTCGGTATAGGCAAACTCGGGCATAAGGGACATCCTCACTGGCGCTGCGTCATAGAAGCCCAACAAGCGTAGAACGTGCGCGGGGTACCGGATGTGTGAGGTGACCCTCACCGGCCCTAGTCGCGATCTATCGCGTTTGTGTACGGTAGTCGGGTGGATGAGTCGTCGCTCCAGAAGCGTGAACAGCACCCCGTGCGCCCCGTCGCCGAAGCCGATATCCGTGCGTCCGACGCGGACCGCGACCGGGTGGCCGACATCCTTCGCGATGCCCTCGCGGAGGGCCGTCTGACCACCGAGGAGCACTCCGAGCGGCTCGACGGGGTCTACGCGGCCAAGACCGTCGGCGAACTGGAGCCCTACGTCCGCGACCTTCCCGCGGGACGCACCACGAGCGCACCCGCCCCGTCGCCCGGGGCGCACCACTGGGTGCCGGACGGCTCCGGGGAGAACCCCAACCTGATCGGCATCCTCGGCGGTGCCGAGCGCAAGGGGCGCTGGCGGGTCGGCTCGAAGATCAACGCCGTCGCCATCATGGGCGGCGTCGTCATCGACCTCACCGAGGCCACCTTCACCAGCCCCGAGCTCGTCATCAACTGCACGGCCATCATGGGCGGCATCGAGATCAGGGTCCCGGAGAACGTGACCCTGCACGGCGGCGGCGTCGTGGGCATCATGGGCGGCTCCGACGTCAAGGCGTACGAGTCGCCCGACCCGCACGCCCCGGTCATCAAGGTGCAGGGCTTCGCCTTCTGGGGCGGCGTCGAGGCCAAGCCGCGCCGGGGCAAGCGTGTCAAGAAGAAGGGGCTCGGCCCCGCAGAACTCGACGGCTGACCGCGGCGCGGGTCAACTCCCGTGCCGCGCAAGGGGGTCGGCGGGGTGTGATGCCGGTGCCGCGGAGGCGTGGCCCGGGCGGCGGCCCGGGCACGGTGCGCATGAACGCGCGCACAGCGGGTAGGGCAAGGGGACACGTCGCTCGCCGCAGCCCTCCTCACGCCGACAGACCCGTGGAGACGCACCGGCACCGCAGCGACGGGCAAGGGTGACACCAAGCCGAGCCGTCGTCAGGAGTATCCCGTGCTTCAACCGATCGAGCCCCCGGCAGCCTCCAGGTCCTCCCTGAGTCACCCCCGGGACCTGGGCGGCCCATGGCACTCGGAGGCGGCGTGCCGCAGTGACGAGGCGGGTCTGTTCTTCGCGCCTTCGAAGGAGCCGACCGCGGCGCGGCTGTCCCGGGAGGAGGCCGCCAAGCGGGTGTGCGCGCGCTGCCCGGTGATGCTGGAGTGCCGCGAACACGCGCTGCTCCAGCCGGAGCCCTACGGCGTGTGGGGCGGGATGACCGCCGCGGAGCGCAGGGTCGTACTGGCCCGGCGCCGCCGCCGTGAGGCGGAGCTGCAGCGGCCCGGGACGCGGATCGCCGCGGCCGGCTGAACGACGGAAGGGCCGGGACCCCGTCGCCACGGCGGGGTCCCGGTTCTCGTGTGCCGGTGCGCGGCGGCTGCCGCGGAGGCTCAGCGCGCGCGGTCGAAGTCGATGGTGCTGTAGGCGCGCAGCTTCGACAGCCGGTGGGTGGAGTCGATCTGGCGGATCGTGCCGGACTTCGAGCGCATGACCAGCGACTGGGTGATCGCGGTCTCGGCGCGGTACCGCACTCCGCGCAGCAGCTCGCCGTCGGTGATGCCGGTGGCGACGAAGAAGACGTTGTCGCCCTCGACCAGGTCGTCCGTGTGCAGGATCCGCTCCAGGTCGTGGCCCGCGTCCAGGGCGCGCTGCTTCTCCGCCTCGTCCTTCGGCCACAGCCGGCCCTGGATGGTGCCGCCCAGGCACTTGATCGCGCAGGCCGCGATGATGCCCTCGGGCGTGCCGCCGACGCCCATGAGCATGTCGACGCCGGTGCCCTCGCGGACGGCCATGATCGCACCGGCCACGTCGCCGTCGGAGATGAACTTGATCCGCGCGCCGGTCTCCCGGATCTCCTTGACGATGCCCTCGTGGCGGGGGCGGTCGAGGATGACCACCGTGACGTCCTCGGGGGCGCTGCCCTTCGCCTTGGCGACCCGGCGGATGTTGACCGAGGGCGGGGCGGTGATGTCGACGTAGTCGGCGGCCTCGGGGCCGGTGACCAGTTTGTCCATGTAGAAGACGGCCGAGGGGTCGTACATCGCGCCGCGGTCGGCGGCGGCGAGCACCGCGATGGCGTTGGGCATGCCCTTGGCGGTCAGGGTGGTGCCGTCGATCGGGTCCACGGCGATGTCGCACTCCGCGCCGGTCCCGTCGCCGATGCGCTCCCCGTTGAAGAGCATCGGGGCCTCGTCCTTCTCTCCCTCGCCGATGACGACGACGCCGTTCATCGACACGGTGGAGACGAGGGTGCGCATGGCCTTGACGGCGGCGCCGTCCGCGCCGTTCTTGTCGCCGCGCCCGACCCAGCGGCCGGCCGCCATGGCGGCGGCCTCGGTGACCCGGACGAGTTCCAGGGCGAGGTTGCGGTCGGGGGCCTCGGGATTCACCTCGAGTTGCGGCGGCAGGTTGTGGTTTTCGTGCTGCTCGGTCATCACAGCGCACCTTTCTGTACGAGGACGGCCGGGATAAGAGGGTGTTACGACCTTATCCGGACCCCGCCAGGATGAGCAGGCCACCTGTCACATGAGCGGATTTCCGCCGGGTGCGACCCCGGGCGGACGGACGGTCCGGGGCATGGGGGACCATAGGGGGCGTGGCAAAGAAGCGCGGCACGGAAACACTGCGGGACATGGTGCTCTCGATGGCGGCGATCGGCGTCGTCGCCGGGGGCATCTGGCTCTTCATCCCGCACGACGAGAACCACGACCCCGTCAAGGTGGTCGGCTACCGGGTCGAGCTCGACCAGGCACGGCGCGACGCCCCGTACCAGGTGGCGGCCCCGGTGGGGCTCGGCGAGGACTGGCGGGCGACCTCGGTGACGTACGAGTCCACCGACCCGGGGGCGGTGCGGTGGCACCTGGGCTTCGCCGACCCGAAGAACGAGTACGCGGCCGTCGAGCAGAGCAACGAGGCCGCGGAGAAGTTCGTCGCGCTGAAGAGCCACGAGGCGAAGCGGGTGGGTACCCGCAGCGTCGGCGGTGAGACCTGGCAGCGCTACGAGGGCCACAAGTACGACGCGCTGGTGCGCGAGGAGGGCGGGGTGACCACGATGGTCACCGGCACGGCCCCGATGGCCCGGCTCGCGGAACTGGCCGCCGCGCTCGAAGAGCGGGGCGGCCGGCAGGGCTGAACCCCGAACCCTGAACCACGTCACCGCCACCGGCAGGGCCGGTGGCGGTGACGGTCGTCGTCAGACGGTGGTGACGACCTCGTCGTACGCCAGGCGCGGGCCGCGCTCGCGCCAGGCGTTCTCGCCCGGCTTGCCGATGTTGACCACGGCCAGCACGGAGTGGTCGCCGTCGGGGAAGAAGTCCTTGTCGATGGCGTCGGCGTCGTAGCCGGTCATCGGTCCGGCGGCCAGGCCCGCGGCGCGCACGCCCAGGATGAAGTAGCCGACCTGCAGGGCGGCGTTGAAGCCGGCGGACGCCTCACGCACCGGGCGCTCGGCGAAGAGCACCTCCTTGGCCTGCGGGAAGGACGGGAACTGGGCCGGCAGCTCCTCGTGGAACTCGTTGTCGGCGGCCAGGACCGCGACCAGCGGCGCCGTGGCGGTCTTCGCGCGGTTGCCCTCGTTCATGTGGCCCACCAGACGCTCGCGGGCCTCGGGGGAGCGCACCAGCACGACGCGCAGCGGCTGCTGGTTGTAGGCGGTCGGGGCGTACTTGACCAGGTCGTACACGGCCTGGACCTGCTCGTCGGTCACGGGTTCGTCGGTGAAGGCGTTGGCGGTGCGCGCTTCGAGGAAGAGGAGGTTCTGGGCGGCGGTGTCGAGCTGGAGCGTCATCGGTACCTCTGTGGGGATGCGGAACCGCGCCCTGGGGAGGGGCGCGCCGGAACACTCCCCTCAGCATAGATGAAATTTCAACTAAACTTTCAACTATTCGGACGTGAAGCGGCTCACGCCGCCCGCACCCCGCTCACCCGGTCACTCCTCCTCCACGGCCTCCGGCCCCTGCCCGGCGCCGCCGCCGGACTCCTCCGCCAGGGCCGCGTCCAGCCGGGCGCGGGCGCCCTCCAGCCAGTCGCGGCACACCTTGGCGAGCTGCTCCCCCCGTTCCCACAGGGCGAGGGACTCCTCGAGCGTGGAGCCGCCGGCCTCCAGACGGCGAACGACGTCGACGAGCTCGTCGCGGGCCTGCTCGTACCCCAGCGTGTCCTGATCTGCCATGGCACCAGCCTAGGGCCGCCCTCCGACACGGCGGCCGGGCGCGCGGCGGCCGGCCCGGGAACGGCGCGCCGGCGGTCAGCGCGTGACGCGGACGGTGAACTCGCCCTCGGCCACCCGGGCGCGCAGCTTCTCCTCCTCGGCCACCTCGTCCGCGGCGCGCACGACCTGCCCGTCCTCGCGCTGCAGCACCGCGTACCCGCGCTGCAGCGTGGCGGCGGGGGAGAGCGCCACGACCCGGGCCCGGGTGTGCGCCAGCTCGTCCTCCGCCCGGTCCAGCCGGTGCCGCAGATGGCGGCGGGAGCGCTCCAGCAGCGCCGTGACCTGCTCGGCGCGCTCGTCCACCATCAGATGGGGCCGTGCCATGCACGGCCGGCTCACCGCCGCGGCCAGCCCCCGCTCCTCCCGGTCCAGCAGCCCGCGCATCACCCGCAGCGACCGTTGCCGCAGCTGCTCGACCCGGGCCAGCTCCTCGCCCACGTCCGGCACGACCCGCTTGGCCGCGTCGGTCGGCGTCGAGGCGCGGAGATCGGCCACCAGGTCCAGCAGCGGGGTGTCCGGCTCGTGCCCGATCGCCGACACCACGGGCGTACGGCACTCCGCGACCGTCCGCACCAGCCGCTCGTCCGAGAACGGCAGCAGGTCCTCCACGCTGCCGCCGCCCCGCGCCACGATGATCACGTCGACCTCGGGGTGCGCGTCCAGCCCGCGCACCGCCTCGATCACCTGGGGCACCGCGTACGCGCCCTGGACGGGCACGTTGCGCACCTCGAAGCGGACCGCGGGCCAGCGCAGCCGCGCGTTCTCCAGCACGTCCCGCTCGGCGGCCGACGCCCGGCCGCAGACCAGCCCGATCAGCTGCGGCAGGAACGGCAGCGGCCGCTTGCGCTCCCGTGCGAACAGGCCCTCGCCCGCCAGCCGCTTCTTCAGCTGCTCCAGCCGCAGCAGCAGGTCGCCGACGCCTATCGGGCGGATCTCCGCCGCGCGCAGCGACAGCTGACCGCGCGGCGCGTACCACTCCGGCTTGGCGTGCACCACGACCCGGGCGCCCTCGCCGACCGCCCCGTCGAAGGCGTCGAAGACCGCCCGGCGGCAGGTGACGCTGAGCGAGATGTCGTGCGACGGGTCGCGCAGCGTCAGGAACACCACGCCCGCGCCCGGGCGCCGTGACAACTGGGTGATCTGCCCCTCGACCCACACCGGGCCGAGCCGGTCGACCCAGCCGCCGATCAGCCGGGACACCTCGCCGACAGGGATCGGCGCCTCCGCGGACGTGTTCACAGCCATACGCCGAGACTAGCCCCCGCCACGGACAGTGACGCCCCTCCCGTCCGACCCGAATGGCACGCCCCGCTGTCCCCCCGCCCGGCCGCCGCGCAGGCTGGGGGCAACCCGGTAAACCGCTGACGTCGGTGACGCCGGCGTCACCGACAGGTCCCGGGAGTTCCCATGCGCCGACCCGGCCGGTACGGCTGGACCCCGTCCGAACGCCCGCCGCGCGTCCACGCCGGGCTCCGCGTGGGCCGCTACGGCCCCGGCTGCGGCTGTTTCAGCTGCCTTCCCCTGGCGGGCGCCGCCCTCGCGACCGGGTGGGCGCTCGCCGCCCGCCGTGCCGCCCGGGGCCCGCGGGGCTGCCGCTGAGCGCCGTGCCCGGTCCGTGCCCGCTCCCGTGCCGTCCGCGCGTGCGCCCCGCGGCGCTCCGGCACCGCCTCCGCACCCCCGTCCGGACCACCCGGGGCAGCGATGGGGCCGCGTCCGGGCCCCGTACGATGGGCACATGACCGCTACGACTTCCCGCCGCGTCCTGCTCGCCGCCCCGCGAGGCTACTGCGCGGGTGTGGACCGTGCCGTGATCGCCGTCGAGAAGGCCCTGGAGCAGTACGGGGCCCCCGTGTACGTCCGCCACGAGATCGTCCACAACAAGTACGTCGTGCAGACCCTGGAGCGGAAGGGCGCGATCTTCGTCGAGCAGACGGAGGAGGTGCCGCCCGGGTCGATCGTCATGTTCTCCGCCCACGGCGTCGCCCCGGTCGTCCACGAGGAGGCCGCCAAGGGGCGGCTCGCCACGATCGACGCGACCTGCCCGCTGGTCACCAAGGTCCACAAGGAGGCCGTGCGGTTCGCAGGCGAGGACTACGACATCCTCCTGATCGGCCACGAGGGCCACGAGGAGGTCATCGGCACCTCCGGCGAGGCCCCCGACCACATCACCCTGGTCGACGGCCCCGGCGACGTCGGGAAGGTCGAGGTCCGCGACCCGTCCAAGGTCGTCTGGCTATCCCAGACCACGCTCTCCGTGGACGAGACGATGGAGACCGTCGACGCGCTCAAGGAGAAGTTCCCGCTGCTGATCTCGCCGCCGAGCGACGACATCTGCTACGCCACGCAGAACCGTCAGCTCGCCGTGAAGCAGATGGGCGCCGAGGCCGAACTGGTCATCGTCGTCGGCTCGCGCAACTCCTCCAACTCCGTGCGCCTGGTCGAGGTCGCCAAGCTGGCCGGGGCCCGGGCCTCGTACCTGGTGGACTTTGCCGACGAGATCGACGAGGCGTGGCTGGACGGCGTGTCCACCGTCGGTGTCACCTCCGGCGCCTCCGTGCCCGAGGTGCTCGTCGAGCAGGTGCTGGAGTGGCTGGCCGCCCGCGGCTTCGAGGACGTGGAGATCGTCAAGGCCGCCGAGGAGTCGATCACCTTCTCGCTGCCCAAGGAGCTCCGCCGGGACCTGCGCGCCGAGGCCGCCGAACTGATGCGGGGCGGCACCTCCGAGGGGTGACCGACCGTGCCACGTCGTAGCGTTGGGGCATGAGCGTTTTCGGTGTGGACATCGGCGGATCGGGCATCAAGGGTGCCCCGGTCGACCTCGGGCGTGGTGACTTGGCGGAGGAGCGCTTCAAAGTGCTCACTCCCCATCCCGCGACCCCCGACGCCGTCGCGGAGTGCGTGAAGCAGGTCGTCGACCACTTCGGGTGGACGGGCCCCGTCGGGGCCACCTTCCCCGGAGTGGTCACGCACGGCATGACACGCACGGCGGCGAACGTCGACAAGGGCTGGATCGACATGGACGCCGCCGGGCTCCTGTCCCAGAAGGTCGGCTGCGCGGTGACCCTGCTCAACGACGCGGACGCCGCGGGCATGGCCGAGATGGAGTACGGGGCAGGCCGTGGCCGCAAGGGCACGGTCATCGTGCTCACCCTCGGCACCGGCATCGGCAGCGCCGTCTTCGTCGACGGCAACCTGCTGCCCAACACCGAACTGGGCCACCTCGAACTGCACGGCCACGACGCCGAGACGAAGGCCTCCACCAAGGCCAAGGACGACGAGGGCCTCACCTGGGAGCACTGGGCGAAGCGCCTGCACAAGTACCTCACCCACGTCGAGATGCTCTTCTCGCCCGAGCTGTTCATCCTCGGCGGCGGGGTCAGCCGCAAGGCCGACAGGTTCCTGCCGCTCCTGACCGGCATCAGGGCCGAGATCGTGCCGGCCGCGCTGCAGAACAACGCGGGCATCGTCGGCGCGGGCATGGCGGCGGCCGCCGTCCGCTCCTGACCGCGGCGGCCGGCGGGAGGCGGCCGGTGGAGGGCGGCGCCTAGCGGCGCCGTTCGCGCATCACATAGGCCACCTTCCGCGCGGCCGCGATCACCGCGGCACCGACCGTGCCCCCGTACAACCAGCCCGTCTGGGTGGCGAGCCCGGTCAGCAGGCCCATCAGGTGGCCCGTGAAGCCCCCGCCGTCGCCGCCGGCCGTCACGGCCAGCGCGATGGTGAAGGCGATGGGCGCGCTGACCGGCGCCGCCGACAGGTCGTACGGCCGTACGAACGCCCCGGCGGCGAGGCAGGCCAGCAGGAAGACGACCCCGAAGAGGGTGCCGGGCTCGCCCGTGATCAGCGAGTCCGCGGCCCCGCCGGCGAGCGCGGTCAGCGTGATGAAGACGCCCGTGCCCAGTCCGGTCAGCCGGGGCTCCGTCCGGCGCAGCCGCGCCACCCGTAGCAGCAGCGGCCCCCGGGGCAGACCGCCCCGGACGGCGGTCGCGCCCTGCGGGCGACGCTGCGGGCGGACCGGCCGCGGCAGCGGGGAGGCGGCGGTGGGTGCACCGCTGTTCTTGTGGGGTGTGCGCGCACTGTGTTGCTCCACGCACCCAACGTAGGCGCCGAGGAGGGGGGAAACGGGGGCAGGACACGACTTTTCACCGCCGCAGGGGGCCACTGGGGGCGCGGCCCGTCCCGGAGCCGGTGCGTTCCGTAGACTGGTGGATCGGTCCGCCGGTCGCCCGCCCGGGCGTGGCGGCCCATCCCACCCACCTCTCGCTACGGGAAGTCGTCACGTGTCGCTCACGATCGGAATCGTCGGCCTGCCGAACGTCGGCAAGTCGACCCTGTTCAACGCCCTGACCAAGAACGACGTGCTGGCGGCCAACTACCCGTTCGCCACGATCGAGCCCAACGTGGGCGTCGTCGGTGTCCCCGACCCCCGTCTGGACAAGCTCGCCGAGATCTTCGCCTCGCAGCGCAAGCTCCCGGCGACCGTGGACTTCGTGGACATCGCCGGCATCGTCCGCGGCGCCAGCGAGGGCGCGGGCCTGGGCAACAAGTTCCTCGCGAACATCCGCGAGTCCGACGCGATCTGCCAGGTCATCCGGGCCTTCGTCGACCCGGACGTGGTCCACGTCGACGGCAAGGTGTCCCCCAAGGACGACATCGAGACGATCAACACCGAGCTGATCCTCGCCGACCTGCAGACCATCGAGAAGGTCGTGCCGCGGCTGGCCAAGGAGGTCCGCCTCCAGAAGGAGAAGGCGCCGGTGCTCGCCGCCGTCCAGGAGGCCCAGCAGATCCTCGAGGACGGCCGCACCCTGTTCTCCGCCGGCATCACCGCCGGCACGGAGAAGGGCCGGCTGCTGCACGAGCTGCACCTGATGACCACCAAGCCCTTCCTGTACGTCTTCAACGTCGACGAGGACGAGCTGACCGACGAGGCCTTCAAGGCCGAGCAGCGCGCCCTGGTCGCCCCGGCCGAGGCGATCTTCCTCAACGCCAAGATCGAGTCCGAGCTCATCGAGCTCGAGGACGACGAGGCCCTGGAACTGCTGCAGTCCATGGGCCAGGAGGAGCCGGGCCTGGCGACCCTCGCCCGGGTCGGCTTCGACACCCTCGGCCTGCAGACGTACCTGACCGCGGGCCCCAAGGAGGCCCGCGCCTGGACGATCAAGAAGGGCGCCACCGCCCCCGAGGCCGCCGGTGTCATCCACACCGACTTCCAGAAGGGCTTCATCAAGGCGGAGATCGTCTCCTTCGGTGACCTGGTGGAGGCCGGCTCCATCCCCGAGGCCCGCGCCAAGGGCAAGGCCCGCATGGAGGGCAAGGACTACGTCATGCAGGACGGCGACGTCGTGGAGTTCCGCTTCAACGTCTGACCTGCCGTTCCCTCCGGTGTCACGGGCCGGGCCCCCCGGGGTCCGGCCCTTCGTCGTTTCGCGCGTACATGCCAGGCGATGGTCGGCGGATGTACGGGAGGCCGCCGGATGGTGAATCGTTTCGGTCGCGGGGATGCACAGTGTGTGCAGGTCCTTTTGGGATGTGTGGGACGCGGGGTGGAATCGGCGCATCCCGGCTCCGAGATGTGAGGAAACGATGGCGTCCCTCGGCAGGCTCTACTCGATGTTCGACGACGTGGTACTCCCGGAGGAGATCCCGTACGCCCAGATGAGCGTCTGGGAGCAGAGGTTCCTCTACCTGGTGGCGCGTCACCACGTGAACGGCACCGGCGCCCTCGTCGAGCTGGGCTCGGGCGGCGGCGGCTCCACCTACGCCATCGCCAAGGGGCTGCGGGAGAACCCCGCGTTCGACGAGCAGAAGGGCCGGCTGCACGCCTTCGACTTCTTCCGCGTGGGCAAGGGAACCTTCGCCACGCAGCGGTTCTTCAAGGCGGGCAAGGCGCCGGAGGGCGACAGCTCCTTCCGGGAGGACTTCGAGGCGGCGCTGGCCCCGTTCATGGGGTTCATCGAGGTCCACGCCGGCGACATATGGACCACCTCCGACCCGGAGGACAAGAGCCCCATCGAGTTCCTGCACGTCGACATCGCCAAGACGGCGCGGGTGTTCCGGTGCGTGGCGGAACGTTTCCTCCCGCGCCTGGAGCCCGGTGCGGTCGTGCTGCACCAGGACTTCGCGAGCCCCCGCCTGCCGTGGCTGCACCACAGCACCGGCGCCCTGCTCCCGTACATCGAGATCGCCGGTGCGCCGATCCGTTCCACCCTCGCCTTCGAGGTCGTCCGGCCGGTCCCGGCCGAGCTGCTGGAACGCATCGCCAAGGACGACCACACGGTGGACGAGAAGCTGGCCCTGATCACCGCGGTGCAGGACCAGGTCGACCTCGACCACACCGGACGGGTCCCCTTCAAGCAGGTCCTGGAGCTGGCCAAGGCGTACGTGTGCCACTACGCGGGCGACCACCAGCGCGCCTGGAAGATCGCCAAGCCGCTGCTGAAGGACCCGTACCTCTCGGAGACCCGCGCCGACCACTTCGCCCAGCTCCAGCGCGCCCTCGACCAGGAGGCCGCCCCCGCGCCGTCCCGGGTGCGGCGGCTGCTGCGCAAGGTGACGGGCGGCTGACCGCCCTCCCGCAGGTCACAGCACGGCGACGGAAACCGTGCACCGGGGGGTGCCGGCGGGTGCCGCGGGCCACCATGGCGGGCATGCGTACACGCCTCAGCACCGGAGTGCTCCTCGCGGCCGTGCTCCTCGCGGTCCCCGCCTGCAGCTCCGGCACCGACTCCGGCAGCAAGCCCGACGCCGGTGGCACGCCGTCCGTCGCGGCGTCCGGTTCGAAGGTGCCGGACATCAGCGAGGGCATCCCCGAGGAGCCGACCGGGGCCCGGCGCGCGGCGCTGCTCGCCGCGCTCAAGGCCGTCGACCCGGCCCTGGCGGCCGACGCGGACAAGGCCGTCGCCAACGCGCGTCAGCAGTGCGCCACCATCACCGGCGGCGGCAACGCGGTCGCCGCCGCGCAGTCGCGCTTCGGCAGCGCCGGCCACCAGCTCACCGAGGAACAGGCCAAGGCCGTCAACGAGGTGCTGGAGCAGACGCTCTGCACGTCCTGAGCCGCCCCGCCCCGACCCGGTCTACGGGGACGGGGCGGCGGCCACCGGGTTGATGCTGTCGAAGCAGACCAGGCCCAGGGCCTGCGACAGCAGGAACGAGCCGCTGTAGGCGTCCGCGGTGATCTCGGCGTCGAAGGACCCGCTCCGCAGCCACCGTGCGTCCGCCGGGAGGAAGCCGGCCAGCCGGCCCGGGAGCACGGGCAGGCTCGCCGGGCGGAAGTCGTGGTGCGCGGTGAGCGCGGCGACCCGGCCGTCCGTGAGGGCGGCGACGCCGACCACCCGTACGTCCGAAGGACCGGGGACCGACCTGCCGTCGTTGCCCGCGACCAGGTCGTACCCCAGCCAGTGGGCGCCGTGGAGCCGACCCAGCTGCGGGAAACGCCGCTCCAGCGGGGCGGTGTCCGTCCGTACCGGGCCCTCCGCGGCCTCGCGCCGCTCCGCCTCCGGACGCCACGAGCCGCACCCGGCCGCGAGCACCGCCGCACCCGCGGCCAGCACCGTCCGTCGTGTCGTCATGCGCCCGCCCCCTGACGGCCCGCTTCGATCGCCGGGTTGTCCAGCGTCGTCCAGAAGGCGGCGTCCGGCTCCGGCGGCAACGGAGGGGAGCCGAGGTCGGTGTGGAGCGCGGCGCGCCAGCCGGGGGAGATCCGGGAGCGGACGTCGGCGGTCCTCACCAGCGCCCGGTGGGGCAGGTCGGTGAGCAGCAGCACGAAGCACATGACGGCCTGTGTGCGGACGCCGTCGTGGTGGGCGGACGCCTCGCGGCGGACCTGGCGCAGCCTGAGCCCGAGCGGACCGGTGCCGGTGAGCCCGACGGTGCGGCCGCCGTCGAGGGTGTCCAGGGCGGCGGCGACCTCGGGGTACCTTGCCAGGCCGGACTCTTCGGCGAGCCGGCGCATCTGCCGGGCCGCGGCGGTGGCGACCGTCGTGCGGGGGAGCGTGGCCACGAGTGCGCCGAGACCGCCCAGCTTGCGCACGTGGACGGCGCGCAGCGGCTCCTCGGAGCCGCGCGGCGGCAGCGGCGGCAGCGAGGCGTCGTCGGGGGAGGGCAGCGGGTCCGAGGGATCGCCCCACTCGGGGTGGGCGCGCTCGGAGTCGTCCCACTCCAGGACGCCGTCGCTGACGACGGGCCAGGTCCGGCCGCCCTGGAAGGGCAGCCCGCGCTCCAGGCTGTCGGCGACGTCGCCCAGGTACGCGCCCAGCGACGGGGCGTGGCCGAAGTCGGTGCCGGCCCCGTCGAAGAAGCGGCCGACCGCGCCGAAGGACGCGCCGGGGCGGCAATCCACGGTCAGGCCGTCCGCGGTGATGGCGTAGGAGGCGAACTGCACGAAGCGGTGGTGCCAGTAGGCGCCGTCGTTCTCCGCCAACTCGTCCTCGTCGAGGACCTCGGCCAGCATGCCGCGCAGGAAACCGGACCGCTCCTCGCATCCGTGGGTCCCCAGCAGACCGTCGTGCGTCGGCAGGAGGAAGTCCTCGTCCGCCCCGTCGTGCCGGCGCAGCGTGGCCACCAGGTCCGGCGGGAAGGTGACGCCCATGCGCCGCTGCACCGCGGCGATCTCCTCCCGCGGCGCCGGCGGGTGGAGCATGGCGAACGTCGCCGGGGCGTGGGCGCCCAGCCAGAAGTCGATGCGGTCCCAGGCCTGTTCGGCCGCTTCGGCGGACATCGTGGCTCCCCCTCGGGTGTCGGCGCCCCGCTGGCAGAACCCTAACGGTGGCCGCCGACAGCGGGTCGCGGAGGCCGGGATATATTCGCGCGGCCGTTCGCCACGCCACCCGCCCGTGAGGAGCCGTTCCGTGCAGCCTCCGCCGTATCCGTCGTACCCCCTCCAGCCGGCGCTCCCGCCCGCGGCGCAGCGGGCGCCGCTAAACGGGCTCGCCGTCGCCGCGCTGGTGACCGGGCTGCTGTGCATGCTGCCGGTGGTCGGCGTCGTGCTGGGGACGATCGCGCTGGTGCAGATCAAACGGACGGGCGCGCGCGGCAAGGGCATGGCCGTCACCGGCCTGGTGCTGTCGGCCGTCGGCACGCTGCTGTGCGCCCTGGTGCTCGCCGGTGGGGCCGCCGCGTTCGTCAAGGGCTTCAAGGAGGGCGTCAGGGAAGGGGCGCGGGACGACGGCGCCTTCTCGCTGCGCCGGGGCGACTGCTTCGACACCCCCGGAGGCGACCTGGAGGCCCCGACCTCCGACATGGACACCGTGTCCTGCGCACAGGGGCACGCCGGCGAGGTGGTCGGGACCTTCCGGCTGCCCGGGCCCCAGGGCTACCCGGGCGACACGGAGCTCAAGGACCTCGTGGAGGACCGCTGTCAACGGTTGTCCGACACCTACGCCATGGACAGCTGGGCGGTGCCGGCGGACGTCAGGGTGTACTACTACGCCCCGGACCGGGGGACCTGGAAGCTCGGGGACCGGGAGGTGACCTGCGTGTTCGGCAAGGAGAAGGGCGTGCTCAAGGGCTCCCTGCGGCAGGACGCGAGCACGCTCGACGCGCACCAGGTCGCCTATCTGAAGGCCGCCAACGTCCTCAACGAGGCCATGGCGAAGGGGCCGGAGGAGGAGTACGTCGAGGACGACCTCGAGGGCTACCGCACCTGGGCCGGCGAGGTCTCGGTCGCCCTCGCCGCCGAGGCCCGGGCGCTGGACGCCCACGACTGGCCGGCCGGTGCCGAGCAACCGGTCGCCGCGCTCGTGGCGGAGGCCGGGAAGTCACGCGCGCACTGGGTCAAGGCCGCCGCGGCGAAGGACGCGGACGCCTACTACGAGCACTACGAGGCGGCGGACTCGCACAGCGGCCACGAGGAGGCCGTCAGGGCGCGGGAGGCGCTGGGGCTGGCCACGACGGTCGCGGCGGCGAACCCTTCGGTGTGATCAGCCCCGACTCGTAGGCGTAGACGACCAGTTGGGCACGGTCGCGGGCGCCCAGCTTGGTCATCGCCCGGCTGACGTGGGTCTTGGCGGTGAGCGGGCTGATGACCATCCGCCCGGCGACCTCGTCGTTGCTGAGCCCGCGGGCGACGAGCGCGAGCACCTCGCGCTCCCGGTTGGTCAGCGCCTCCAGGCCCGCCGCGTGCGTGGCGTCGGGCGGCCGCGCGACGAACTCGCCGATCAGTCTGCGCGTGATGGCGGGGGAGAGCAGGGCGTCGCCGCGCTCGGCGACGTGGATGGCCTGGACGAGGTCGGCGGGTTCGGTGTCCTTCAGCAGGAATCCGCTGGCGCCGGCGCGCAGCGCGTCGAAGACGTACTCGTCCAGGCCGTAGTTGGTCAGGATGACCACGTGGACGCCGGCCAGCCGCGGATCGGCGGCGATCAGCCGGGTCGCGCCGATCCCGTCGAGCACGGGCATCTGGACGTCGAGGAGCACCACGTCGGGCACGTGGCGCCGGGCGAGTTCGACGCCCTGCTGACCGTCGCCCGCCTCGGCCACCACCTCGATGCCGTCCTCGGCGTCGAGGAGGGCGCGGAATCCCGCCCGCATCAGCGCCTGGTCGTCGACGATCAGCACGCGGATCACGACACCTCCTCCAGCGGCGCCCCGGCCGCCCCGGGCGCCCCGGGCGCCGTCCTGCCGTCGGCCGCCGGCAGTGCGTCCAGGGGGAGTTCGGCCCGCACGGAGAAGCCGCCCTCGGGCCGCGGCCCGGCGTGCAGCCGCCCGCCGAGCGCGGTCACCCGCTCCCGCATCCCGGTCAGCCCGACCCCGGGCACCGGGCCGTCGCCGGGGGCCGCGGTGCCGTCGTCGTCGATCTGGACGACCAGCTCCCGGTCGCCGTACTCGATGCGGACGGTGGCCCGGGGCTCAGGACCGGCGTGCCGGGTGACGTTGGTGAGCGCCTCCTGCACGATGCGGTAGGCGGCCCGGTCGACCCCGTCGGCCAGCGGCCGTTCCCGTCCGCCGACCGTGACGCTGGTGGGCAGTCCGGCCGTGCGCGAGCGCTCCACGAGGTCCTCGATCCGGTCCAGCCCGTGGCCGCCGCCGGTGCCGCGCAGCACCTCCAGGGTCGCGCGCAGCTCCCGCATCGCCTCCCCGCTCGCCTCCTGGATCGCCAGCAGCGCGGCGGGCACCTCTTCGCCGCGCTTGCGGGCCAGGTGGACGGCGACCCCGGCCTGCAGCTTGATGATCGAGATGCTGTGGGTGAGCGAGTCGTGCAGCTCCCGGGCGATCCGCAGCCGTTCCTCGCCGGCCCGGCGCAACGCCGCCTCCTCGCGGGTGCGTTCGGCGTCCAGCGCCCGCCGCTCCAGCTGCTCCAGGTAGGCCCGGCGGTGCCGGCCCACCACGGCCATGGCGACCGAGGCCAGGAACCAGCCGAGCAGCAGCGCGGTGGACTGCGCAGAGGTCGGCGCGGGCTGCCCGGAGGCGAGGTAGCCGGTGAGGAACGCCAGGGCCGACAGCTGCACCGGCAGCCGCTTCCCGCCCGACCTGACCGCCATGTGGACCGCGACCAGCACGGGGAACGCCGCCGAGGGGCCGGGGTGCACCCGCAGCGCGTACGCCAGCATGCAGCCGGTGCACAGCAGCAGTGCCGCCGCGGGCCGGCGGCGGCTCCCGGCGACCGCCAGCGCGCCCACCAGGCCCAGTGCCAGGTCGAGGGCGTTCGAGGGGCGCGGCACCCCGGGCAGCAGCAGGACGTCGACGGCCAGGACGACGCCGATCACCGCGTCGAAGGCGACGCCCCGCCACCCCCGCAGCCCGGCCCACCCCTGACGCCCGATCAGCGTGCCACCCATGCCCGCACCCTACGCCGCCCAGCGGGGCGGCACGTCCTCCCCGAAGACGGCTCCGCGGCTACTCCCGGTGGAGTAGTCCCGCCTACGGCCCCGGCGCCCGGAGCAGTGGCATCCCCCTTCCCCCGGAGGACGACCGGCGGGACCCCGGGCGGCCACCATCGACCCGTCGAGAACACCGCCGTCCACGAGCCGTCAGCGAGGAGGCCCGGCCATGGCCACGCCCTTCCGTCTCACCACTCCCGCGCCACCCGGCGACGCCACGGGCCGTACCGCCGAGGTCTACGCCCAGCTCGCCGCCGACTTCGGCATCGGCCGCGCGCCGACCTTCGTCGCGCTGTCGGCCGCCCCCGACCTGCTCGCGGCGACCTGGGCCGTGCTGCGCGAGTCGCTGCTGGCCGGCCGCGTGCCGCGCACCGACAAGGAGCTCGTCGCCCTGGGGGTGTCGGCGGCGAACCGCTGCCCCTTCTGCGTGGACGCGCACACCGTCCTGCTGCACGCCACGGGTGACCACCGCCTCGCCGAGACGGTCGCCCGCGGCGGCACGCCGGACGACCCCGCCCAGGCCGCGCTGGTCGCCTGGGGCGGGGCGACCGCGACCCCCGGCGCCCCCGCGGCCGTGGCATACCCCTTCGGCCCGCAGGACGCGCCGGAGTTCATCGGCACCGCGCTCGCCTTCCACTTCGTCAACCGGATGGTGTCCGCCCTGCTGACCGAGGACATGCTCCCCGGCGGACTGCAGCGGCTGCGGCTGGTGCGCAGCCTGGGTGGCCGGGCCCTGGCCCGCACCGTCCGCCGGCCGCTGCCGCCGGGGGCCAGCCTGCCCCTGCTGCGCGGCCCGGCCGGGCCCGCGCCGGAGTGGGCCGCGGACGCCCCGGTGGGCACCGCCTTCGCCGCGCTGCGGCGGGCCGCCGCCGTGGGCGGGCAGCGGCTCGGCGACGCGGCCCGGGAGGCGGTCGTGGCCGCGGTCGACGCCTGGGACGGCGCGCATCCGCCGCTCGGCGGCGACTGGACCGCAGCTCCGCTCGCCGCCGTACCCGCCGCCGAACGGCCCGGCGCACGGCTGGCGCTGCTCGCCGCGCTCGCCCCGTACCGGATCACCGAGGCGGACGCCGAGGCCTGGCGGATCGCCGATCCCGACCCCTACGACGCCGATCTGGTGCGGGTGCTGGCCTTCGGCGCGATGACCGCGGTGCACCGGATCGAGACCTCGGTCCACGAGCCTTTGCGTCGCCCCAGGTTGACAGCCCATTGACAGAGCCACGACGATGCGTGGTGCCACTGGGGCCGATGAGCCCCGTGTGCACTTCGACCACTCGCCCGGTGACGCCTCGGCCTGCTCACGTACGGGGAGAGCTGCCGTCAGCCGCGCCCGCCGGGCCACGCAACGCCAAGATTGGGTTCTGCATGTCCATATCGCGACGTGTCACCGTCGGACGGCTGCTGGGCGTGAGCGCCGCGGCCGTCGCCCTCACCGCCGTGGGTGCCACCTCCGCCTGGGCCGGCGACTGCCCGGGCGGCAAGGGCTGGGACCGCGGTGGCCACCACGGCTACAAGCCCGGCCAGGGCGGCGGCACCAAGACCTCCACCGACCGCTGCGAGTTCTCGCTCGACGGCACGGCCTGGTACCCGTCGGTCAAGGTCGACGACGTCAACCTCAAGCCCGGCGAGGACGGCAAGGTCCACGTCAGGGTCCGGGTCGCGGACGGCTCCTCGTCCTGCACCGTGTCCCTCGCCTCCTACCGCACCCACGGCGCCACCTTCCAGACCTCCGGCAAGCAGGTGTTCCACGACTGGGACACCGTGAAGATCACCACCGGCACCGACACCCTCGACGTGGCCGTGCCGGACGTCACCTGCTTCGCGCAGATCGACCTGTACTACGGCAACAAGAAGTACGACGGCGTCCTGGACGCCAACGACGGCTACGAGCACGGCGACCTGCCCGAGGGCCCGGACCACGCGGTCATCGGCGACAAGAAGATCGCCTGGTGGAACGGCGGCACGAAGGACTGCACCACGCAGACCGTCCCGTCCACCCCCGCCACCTCGACCCCGACCACCCCCTCGGGCGGCGAGACCACCCCCGCCGGTGGCGAGACCACTCCGGCCGGCGGCGAGGAGACCACCCCCGCCGCGACCGAGACCCCCTCGGCCACCGCCCCGGCCTCGGAGTCGGCGTCGGCGTCCGCCTCGGCGTCCGAGTCCGTCGAGGCCGCGACCTCGGAGTCCCCCAACGGCGGCTCGGGTGACCTCGCCGAGACCGGCAGCAGCAACGTGGGCATGATCTCGGCCGCCGCGGCCGTGCTGCTGGCCGCCGGTGGCGGTGTGGTCCTCGCGACCCGTCGCCGTCAGGCCGCCGGCCGGCACTGACCGCGCACCGGCACCCGCCGGGCGGAGAAGGGGTACGGCTGCGTCAGCAGCCGTACCCCTTCGCCGTGTCGGGTCCGACAGCCGCCCGACGCGCTCTAGCCCCGGCTCCGTACGGATTGGAACAATCCGAACCTGACCGTAGGGACCGATGCGGGGGGCTGCATGACATCTCCGGGGGAGACCGCTGTCGGCGAGCGCTACCCGACCGTGGACGAGGTCGCCGCGGCGGCCAGGGCCCTGGCGCTCCGCCGGCCCGACGTCTGCCGGCTGCGGACGGTGGGCCTCTCCCGGGCCGGGGAGCCGCTGCTGCTGCTCTCGGTCGGGCACGGATCGCGCAACGTCCTGGTCGTGGCCGGCCCGCACGCCAACGAGATGGTCGGCGGTGCCACCGTGCTGCTGCTGGCCCGGCGGGTCACCGCCGACCCCGTGCTGCGGGACGGGGCCGACGCCGCCTGGCACTTCCTGCTCTGCGCGGACCCGGACGGCGCCCGGCTCAACGAGGCCGTCCCCGACGCCCGGTTCACCATGCTCGGCCACTACCGGCACTTCTTCCGCCCGCGCGCCGCCGAGCAGCCCGAGTGGCTGCCGGACGACGGCACGCTGGACGGCGCACTGCCCGAGACCCGCGCGCTGATCGGGGTCATCGACGAGCTGCGGCCGGTGCTGCAGTGCTCGCTGCACGGCATCGACGTGGGCGGCACCTTCATCCAGGTGACCCGGGAGATCCCACGGCTCGCGGAGCGGATCGCCAAGTCCGCCGCCGAGTTCGACATCCCCCTGGAGGCCGGTTCCTCCGACGCATTCCACTGGCCGAGCCCCGGCCCGGGGGTGTACGTGCTGCCGCCGCCCGGCGGCCCGCGCGAGGACGCCTCCAACTCGACCTGGACGTACGCCCACCGGTACGGCGGGGTCACCGCGATCGCCGAGGTGCCCATGTGGGCGTGCGACCGCGCCGCCGACACCTCGCCGCACCCGGGTGCCGACGGCGCGCTGCGCACGGCGGGGGAGGCGCTGCGCCGCGCGAGCCTGCTGGTCGGCGGGCTCATCGGGGAGGTGGGCCCGCACCTGCCCGGGGACGGCGGGCCGTTGCTGCGCGCGGCGCGGGAGATCGTCGCGGTCGGCCCGGCGCTGGCCGCGGACTGGGACCCGGCCCTGCGCACCGCGGCCGCGCCGCCGCTGCCCGCGATGACCCGGGCGCGGGTCAGCAGCGTCGAGATCTACGCGCAGCGACTGCCGCTGCGCGCCGCCGCGATGCTGCTGCGGGTGGTCCGTACCGTGGACCACGGGCCGACCCCGCTGGTGGCCGTGCGTGAACTGCTGGAGGGGCTGGTGGCGGACTGGTGCGAGGCGTACGAGACCGCCCACCGGGCCCGCTGGATCCCGGTGCGCCAGCAGGCGGAGCAGCACGCACGGGTGGTGCTCGCGGCCTTCGATCTGCTGCCCGGGTGACGCGACACGGGTAAAGCCTTGCGGAAGGCTTGCGGGTGGCAACCCTGAGTTGTCAAGCTGTTGCACACAGTCAACCCGAGGGAGGGGCACGTGCCTTTCGGTGAGCAGCCCGCGTACCTGCGCGTCGCCGAGGATCTCCGCCGCAAGATCCTCGACGGCAGCCTCCCTCCGCACACCCGCCTGCCCTCGCAGGCCCGCATCAGGGCGGAGTACGGGGTGTCGGACACCGTCGCCCTGGAGGCCCGCAAGGTGCTGATGGCCGAGGGCTTCGTCGAGGGCCGGTCCGGCTCGGGCACGTACGTGCGCGAACGCCCCGACCCGCGGCTGGTCGTGCGCACCGGCTACCGGCCGGGCAGCGGCCAGGCGACGCCGTTCCGGCAGGAGCAGGCCGACGAGGGCTTCAAGGGCACCTGGGAGTCGAACAGCTTCCAGGAGGCGGCGAACGCGCGCGTCGCGGAGCGGCTCGGCATCAAGCCGGGCGACCGCGTGATGCGCACGCGCTACCTCTACCGGACGGAGGGCGAGCCGATGATGATGGCCACCTCCTGGGAGCCGCTGTCGGTGACCGGCCGCTCGCCCGTCCTGCTGCCGGAGGAGGGCCCGTTGGCCGGTCAGGGCGTGGTGGATCGCATGGCGGCGCTCGACGTCGTGGTCGACAACGTGGCCGAGGACGTCGGTGCCCGGCCAGGACTCGCCGAGGAGACCGCGGTGCTGGGCGGGGTGCCCGGTCACGTGGTCATCGAGATCCACCGGACGTACTACGCCTCCGGGCTTGCCGTCGAGACCGCGGACATCGTCATCCCGGCCGACCGCTACCGGGTGTCGTACCGGATGCCGGTGAAGTGACGCCGCCCGGGCGCCGGGCGAGGCCGGCGGGCCGCACCGGCTGAGCCCTGGGCGCCTGGCGGGCAGCGTCGCTTCCGCGTCGGTGTCCGCAAGTCCGCTGGTGGGCCGCGTGGGCGCGGGGCGCCGGCGGTGCGCGGGGCGTGCAGGGCGGCTCCGGGGCGCGCGCCGATGCGCGCGAGGCGCGGACAAGAGCCGCTTCTGAGTCAACTCCCAATCGAACATGGCCCGATCGAGTCGAATACTGCCCGAACGTGTCCGGCGCGTCACGTTCGGGCGTAGGCTCCGGCATATGCGCATCGCCGTTTCCTCGGACATGGACGAGCCCGTTGCGCGGCTGGTCGTCGACGAACTGCGCCGCCGCGGCCACACCGTGATCGCCTACGGCGCCCTGCGCGCCGGCGACCGCAAGGACTGGGCGTGGAGCGCGGAGAGCGCCGCCCGGGACCTCGCGGAGGGTCGCGCGGACCAGGCCGTCGTGTGCTGCTGGACGGGCACGGGGGCCGCCATCGCCGCCAACAAGGTGTCCGGCGTCCGTGCCGCCCTGTGCGTCGACGCCTACTCCGCGGACGGCGCCCGCAAGTGGAACGACGCCAACGCCCTCGCCCTGAGCCTGCGTCTGACCAGCGAGCCCCTGCTCAAGGAGATCCTCGACGCCTGGTTCGCCGGCGTCCCGAGCGGCGAGGACGACGACCGGGCCAACGTGGCGCACCTGGAGGACATCCGATGAGCGAGCTGGTCTGGGTCGTCATACGTCAGGACGACAACGGCAACCGATACCGGGTCGGCCGCTACGCCACCCGGCAGGAGGCCGAACGTGTCGCCGACACCCTGGACGCGCGCAGCCACAAGCAGCTGTACCTCATCGAGCGGATCGACCGCCGCGCGTCGTAGCCGTCCACCGACGGCCGCCGCGACAGCCGCCACGGATAGGGTGCCGCCCATGACGACGCACGACGTGACGGTGGTGGTCGGCGCGGCCGTGCTCGACCGGGGCAGGCTGCTCGCGGCGCGGCGCAGTGCGCCGCCGGAGCTGGCGGGGCGGTGGGAACTGCCCGGCGGCAAGCTCGAACCCGGGGAGACGGCGCCGCAGGCGCTGACCCGTGAGCTGCGCGAGGAACTGGGCGTGGAGGCCGAGGCACTGGAGCGGGTCCCCGGCGAATGGCCACTGGGCCGCGGCTACGTCCTGCAGGTGTGGACGGCCCGCATCCTGTCCGGGGAGCCCCGGCCGCTGGAGGACCACGACGAGCTGCGCTGGCTCACCCCCGACCGTCTCGACGAGGTCGACTGGCTCGACCAGGACCGTCCCGCGGCCGCCTGGGCGGCGGCCCGGGCCGTCCAGGGGTCGACCCCGGGCTGACCGACCCGGCTCCCCCGGGACCGCCCCACGGCGCGCCAGGACGGATATGCGGCGCGGAATATCGGGTATGGGGGGATTGATCCGCCGACGGTCGGCCGGCCCTGAGCCGGTGGCCCTGCAATGGTCTGGGGTCCCCACACGTGAACGGGAGCGAGGACGGCACAGGCAAGGGCGAGGACCCGGGACCCCCCGAGTCCCCGGCCGGGCACGGACGTGCCCACGCCGGTCTCCAGCCCGGACCCGCGGGACCGGCGCCGGGCGGGCCCACCGCTTCGGGGACGCTCCTGGACACACTGCGGCTGGCCGTGGTCATGCTCGACACCTCCGGCCGCGTCCTGCTCTGGAGCCCGCTCGCGGAGGAGATGCTCGGCTGGGCGGGCGAGCACATCGTGGGCCGCCGGGTCTCCGCCCTGATCGGCCCCGGCGAGGACGGCCGGCCGTGGAGGACACCGCCCGCCGCCCGCCGGACGGCCTCCGTGCCCCGCCCCGGTCCCGCCGAACGCATCCTCGCCGAGCTGCTGCGCACCGGCCGCTGGGAGGGCATCCTCTCCGTCCGGCACCGCGACGGCCACCAGGTGCAGGTCGAGGCGCGCGCCTCGCTCCTCGTGGACGGCGACGGCCGGCCCTTCGTCCTGGTGTCGATCGCCGAGACCAGCCGGATCCGCAGCATGGAGCACGACCTGGCGGCACTGGACTCGCTCTTCGGCTCCTCGCCCCTCGGCGTCGCGATCTTCGACACCGAGCTGCGCTACGTCCGTGTCAACGAGGCCCTGGCGCGGATGAACGGCGTCCCCGCCCAGGACACCCTCGGGCACCGCGTCGAGGAGATCGTGGCCGCCGAGGCCGCCGACGAGCTCGCCACCCTCCAGCGGCACGTGCTGGCCACCGGGCGCGCGGTCATCGACGTCGTGGTGCCGGGCCCGGCCGGGGGGTGGCGCTCGGTGTCGTACCACCGGCTGGAGGACCGGGCGGGCCGGGTGCTGGGCATCAGCTGCACCGTGATGGACGTGACGGAGCGCCAGCAGAGCGCCGAGAAGATCGAGCGGGCCCGGCGCCGGCTGGCGCTGCTCAACGACGTCGGCTCACGCCTGGCGGACCTGCTGGACGTACGGCGGATCGCCGAGGAACTGGCCAGGACCGTCGTGCCGCGGTTCAGCGACTACAGCGGGGTGATCCTGCACGCGGCCGTGCCGGACGGCGGGGAGCTGCCCGGCGCCCCGTACGGGGAGCGCACCGAGATGCGCCAGCTCGGCATCGGGGCGGCCAAGGAGGGCCCCCTGGTCGACCGGATGATCGGCATCGGCAAGGTCATCCAGGTCGACCGGGCGTCCGTCTTCGGCTCCGTGCTGCACAGTGCGCGGCCCGCCCTGGTGCGCAGCGCGGACGAACTGCGCGACACCGTCGCCACCTTCCCGGGCGACCCCAAGGTGCAGGCCGCCCTGGACCTCGGCATCCACTCGCTGATGGTCGCCCCGCTGCGGGCCCGCGGCATCGTCCTCGGGCTGCTGGTCGTCAGCCGCGCCGGCGGGCGCGAACCCTTCGACGCCGACGACGTCGCCCTCGCCATGGAACTGTGCGACCGCTCCGCCGCCGCTCTGGACAACGCCCGCCTCTACATCCGCGAACGCGAGGGCGCCCTGATGCTGCAGCGCAGCCTGCTGCCGCAGAGCGTGCCCGAGCCGCCCGGCGTCGACCTCGCCTTCCGCTACGTCCCCGGCAGCACCGGGGCGGCGGCGGGCGGGGACTGGTTCGACGTCATCCCGCTCGCCGGCGGCCGGGTCGCCCTCGTGGTCGGGGACGTCATCGGCCACGGGCTGCGCGCCGCCGCCACGATGGGCCGGCTGCGCACCGCCGTACGGACCCTTGCCGCCCTGGAGATGGCGCCGGAGGAACTGCTGCGCCGCGTCGACGACCTCGGCGACGACCTGGCCGCGGGCACCGCCGAGGGCTGGACCGCGACCTGCGTCTACGCCGTCTACGACCCTTCCACCCGGCGGCTCGTCGTGGCCCGCGCCGGGCACCCGCCGCCGGTCCTGGTGGAGCCCGGCGCCCACGGGGGCGGCCGGGCCCGGCTGCTGGACTCCCCGGCCGGGGTGCCGCTGGGCGTCGGCGGCGTGGACTTCGAGTCGGTCGAGCTCGACGTGCCCGACTCCTCTGTCCTCGTGCTCTACACCGACGGCCTGGTCGAGGCGCGCGGCGAGGACATCGGGATCGGCATGGACCGGCTCCGGTCGGTGCTCGCCCGCCGTCCGCTGCGCTCGCTGGAGGAGGCCTGCGACGACCTGCTGGCCACCCTCGCCCACGGCCGTGAACCCGACGACGTGGCCCTGCTCATGGCCCGCCTCGGCGGCCTCCCGGAGGGCAGCACCGCCCACTGGACGTTCGCGGCCGAGCCGAGCGCCGTCCGCCGTGCCCGGCGCCAGGTACGGGAGACCCTCCGGGACTGGGGGCTGCGCGACCTCTCCGACGTCACCGTGCTGCTCGTCAGCGAACTCGTCACCAACTCCCTTCGGTACGCCCGCGGACCCATCGGCGTGCGCATGGTGCGCGGCACCTCGCTGCTGGTCGAGGTCTCCGACCCGCTGCCCGACCCGCCCCGCCGGCGCGCCGCGGGCGAGGAGGACGAGGGCGGCCGCGGGCTGCAACTGGTCGCCCGCACCTCCCGTCGCTGGGGCACGCGGCACGGGCCGCTGGGGAAGACGGTCTGGTTCGAGCTCGCCCTCCCCGCCCCGGCGACCGCCGCGGGCGGCCCGCGCGGATGACCGGTCACGCACGGTTCGGCGGGCCGGAGCAGGGTAGTTGAAGTGGGGCGTCGGCGGAATTCGTACGCCTCGAGATGATGCTGTGATCGACAAGTGCATGTGCGGAACGGGGGTAATGCTGAATACTCGGCACCAGCCGGTCCGTATGTGTGAGCTGGAGGGGTCGGGCGTGAACGATGAGCCGTCGGGGGTTGTTGGGCCCCGGAACCCTGAGGCCGTGACACAGAGCGCCTGGCAGTCCAGTCCGCCCGGCTCCCTCTACGACTACATCCGGGTGGCCTCGTTCTCCCTCGGCCCCGACGGGCGGATCGAGCAGTGGAGCGAGCGCGCCGAGGAGTTCTTCGGCGTACCCGCCTCCGAGGCGCTGGGCCAGGACCCGATCACCGCCTTCGTCCCCGAGGACCGGCGTACCCGGGCGCACGAGCGCATCGCGGAGATCCTCGACGGGCGCGAGTGGATCGGCACCGTGCCGTACCGCGACAAGGCCGGCCAGGAGGGCCTGGCCGAGGTCTACGTCATGCCCTCGCGGAGCGAGACCGGCGGGCGCGGGGCGCTCTGCATCGCCGTGGACGTCCGCGTCCTGCGTCAGATCGAGACCGATCTCGCCTCCTCGCAGGCGGTGTTCGGCCAGTCGCCGATGGGCTTCATCCTCTTCGACACCAACCTCAAGCTGCTCCGCGTCAACCAGCGCTTCGCCACCGTCTTCGGCCGCAGCCCCGGCGACCACCGGGGCCGCACCCCGCACGACTTCCTCTCCCGCGTCGAGGCGGACCGGCTCACCGCCGCGCTCAAGCAGGTGCTCGACAGCGGCGACCCGGTGCTGGACATGACGATCGTCGGCACCGTCTCCTCGGGATCCGGCGCCAACAACCGCAGGCGCTGGGCGATCTCGCTGTACCGGCTGCACAGCGGCAGCGGCCGCCCCATCGGCGTCGCCGGCCTCGCCCAGGACGTCACGGGACGCCAGCGCGCCGAGCGGGAGGCCGCGCACACCCGGCGCAACCTGGCCCTGCTCAACGAGGCCAGCCGGCGCATCGGCAGTTCCCTGGACCTGGAGACCACCGCCCGCGAACTGCTCGACGTCGCCGTGCCGCACTTCTGCGACCTGGCCTCCGTCGACCTCTACCAGGCGCTCCTGGTCGGCGAGGAGGGCCCGGTCGGCACCGCGGACGGCAGCGGCGAGGTCCGCCGGGTCGCCTTCGCCAGCGCCGTCTCCGACGCGCCCGTCGCCCCCCTGGACGGCGGCCACACGGGCGGCCCGGTCTCCGTGGGCGCCGTCCACCGCTACCCCTTCAACTCCCCCTGGGCGGGCGCCCTGCGCACCGCCCAGACCCAGGTCATAGGCGCCGACGGCGGCGACCCGGAGGTGGAGCTCGGCGAACTCGGCGGGGGCCTGGTGCAGTCCACCCTCGCCGTGCCCGTCGTCGCCCGCGACACCGTCCTGGGCCTGGTCCAGTTCGCCCGCGCCAAGGGCAGCGAACCGTTCTCCGAGCGCGACCGGATGCTCGCCGAGGAACTCGCCGCCCGCGCCGCCGTCTTCATCGACAACGCCCGGCTCTACCGGCGCGAGCACGAACGCGCCCTCATCCTGCAGCGCAGCCTCCTCCCGCCCGGCAACCCCGAGGCCGCCGGACTCGACATCGCCTGCCGCTACCTGCCCGGCAACATGGAGACCGAGGTCGGCGGCGACTGGTTCGACGTCATCGAGCTCCCCGGCCACCGCACCGCGCTCGTCGTGGGCGACGTCATGGGCCGCGGACTGCGCGCCGCCGTCGCCATGGGCGAGCTGCGCACCGCCGTACGCACCCTGGCGCTCCTGGACATCGAGCCCGCCGACGTGCTCTCCGCCCTCGACGAGGTCGCCCGCGGCCTCGGGGGCAGCGGCGACGGCCGCAGCAACCGACGCGGCAAGGAGGCCGACGGCTCGGACCTGTCCGAGGTCTACCTCGCCACCTGCGTCTACGCCGTCTACGACGCCATCACCCGGCGGGTCACCATCGCCAACGCCGGCCACCTGCCGCCGGTCCTGGTCGAACCCGGTGAGCAGGCCATGATGCTGGAGGTGCCCACCGGCATGCCGCTGGGCGTCGGCGGCGAGCCCTTCGAGGAGGTCGAGGTCGACCTGCCGGACGGCGCCCTCCTGGCCCTGTACACCGACGGTCTCGTCGAGTCCCGCAACCACCCGCTCGACGAGGGCCTGCGCGCCTTCCGTGCCGCGCTCGACGAACCCCAGCGCCCGCTGGAGGACGTCTGCGACCACATACTCGCCCGGCTCGACACCGCCCACGGCGAGGACGACATCGCCCTGCTCATGGCGCGCGTCCACGGCCTGCCCGAGGACTCCGTGGGGGACTGGACGCTGGAGCCCAACCCCCGCTCGGTGGCCCGCGCCCGCGAGCTCGCCCGCGACTGCCTGGTCGCCTGGGGCCTGGCCGCGCTGGTCGACACCACCGAACTGCTCGTCAGCGAACTGGTCACCAACGCCCTGCGGCACGGCCAGGGCGACATCCGGCTGCGCCTGCTGCGCGACCGCACCCTGGTGTGCGAGGTCTGGGACGACGCGCTCGCCCAGCCGCGCCGCCGACGCGCCCGGGCCACCGACGAGGGCGGCCGCGGACTGCAGCTGGTCTCCCTGCTCAGCACCCGCTGGGGTTCCCGGCGCACCCATCGGGGCAAGACCGTCTGGTTCGAGCTGGACCTGCCCTCGGACGGCGAGGGCAGCACCGGCGAGGACACGATAGAGGCGCTGCTCAGCCTCTTCTGAGCAGCGCCTCCACCGCGGGGGAGCCCCGCAGGGGTCAGCTCCTGCGCCGGATCCTGTTGCCGAGCCAGACCAGCGGGTCGTACTTGCGGTCCACCGCGCGCTCCTTGAGGGGGATGAGCGCGTTGTCGGTGATCTTGATGTGCTCGGGGCAGACCTCGGTGCAGCACTTGGTGATGTTGCAGTAGCCGAGCCCGTGCTCGTCCTGGGCGGACCGCTTGCGGTCCAGGCCCTGCTCCTCCGCCGCGTCCAGCGGGTGCATGTCCAGCTCCGCCACCCGCATCAGGAAGCGCGGACCGGCGAACGCCTTCTTGTTCTCCTCGTGGTCACGGACCACGTGGCAGGTGTCCTGGCACAGGAAGCACTCGATGCACTTGCGGAACTCCTGCGAGCGCTCCACGTCCTCCTGGAGCATCCGGTACTCGCCCGGCGCCACGCCCTCGGGCGGGACGAAGGACGGTACCTCCCGCGCCTTCTCGTAGTTGAAGGACACGTCCGTCACCAGGTCCCGCACCACGGGGAAGGTCCGCATCGGCGTGACCGTGATGGTCTCGTCCCGGCCGAACACCGACATGCGGGTCATGCACATCAGTCGCGGCCTGCCGTTGACCTCGGCACTGCACGAGCCGCACTTTCCGGCCTTGCAGTTCCACCGCACCGCCAGGTCGCCCGCCTGGGTCGCCTGCAGCCGGTGGATGATGTCGAGGACCACCTCGCCGTCGTGGACCTCGACCTGGTAGTCCTGCAGCCCGCCGCCGTCCGCGTCGCCACGCCAGACCCTGAAGTGCGCCGTGTACGTGCTCACCGGTCCAGCTCCTCGTCCGTCAGGTACTTCAGCAACTCGTCCTTCTCGAAGAGCGCGAGCAGGTCGGGCCGGATCGGGTCCATCTCGCGCCGCGTGACCGACACCTCGCCGAACGCGTCCGCCGGCTCGGCCAGTTCGCAGACCAGGTTGAGCTTGCGCCAGCGGCGGTCCATCTCCGGATGGTCGTCGCGGGTGTGGCCGCCCCGGGACTCCGTGCGCTCCAGCGCCGCCCGGGCCACGCACTCGCTGACCAGCAGCATGTTCCGCAGGTCGATGGCGAGGTGCCAGCCCGGGTTGAACTGCCGGTGCCCCTCGACGCCGGCCCGCCGGGCCCGTACCCGCAGCGCGTCCAGCCGGGTCAGCGCCTCCTCCATCTCGCCCTGCCGGCGGATGATGCCGACCAGGTCGTTCATGGTCTGCTGCAGCTCCTGGTGGAGCGTGTACGGGTTCTCCGGGACCCCGTCCGGCACGGCCCCGGCCTCCGCGCTGAACGGCCGCAGTGCCTCCGCCGCGGCGGCGTCGACCTGCCACTCCGCGACGGCCGGACGCGTGCCGCCGGTCCCGGCCGCGTACTGCGCCGCGTGCAGGCCCGCCCGGCGCCCGAAGACCAGCAGGTCCGAGAGCGAGTTGCCGCCCAGCCGGTTGGAGCCGTGCATGCCGCCGGCCACCTCGCCGGCCGCGAACAGCCCGGGCACCCCGGTCGCCGCAGCCGAGTCCGGGTCGACGTCCACGCCGCCCATCACGTAGTGGCAGGTGGGGCCGACCTCCATGGCCTCGGTGGTGATGTCGACGTCCGCCAGCTCCTTGAACTGGTGGTGCATCGAGGGCAGTTTGCGCCGGATGACCTCGGCCGGCAGCCGGGTCGACACGTCCAGGAAGACCCCGCCGTGCGGGGAACCACGGCCGGCCTTGACCTCGGAGTTGATGGCGCGGGCCACCTCGTCGCGGGGGAGCAGTTCCGGGGGCCGGCGGTTGTTGTCCGGGTCCTCGTACCAGCGGTCGCCCTCGTCCTCGCTCTGGGCGTACTTCTCCTTGAAGACGTCCGGGACGTAGTCGAACATGAACCGCTTGCCCTCGGAGTTCCGCAGCACCCCGCCGTCGCCGCGCACCGACTCGGTGACGAGGATGCCCTTCACCGACGGCGGCCAGACCATCCCCGTCGGGTGGAACTGCACGAACTCCATGTTGATCAGCGGTGCCCCGGCCAGCAGCGCCAGTGCGTGCCCGTCGCCGGTGTACTCCCAGGAGTTCGACGTCACCTTGAAGGACTTGCCGATGCCGCCGGTCGCCAGCACCACGGCCGGCGCCTCGACGACGAAGAAGCGCCCCGATTCGCGGACGTAGCCGAAGATCCCGGAGACGCGGTCGCCGTCCTTGAGCACCCGGGTGACCGTGCACTCCTGGAAGACCTTCAGCCGGGCCTCGTAGTCCCCGTGCTCCCGGTGGTCCTCCTGCTGCAGCGAGACGATCTTCTGCTGGAGGGTGCGGATCAGCTCCAGGCCCGTACGGTCGCCGACGTGCGCCAGGCGCGGGTACTCGTGACCGCCGAAGTTGCGCTGGGAGATCTTCCCGTCCTTCGTGCGGTCGAAGAGCGCGCCCCAGGTCTCCAGCTCCCACACCCGGTCCGGCGCCTCGCGGGCGTGCAGCTCCGCCATCCGCCACTGGTTGAGGAACTTCCCGCCGCGCATGGTGTCGCGGAAGTGGACCTGCCAGTTGTCGTGCGGATTGACGTTGGCCATGCTCGCGGCGATGCCGCCCTCGGCCATCACCGTGTGCGCCTTGCCGAAGAGCGACTTGCAGATCACGGCGGTGCGCATGCCCTGCTCGCGCGCTTCGATGGCGGCGCGCAGCCCCGCCCCGCCCGCGCCGACCACGACGACGTCGTACGCGTGCCGTTCGACTTGTGCCATCAGAAGAACCTCGGATCGTCGAACGCCCCACTGGCGACCAGGTAGACATAGAGATCGGCGAGCGCCACGCTCACCAGCGACAGCCAGGCCAGCAGCATGTGGCGGGAGTTGAGCTTCCCCACCCAGGTCCACATGCGGTAGCGCACCGGATGCCGGGAGAAGTGCCGCAGCCGGCCGCCCACGATGTGCCGGCAGGAGTGGCACGAGAAGGTGTACGCCCAGATCAGGGCGATGTTCACCAGCAGCACCAGGGTGCCGAGGCCCATGTGGCCCCACGCCCCGTGCTCGTCCCGGAAGGCGAGCACGACGTCGTAGGTCAGGATCCCGGCGACCGGGATGGCGAAGTAGAAGAAGTACCGGTGGATGTTCTGCAGGACCAGCGGGAACCGCGTCTCACCGGTGTACTTCTCGTGCGGTTCGGCCACCGCGCAGGCGGGTGGCGAGGCCCAGAAGCCGCGGTAGTACGCCTTGCGGTAGTAGTAGCAGGTCAGCCGGAAGCCCAGCGGGAAGATCAGCACCAGCAGGGCGGGGGACAGCCCCCACCAGTCGCCGAACAGCGGCCAGCGTGCGCCGAGCGGCATGTCCACGCAGTTCGAGCCGAGGCAGGGCGAGTAGAACGGCGAGACGTACGGCTCGGCGTAGTAGTGCGCGTTCGCGAAGGCCCGCCACGTCGAGTAGACGACGAAGGCGCCCAGGCCGAGCGCGGTGAGCAGCGGCTGCAGCCACCAGCGGTCGGTGCGCAGGTGTCGTGCCGGAATGGCCGCGCGCCCGGCGGAAAGGACGCCGTGGCGCGCGGGTGGAGCGGGTGGTGTCGGTGGAGCGGGCGGTTGTGTGTCGGTGGCCAAGGACTACTCCTAGGGCGCTCGGCGGTCCGGCGCCCCCAGCCCTTCGTCTTCCGCGCCGGACCAGAGACTGGGGTCGTACGGCGTATCCGGGATCGTCACCATCTCCTGCCGCGCCTTCTGCCCGGCCGGGGTGGTGCCGACGCTGTCGCGCAGCAGCGCGAGGTCGTCGCTGAGGTGCTTGGTGTCGGCACGGACACGCCTCATGTCCAGGCTGTCGCCGACGTGCTGCTCCAGCTTGGACACGGCCCGGCCCAGTTCATCCAGCCGGCGTTGTACCGATGCAAGTTCGTCCTGCAGGGACATGGCTGTCCTCACCTCCGCCACGTTGCGGGTGCACGACGCTAACGCCAAGCGAGTGTCGCGCGTCACAGTCGCGCTTGGGAAGAGATCTGCAGGGATTGTCCCACCTACGGGTGGCGCGCGCCCTGTGCGAACGCGCCGTGGCGCGTGATTCCCCCGAAGGCCGCGCACCCGTGCGGGGGTGGTGTCCGGCGCACGGGGCCGGGGGCCCGCGCAGGCGTTGCGCCGGGCGGGTGGGAGGCGGGGGCACGCGACGTGTCGACGGCGTCCGCGGTCGCGGAATGGCTTTCAGTAGGTGCGATAAGCGGCAAATAGGCCGTCCTGTGATCATGGCCCCCTCGCGGAGGTACGCACGCATGGCCCGCAGCGCCACCTTGATCCGCTCCGCGACCGCCGTGGCACTCGCCGCCGTGGTCGCCGCCTCCGCCGGGTGCTCCGCCGGCAAGGACGACCCCCTCGCAGGGACCGACCTCGCCTCGGCGCCCCGGGACGGGGTGCGCGACGGAGGCACCCTGCGCTGGGCCGTGGACGCGGCGCCCGGCACCCTGAACGCGTTCCAGTCCGGGGCGAACGACGCCACCGCCCTGGTCGCCGCGGCCGTGCTGCCCGCCGCCTTCCGGCTGGACGGGAAGGGCCGCCCGTACCTGGACACCGACCTGCTGCGGTCGGCCAAGGTGGTGCGGAGCGAGCCGCAGCAGGTCGTGTCGTACCGGCTCAACCCCAAGGCGGTCTGGAGCGACGGCCGTCCGATCGGCGCCGCCGACTTCGCCGCGCAGTGGAAGGCGCTGCGCGGCACCGAGGACGCCTACTGGACCGCGCGCAACGCAGGGTACGACCGGATCTCCTCGGTCAAGGCCGGCAAGGACGCGCACGAGGTGAAGGTCACCTTCGAGAAGCGGTACGCGGACTGGCAGTCGCTGTTCACCCCGCTGTACCCCAAGGCCGTCACCGGCACCGCCAAGGCCTTCAACGAGGGCGCGCGCCGCGAGCTGCCGGTGGCCGGCGGGCCCTTCGCCGTCCGCAGCGCGAGCGGGAAGTCCGTCACGCTGGTCCGCAACACCAAGTGGTGGGGCGACCGCGCCAAGCTGTCCCAGCTGGTCCTCGCCGCCACGCCCGCCCATCAGCGGGCCGCCGACCTGGCCTCCGGCGCGCTGGACGTGGCCGAGGTCGACCGTGACGTGACCGGCAAGCACGTGGCCGTCTACCGGACGCGCGCCGCCTCCTACACGCAGCTCGCCCTCAACGGTTCCACCGGGCCGCTCGCCGACGAGCAGGTGCGGCACGCCGTGGCCCGCGCGGTGGACCGCCGGGCCATCGCCAAGGCGGTGCTGGCGCCCCTCGGCCTGCCCGACGAACCGCTCGGCAACCACCTGCTGCTGCTCACCCAGGCCGGGTACGCCGACCACAGCTCGGCCCTGGGCACGTCCGACACGAAGGCCGCCCGCGCCCTGCTCGCCGACGCGGGCTGGCAGCGCACCGCCCTGGACCCCGGGGCCGGGGCGGGCGGCGGCGGTGCCGGGGCGGCGGAACGCAACCAGGCGGCGCCCGCGCACAAGGTCGAGGTCAGCGTCGTCGAACCGGACAAGACGGTGCTGCGCAAGAACGGCAAGGCGCTGACGCTGCGCTTCGTCCTGCCCAAGTCCTCGGCGACCCTGAACACGGTCGGCGAGCGCATCGCCACGATGCTCTCCGGCATCGGCGTGCGCACCGAGCTGCAGCGGGTCTCCGACGACAGCTTCTTCCGCGACCACATCGCGGCCGGCGACTTCGACCTCGCCCTGTACGGCTGGCCCGGCACGGCCTTCCCGGCGACCGACACCCGCCCGATCTTCGCCAAGCCCGAGCCCGCGCCGGACGGCTCCCTGGTGGTCGAGCAGAACTACCCCCGGGTCGGCACCGACCTCATCGACCAGCTCTTCGACCAGGCCGCCGGCGAGCTCGACCCGGCCGAGGCCCGGGACTTCGCCGCCCGCGCCGACGCCCGGATCTGGGCGGCCGCGGGTTCCATCCCCCTCTACCAGCGCCCCGAGCTGGTCGCCCTGCGCAAGGACGTCCTCAACGCGGGTGCCTTCGGCTTCGCGACGCCGCGCTTCCAGGACATCGGCTTCAGGAAGTAGGGCCGCACACGTGACGTCCGTCACGGTGGCCGGGCCCGCGCTTCCACCGTGCGAGGTGCCGTCCTCCCCCCGCCCTGCGGATCGGGGAGGCGGCCCGGCCCCGACCGACCCGGGACGATCATGCCCGGGCGGCCCTTGCCGCCCGGGCCCCGTACCATGGGGTGAGGCCGTGGCTTGACTCGCCCGGCGGGCTAGGTGTGCCGACGAGGGCACGCCGCCCCACCTACCTACCCGGGAGAAGCGCCCCAGTATGCCCACGCGTAACGACATTCGTAATGTCGCCATCGTCGCCCACGTCGACCACGGCAAGACGACGCTGGTGGACGCCATGCTCAAGCAGGCCGGAGCCTTCGCCGCGCACCAGCATCTGGACGACCGGATGATGGACTCCAACGACCTGGAGCGCGAGAAGGGCATCACCATTCTCGCGAAGAACACGGCCGTGAAGTACCACCCCAAGGGTGGCGGCGAACCCATCACGATCAACATCATCGACACCCCCGGCCACGCCGACTTCGGCGGCGAGGTCGAGCGCGGCCTGTCGATGGTCGACGCGGTCGTGCTGCTGGTGGACGCCTCCGAGGGCCCGCTGCCGCAGACCCGCTTCGTGCTGCGCAAGGCGCTGGCCGCGAAGCTGCCGGTCATCCTCTGCATCAACAAGACCGACCGCCCGGACTCCCGGATCGACGAGGTCGTCAACGAGACGTACGACCTGTTCCTGGACCTGGACGCGGACGAGGACCAGATCGAGTTCCCGATCGTCTACGCCTGCGCGCGGGACGGCGTGGCCTCGCTGACCAAGCCGGAGAACGGCACCGTCCCGGCCGACAGCGACAGCCTGGAGCCGTTCTTCTCCACGCTGCTGGAGCACGTCCCGGCCCCGGTGTACGACGAGGCCGCCCCGCTGCAGGCGCACGTCACCAACCTGGACGCCGACAACTTCCTGGGCCGTATCGCGCTGCTCCGCGTCGAGCAGGGCGAGCTCAAGAAGGGCCAGACGGTCGCGTGGATCAAGCGTGACGGCTCGATCGCGAACGTCCGCATCACCGAGCTGATGATGACCGAGGCGCTCACCCGCAAGCCCGCCGAGAAGGCCGGCCCGGGCGACATCTGCGCCGTCGCCGGCATCGCCGACATCACCATCGGCGAGACGCTGGCGGACCCGGAGAACCCGATCGCGCTGCCGCTGATCACGGTGGACGAGCCGGCGATCTCCATGACCATCGGTGCGAACACCTCGCCGCTGGTCGGCCGTGGCCCCGGCGGCAAGGGCGCCGACAAGTCGGCGGTCAAGGACCGCAAGGTCACCGCCCGCCTGGTCAAGGACCGCCTGGAGCGCGAGCTGATCGGTAACGTCAGCCTCCGCGTGCTGCCGACCGAGCGCCCCGACACCTGGGAGGTGCAGGGCCGTGGTGAGCTGGCCCTGGCCATCCTCGTCGAGACCATGCGCCGGGAGGGCTTCGAGCTGACCGTCGGCAAGCCGCAGGTGGTCACCCGCGAGGTCGACGGCAAGGTCCACGAGCCGGTCGAGCGCATCACCATCGACGTGCCCGAGGAGCACATGGGCGCCGTGACGCAGCTCATGGGCACCCGCAAGGGCCGGATGGACAACATGTCCAACCACGGCTCCGGCTGGGTCCGCATGGAGTTCGTCGTGCCCTCCCGCGGTCTGATCGGCTTCCGCACCGAGTTCCTGACCGGCACCCGCGGCACGGGTATCGCCCACTCCATCCACGAGGGCCACGAGCCGTGGTTCGGCCCCCTGGTGACCCGTAACAACGGCTCCCTGGTCGCCGACCGTGCCGGTGCCGTCACCGCCTTCGCGATGACGAACCTCCAGGAGCGCGGTGTGCTCTTCACCGACCCGGGCACCGAGGTGTACGAGGGCATGATCGTCGGCGAGAACTCCCGCGCCGACGACATGGACGTCAACATCACCAAGGAGAAGAAGCTCACGAACATGCGGTCCTCGTCGGCCGACTCGTTCGAGGCGATCGTCCCGCCGCGCAAGCTCTCCCTGGAGCAGTCGCTGGAGTTCTGCCGCGACGACGAGTGCGTCGAGGTGACCCCGGAGACGGTCCGCATCCGCAAGGTCGTCCTGGACCAGAAGGAGCGCGGCCGCACCGCCTCCCGCGCCAAGCGCTGAGGACCCTGCGGTCCGCGCCGCCGGCGCGGACCGCACCCTCGGCGGTTGCGTGGACACCGGCCCGGCCGTCCCCGTCCCACGGGGGCGCCGGGCCGCTTCGCGGCCGCACCCGGACGGGTGCGGCGCGGATGCGACATCACGGGACATCCACGTCGATCACGGTGTGCGTGGAGCGCCGTTCTCCGTGAGGGCGGTCACATCGAGGGCCGTTTCCGGGCCGGTTGTGACCGAACTCACCGGGGCTCCGCCCGTTGCGCGCGGTTCGGTTCCCGGCGCGGCGATGTGTCGCGGTTGCGCCAGTGGCGTGGGCGCGACAGCTCGTTCCCTGTCGGCCCGTCAGGCACGTACATTCGCGTGGAATCTACGCGCTTTGAGGGCAACCGGATTTCAGTCCGGCGACGTCCGGATACCGGACGACGTTCACCGGTACTTGTGTTACAAGTCCGTTTCGTCGGTGTCTGTCTACAATCTAAATGTCCGAATTGCGGGATTGTTTTGGACCGGTTGTGACCAAAACGAGATCGTAAGTGTGTGGTTCGTAGGCCCAACGTGACCGATAGTTGGAGCCGTTGAGCTCGGGTCAATGGGTCCAAGCGCTTATGGGGAGCGCCGACTCACGAGCACAGGTGACCGGAATCACTGTCAGGGGTGTCAGTGAGGCCGGCCCTTTCACGTAAGAACAGTGACTCCTGAGGAGGCAAACCCATGCGCGGTGCCAAGAGCGCCACTTGGGTCGCAGGTGCGATCATCGTCGCTATGGCTGCTACCGCTTGCGGTGGCGGCGGCGGCGACAAGGGCAGCAAGAACGACGCTGGCGGCGTCAACCCCAACGGCAAGTTCTCCGTCGAGGTCGGCGAGCCGCAGAACCCCCTGCAGCCTGCCAACACCATGGAGTCCAACGGCAGCATCGTCGTCCGCTCGCTGTTCTCACAGCTCGTGGACTACGACCCCCAGGGCAAGATCGTCATGGTGAACGCCCAGTCGGTGGACACCAAGGACAACAAGACCTACACGGTCACCCTGAAGGACGGCTGGACCTTCCACGACGGCACCCCGGTGACCGCGGAGTCCTACGTCAAGGCGTGGAACTGGGCCGCCAACATCAACAACGCCCAGACCAACGCGTCGTGGTTCGCCGACATCAAGGGCTTCTCCGACGTCCACCCGGAGAAGGAGGGCGCGAAGCCGAAGGCCGACACCATGTCCGGCCTGAAGGTCGTCGACGACAAGACCTTCACGATCGAGCTCAGCACCCCGATCCCGTACTTCGTGTACAAGCTCGGCTACGAGGTGTTCTCGCCGCTGCCGGAGTCCTTCTACAAGGACCCGAAGGCCGCGGGCGAGAACCCGGTCGGCAACGGCCCGTACCAGTTCGTCAAGTGGGACCACAAGAAGCAGATCGAGGTCAAGCGCTTCGACGGCTACAAGGGCCCGGACAAGGCGAAGAACGGCGGTGTGATCTTCAAGAACTACACCGGCCTCGAGGCTGCGTACGAGGACCTGAAGTCCGGCAACGTCGACGTTCTGCGTCAGATCGCGCCGAAGGACCTCCCGGTCTACCGCGACGACCTCGGCGACCGCGCCGTGGACCAGGCGTACTCCGCCATCCAGTCCATCGTCCCGGCCTTCTACTCCAAGCAGTGGAAGAACGTCGACCCCAAGGTCATCCAGGGTCTGTCGATGGCGATCGACCGCGACACCATCACCAAGACCGTTCTCCAGGGCACCCGTGAGCCCGCCACCGGCTTCGTCGCCAAGGGCGTTCTCGGCTACCAGGACAACGTGGGCGGCGACGTCTTCAAGTACGACCCCGCGAAGGCCAAGGAGCTCATCAAGGCCGGCGGCGGCGTCCCGGGCAACAAGATCTCCATCCAGTACAACGCCGACGGTGGCCACAAGGAGTGGGTGGAGGCCGTCTGCAACAGCATCACCAACGCGACCGGCATCAAGTGCGCCGGCGACTCCAAGGCCGACTTCCAGAGCGACCTGGATGCCCGCGAGGCCCACGAGGTCAAGTCGATCTACCGCAGTGGCTGGGTGCTCGACTACCCCGTGAACGCCAACTTCATCCGTGACCTGTACGGCACCACCTCGGCGGGCAACCAGTCCGGCTTCTCCAACAAGGAGCTGGACGCGCTGATCAAGAAGGCCGACACCGCGCCCTCGCTCGAGGCCTCGGTCAAGGACTACCAGGACGCCGAGAAGAAGATGGTCGAGCTCATGCCCGCCATCCCGCTCTGGTACTACAAGGTCAACGCCGGCTACTCGGAGAACGTCTCGAACGTCCAGTACGCCCAGAACGGTGACCCGATCCTGACCGGCGTCGAGGTCAAGAAGTAACCATCGCGTAGTGAGCACGCCGGCGCGGGGCTGACGGAGACGTCGGACGCGCAGGGTGCAGGCAACGGCTGGGGGGCCCTTCTCCCGTCTTCCCGAAGAGGAGGACGGGGGAAGGGCCCATCTCTGCTGCCATAGCGACTGACATGGAGGCACGATGGGGCGTTACGTCGCGCGGCGACTGCTCCAGATGATCCCGGTTTTCATCGGGACGACTCTGCTCATCTTTCTCATGGTCTACGCCCTTCCCGGCGACCCCGTACGGGCACTCTTCGGTGACAAGGGCGCGGATCCGGCGACCGTGGCGCGGATCCGTCACGACCTTGGGCTCGACCAGCCGATCCTGAAGCAGTACTGGGATTACATGACGGGCATCATCCTGCACTTCGACTTCGGCAACCAGATCGCCAGCGGTCGGCCGGTGCGGGACGTGCTCGGCGAGGCCTTCCCGGTGACGATCCGGCTCGCCTCGCTCGCCTTCGCGATCGAACTGGTCGTGGGCATCGCCCTCGGTGTCTGGGCCGGCATGCGTGCGGGCAAGCTCGCCGACTCGATGGTGCTGATCTTCACCCTGCTGCTGATCTCGGTGCCGGTCTTCGTCCTCGGCTTCATCTTCAAGCTGGTCTTCGCCTTCCAGCTCGGATGGATGACACCGAACGTCCAGGACGACAGCAACTACAGCCAGCTGCTGATGCCGGCCATCGTGCTGGCCGCCCTCTCGCTGGCGTACGTGGCGCGTCTGACCCGTACCTCCATAGCCGAGAACCTGCGCGCCGACTACATGCGGACCGCCGTCGCCAAGGGCCTGCCCCGGCGCCGCGTGATCGGTGTGCACCTGATGCGCAACTCGATGATCCCCGTCGTCACCTTCCTCGGCACCGACATCGGCGCCCTGATGGGCGGCGCGGTCGTCACCGAGGGCCTGTTCAACATCCACGGTGTCGGCGGCACGATCTACGAGTCCATCCTGCGCCGTGAGGGGACCACGCTGGTCGGCCTCGTCACCGTCCTCGTGCTGGTGTTCCTCTTCACCAGCCTGCTCGTCGACCTGCTCTACGCGGTCCTGGACCCGAGGATCCGTTATGCCTGACGTCACCAAGACCGCCGTCGAGAACGCGGACCCGATGGGGGCCACGGCCGCGGACGCCGCTGCCGCCACCGGGCCCGCGCCCGCGGCGGAGAAGGCGCGCAGCCTGTGGGGCGACGCCTGGCGGGACCTGCGCCGCAACCCCTACTTCGTGGTCTCCGGCATCCTGATCCTGCTCCTCCTGCTGATCGCGGTCTTCCCGGGCCTGTTCACCAGTGCCTCGCCGACCTACGCCGACCTGCGGAACCACTACCTGGGCAAGCCCGAGTACGGGAAGGTCTTCTCCGAGGGGTGGCTCGGTTACGACGGGCAGGGCCGCAGCGTCTTCGCCCGTGTGATCTACGGGACCCGGGCCTCGATCACGGTCGGCATCAGCGTGACCGTCCTGGTCACCGTGCTGGGCGGCCTTGTCGGCATGATCGCCGGCTACTTCGGCGGCTGGGTCGACACGATCCTGTCCCGGCTCACCGACATCTTCTTCGCGGTCCCCTTCCTGCTCGGCACGCTGGTCGTCCTGAACTCCTTCACGGACCGCACCGTCTGGGTGGTGTCGGGTGCCCTGGCCTTCCTCGGCTGGACGCAGATCGCCCGCGTCATGCGCGGTTCGGTGATCACGATCAAGCAGGCCGACTACGTGCACGCGGCCCAGGCGCTGGGTGCGAGCACGACCCGGATCCTGATGAAGCACATCCTTCCGAACGCCGTCGCCCCGGTGATCGTGGTCGCCACCATCGCTCTCGGCGGCTACATCTCGGCCGAGGCGACCCTGTCCTACCTCGGCCTCGGTCTGCCCACGTCCGTGGTCTCCTGGGGCCAGGACATCTCCGGTGGTGCCGCGCAGATCCGTACGGCTCAGCACATCATGCTGTACCCGTCGATCATGCTGAGCATCACGGTCCTGGCGTTCATCATGCTCGGCGATGCGGTCCGCAACGCCCTCGACCCCAAGCTGCGCTGAGGGAGGCGTACGTGACCATCATCGACAAGAACGCGGACGTGCCCGCGCCCCGTACCGGGGACGCCGCCGCTCCGCTGCTGGAAGTGCGCGACCTGCACGTGGAGTTCCACACACGGGACGGCGTCGCCAAGGCCGTCAACGGCGTGAACTACACGGTGTCGGCCGGTGAGACCCTGGCGGTGCTGGGTGAGTCCGGCTCCGGCAAGTCCGTCACCGCGCAGGCGATCATGGGTATCCTCGACATGCCGCCAGGGAAGATCCCGCAGGGCGAGATCCTCTTCCAGGGCCGGGACATGCTCAAGATGTCCAACGAGGAGCGCCGGAAGATCCGCGGCCGCAAGATCGCGATGATCTTCCAGGACGCGCTGTCCTCGCTGAACCCGGTGCTCACCGTCGGCTACCAGCTGGGCGAGATGTTCCGGGTCCACCAGGGCCTGTCCAAGAAGGACGCGAAGGCCAAGGCCATCGAGATGATGGACCGGGTCCGCATCCCGGCGGCGAAGGAGCGGGTCAACGACTACCCGCACCAGTTCTCCGGCGGTATGCGCCAGCGCATCATGATCGCGATGGCGCTCGCCCTCGAGCCCGAGCTGATCATCGCCGACGAGCCGACCACCGCGCTCGACGTCACCGTGCAGGCGCAGGTCATGGACCTGCTCGCGGACCTGCAGCGCGAGTACAACATGGGCCTGATCCTCATCACCCACGACCTCGGCGTGGTCGCCGACGTCGCGGACAAGATCGCCGTGATGTACGCGGGCCGTATCGTCGAGACCGCGCCCGTGCACGAGATCTACAAGCGCCCGGCGCACCCGTACACCAAGGGCCTGCTGGAGTCGATCCCGCGCCTGGACCAGAAGGGCCAGGAGCTCTACGCGATCAAGGGCCTGCCCCCGAACCTGCTGCGCATCCCCACCGGCTGCGCCTTCAACCCGCGCTGCGAGATGGCGCAGGACATCTGCCGCACCGAGGTCCCCACGCTGCACCGGGTGACCGAGCAGGACGGCAGCGAGCTGCCGGGCCGCGGCAGCGCGTGCCACTTCTGGAAGGAGACGATCCATGGCTGACGTCACCAAGAACGACGAGGCCGTCTCCGACGAGGTGGCGGCGGTCGAGGCCGCGATCGCCCAGCCGGTCAAGCGGGGCGAGCCGATCCTCCAGGTGCGCAACCTGGTCAAGCACTTCCCGCTGACCCAGGGCATCCTCTTCAAGAAGCAGATCGGCGCCGTCAAGGCCGTCGACGGCATCTCCTTCGACCTGTACCAGGGCGAGACCCTGGGCATCGTGGGCGAGTCCGGCTGCGGCAAGTCCACCGTCGCCAAGCTGCTGATGAACCTGGAGCGGGCCACCGCCGGCGAGGTCTTCTACAAGGGGCAGGACATCACCAAGCTGTCCCGCCGCGCCCTGAAGGCCGTGCGCCGGAACATCCAGATGGTGTTCCAGGACCCGTACACCTCGCTGAACCCGCGCATGACGGTCGGCGACATCATCGGCGAGACCTTCGACATCCACCCCGAGGTGGCACCGAAGGGCGACCGGCGCCGCAAGGTGCAGGAGCTGCTGGATGTCGTCGGCCTGAACCCGGAGTACATCAACCGGTACCCGCACCAGTTCTCCGGCGGCCAGCGGCAACGCATCGGCATCGCCCGCGGCCTGGCGCTCAACCCGGAGATCATCATCTGCGACGAGCCGGTCTCGGCGCTGGACGTCTCCGTGCAGGCGCAGGTCATCAACCTGATGGAGAAGCTGCAGGACGAGTTCAACCTCTCCTACATCTTCATCGCGCACGACCTGTCGATCGTCCGCCACATCTCCGACCGTGTCGGCGTGATGTACCTGGGCAAGATGGCCGAGATCGGTACCGACACCGAGATCTACGACCACCCGACCCACCCGTACACCCAGGCCCTGCTCTCGGCCGTGCCGGTGCCGGACCCGGAGGCGCGCGAGCACCGCGAGCGCATCATCCTCAGCGGTGACGTCCCGTCGCCGGCCAACCCGCCGTCCGGCTGCCGCTTCCGCACCCGGTGCTGGAAGGCACAGGACCGGTGTGCCACCGAGGAGCCGCTGCTGGCCATCCCGCAGCGCTTCAAGGGCGAGGACACCCCGGCCGCGCACGAGTCGGCGTGCCACTTCGCCGAGGAGAAGGACGTCGTCCACGCGGTGAACTGAGCACCACCCGCACCACCCACGAGGGGCGCCCGCACGATTGCCGTGCGGGCGCCCCTCGGGTGTTCACGGCCGTACGGGGCGGCCGTCCGGCCCGGCGAGCGCGAGAGCGGTGAGGAAGGCCCCCTGGTGCGGGTCGGCCCAGTCGTCGTTCTCCGTGGCGTCCAGGAGCGTCCAGATGCCCCACTCGACCTGCATGTAGCGCACGGCCACCGGCCACAGGGCCACCTCGGCCGCGGTCAGCGTGCAGTGGCGGCGGTAGGCGTCGTGGAAGACCGCCCATTCGCCGGGCGTGAACGGTCGCGGCGGGGCGCCCGGGGACTCGGTGTGGAAGAGCAGCAGCGCCAGCGCGAGGTCGAGCAGCCGGGGCGCGTACTCGGCGTTCTCCGGGTCGATCAGCACCGGGCCGCCCTCGGCGTAGACCAGGTTGTTCGCCTTGAAGTCCATCGACGCGACGACACGGGGCAGGCCTGCGTCGCGCAGGGCGGGCAGCAGATGCGTCATCAAGGTCCGCGACCACGGCTCCAGCCGGGCCGTCGCGGCCTCGCGGACCGCCGGGGCGTGGCGGGCCAGGGCGGGGCGCAGCGCGTCGAGCTCGGCTTCGAGGTCCGCCGCTTCGTGGTCCGGCCAGGTGAAGGCGGGGACCGCGGCGGGGCCGTCGGCGCTGTGGGCGTGTAGCCGTCCCAGCAGGTCGCCCGCCGCCTCGATGTCCGCCTCCGTACCGCGGTAGGGCCGGCCCTCCACCCAGGGGTAGGCCACCCAGTCCCCCTCGCCGATCCTGGCCGGGTTCGCGGCCGGCCCGTCGAGCGGGGTGACCACCGGGACGCCCCGCGCCGCCAGCGCGCGCGTCCAGCCGGCGACGGCCGCCGCCGCGGTCTGCGGCGAGGCGGCCTTCTTCAGCGCCGCTTCCGTACCGGCCACACGGCAGCGGAAGACCGGCGAGTGCGGGTGGACCGAGCGGGCGGGACGGTCGCCCTCGGCCACCCCGAAATGGACGAAGACGTCGGCGAAGGGCCGGGAGCGCGCGAGGGGCATGGCGGGGATCCTGTCCTGCCGGGAGACCCGGCCGCGGCGTGCGGGGCGGTCAACGGTCCCATGGCGGCGCCCACTTCGGCCACGCATATAGAGCGGTCCGCCCCGCCACCGAGGTGCGGTGACGGGGCGGACGCGGTGCCGGGAGCCGGCGCGGCTTACTTCAGGTAGCCGATGTTCTCGTAGCGCAGGTCCTGGAAGCCGTAGGCGCCGATGTTGGCCAGGTCCTTCTTCACCGCGTAGATGTCGGGACGCTGGTACAGCGGCAGCAGGTTGGCCTGCTGCCAGATCAGCAGGTCCGCGGCGTTGGCGTCGTCGATCGCCTGGGCCGGGTCGGTGTCGGCGGCGGCCTTGTTCATGGCCGCGTCCAGCTCGTCGCTGCCGACGCCGGTGTAGTTCTGCTGGATGTTGTCACCCACGGGCTTGGCGTAGATCGACTTGGTCGACGACACCGGGAAGGACGTGCCGAGCCAGGAGAAGGCCGTCAGGTCGAAGCTGCCGGTGTTGACGTACTTGTCGAAGAACTCCTGCAGCGGCACCGACTTGATGTTCAGCTTGATGCCGACCGCCTTGAGCATCGGCTGCATCAGCTTGCCCTCGTTGGCGGAGGTGCTGACGTTCGCCGGGATGACGAAGTCCAGCTCAAGGGTCTTGCCGCCCTTGGTGCGGAACTCGCCGCTCTGCTTCCAGCCGGCCTCGTCCAGCAGGCTCTTGGCCTTGGCCTGGTCGAAGGTGCCGATGCCGGTGGAGTTGTCCTTGTAGCCCTTCTGGTTGGTGACGAAGAAGTGGTTGTTCAGCGGCTTGGCGTCCCAGTCCAGACCCTGCAGGTCGGACTCGGCGATGGCCTGCCGGTTCAGGGCGGACATGATGGCCTGGCGGACCTTGACGTCCTTCAGCGCGCCGCGGGCACCGTTGAAGGTGACGTGGCGGTAGTTGGGGCCGGCCGCCTTGCGGATGTCGGCGCCCTTGACCTCCTTGGCCTGCTTGTAGGCGGCCGAGTCGGGGCCGACGTTGAAGAAGTCGACCTCGCCGTTGGCGAAGGCGCCGGCGGTGGCGTCCGAGTCCAGCGCGCGGTAGATGATCTTGTCCAGGATGGCCTTGTTGCCCCACCAGCTGTCGTCGCGCACGACGGTCAGGGTCTTGGTGGTCTTGTCGATGCCCTGGAACTTGAAGGCGCCCGCGGTGACCGGGAACTTGCCCAGGTAGCCGGTGTTGAAGCCGTCGGCGGTGCCGACGACCTTGGCCGGGTAGAGGGGGCTGAACAGGCCCTTCCAGTCACCGTAGGGGCTGGAGAAGGTGACCACGGCCTCCTGGTCGTTGGCGCCCTTGGCGACGCTGCTGATCAGCTCGTAGCCGGTGCTGGAGGAGATCTTGTACTTGGCGTCCTTGCCGTTCAGCGCCTTCCAGCTGGCCTCGAAGTCCTTCCAGGACAGCGGGGTGCCGTCGGACCACTTGGCCTTGGGGTTGATCTTGTACGTGACGACCTGCTTGCCGGCGGTGTCGGCGACCTCGGCGGAGGTCAGGTAGTCCGGGTTCGGGGTGACCGTGCCGGTGGCGTCCGACATCATGATGATCGGCATCACGGCGCGCTCGACGTCGTAGCCGTCGGCCAGGGTGCCGTCGATCTGGTTGTAGTTGAAGTTCTCGGCGATCTCGCCCAGCGGCCACCTCAGGGTGCCACCCTGCTTGAGCTGGTCGCGGTCGGTGGCCTTGATGTTGTTGACGCTCGACTTGGGCACCGAGTTCTTCTTGGACGCGGCGTCGCTCTTCCCGTCCCCGCCGCCGCACGCGGTCAGGGTCAGCGCGCTCGCCGTGGCCAGCGCCACCACGGCGACGGACATACGTGTTCTGTTCAACGGACTCTCTCTCCTCTTACGGGGTGGGAAATCACACGACGGTGACGGCGGCGGCAAAGTGGCAGGCCGCGGTGTGGTCGCCCGCCAGTCCGGTCGGTGCCGGGTCCTCCTCGCGGCACCGGCCGCGGTCGGACTCGTCGAGGGAGGCGAACTTCGGGCAGCGGTTGCGGAATCGGCAGCCGGTCGGCACGTCCGCGGGGCTGGGAAGGTCACCGGTGAGCAGGATGCGCCTGCGATCGCGCTCCTTGCGGGGATCGGGCAGCGGCACCGCGGAGAGCAGCGCTTGGGTGTACGGGTGGGAGGGTGCTTCGAAGACGGCCTCGGCGGCACCGAGTTCGACGATCCTGCCGAGGTACATCACCGCGATCCGGTCGGCGATGTGCCGCACGACGGACAGGTCGTGCGCCACGAAGAGGTAGCTCAGGTTCATGCGCGCCTTGAGCTCGTCCAGCAGGTTGAGCACACCGGCCTGGATGGACACGTCCAGGGCCGAGACCGGCTCGTCCAGGACGACCAGCTTGGGCTCCAGCGCCAGAGCCCGCGCGATGCTGATGCGCTGCCGCTGCCCGCCGGAGAACTCCGCCGGGAAACGGTCCACGTGGTCCGGGTCGAGGCCGACCTGGTTCAGCAGTTCCGGCACCCGGGCGGCGATGCGGTCCCGGGACCAGCCGTGGGTCTTAAGGGGCTCGGCGAGGATGTCGCCGACCGGCATCCGCGGGTCGAGCGCGGCCATCGGGTCCTGGAAGACCACCTGGAGGTCGCGGCGGAGCGCCTTGCGGTCGGCGCCCTTCAGGCCCCGGATGTCCTTGCCGAAGACGGTGACCGTGCCGGACTGCCCGGAGGGCAGGTCGAGGATCTCCAGCAGTGTCGTGGTCTTGCCGCAGCCCGACTCGCCCACCAGGCCGAGCGTCTCGCCCTCGCGGACGTCGAAGCTGATGCCGTCGACCGCGCGGACCTCGCCGACCTTGCGCTTGATGACCGCGCCGTGGAGCAGCGGGAAGTGCTTGACCAGCCCGTCGACCTCCAGCACCGGGGCGCGGTCCGCGCGGGGCACGGAGTCGGCAGGGGCCTGCGGCACGGGCGGTACCGGGTAGATGGTCGCGGGGTCGAGGGAGCCGCCCGCCACCAGCTCGTTGCTGCGGTGGCAGGCCGTGGGGTGGTTGCCCCCCTCGCGCACCGTCAGCTCGGGCTCGATGCGCCGGCACACGTCGATGGCGATGGGGCAGCGGGCCGCGAAGGGGCAGCCGGTCGGCAGGTCCACCAGCGAGGGCGGGTTGCCGTCGATCGGGGTCAGCGCGTGGCGCCCGCCGTCGTCGAGCCGGGGGATCGAGCCGAGCAGACCGATGGTGTAGGGCATGCGCGGGGTGTAGTAGACGTCGTCCACGGTCCCGGTCTCCACCGGGCGGCCCGCGTACATCACCTGGACCCGGTCGGCGAAGCCGGCCACCACGCCCAGGTCGTGGGTGATCATGACGATGGCGGCGCCGGTGACCTCCTGGGCCTTCTTCAGGACGTCGAGGATCTGCGCCTGGATGGTCACGTCCAGGGCGGTCGTCGGCTCGTCGGCGATGATCACCTCGGGGTCGTTGGCGATCGCCATGGCGATCATCGCGCGCTGGCGCATGCCGCCGGAGAACTCGTGGGGGAAGGCGTCGGCGCGCCGCGCCGGGTCCGGGATGCCCACCAGGTCCAGCAGCTCGATCGCGCGCTTGCGGGCGGTGTCCTTGTCCAGGTCCTGGTGGATCCGCAGCGCCTCGACGATCTGGTTGCCGACGGAGTAGACCGGGGTCAGCGCGGACAGCGGGTCCTGGAAGACCATCGCGATGTCCTTGCCGCGGATCTCGGTCATGTCCCGGTCGTCCAGCTCCAGCAGCTCGCGGCCGTGCAGCTTGACCGAGCCCTTGATGTCGGCGGTCTCCGGGAGCAGTCCGAGGACCGCGAGGGAGGAGACGGACTTGCCGGAGCCGGACTCGCCGACGATGCCGAGGACCTCGCCGGGACGCACGGAGAAGGACACGCCGCGCACGGCCCTGACCGGCCCGGCCTCGCTCGGGAAGGAGACGTGGAGGTCGGTGACCTCAAGGGCGGGGGGCGTCTCGCTCACGACGTGCGTCCTTCCTTGGACGTGCTCTTCTTGGTGGTGCGGGGTGCGCGGGCCTTGGCGCCGCTGGAGTTGGGGTCGAGGGCGTCGCGCAGGCCGTCGCCGATGAAGGCGATGGACAGGCAGATCAGCACCAGGCAGCCGGCCGGGAAGTAGAACAGCCACGGGAAGGACGGGGCCGCCGGGGTGCCGGTGGCGATGACCGTGCCCAGCGAGACGTCGGGGGACTGCACGCCGAAGCCGAAGTACGACAGGCTGGTCTCGCCGATGATCGCCGCGCCGACCTGGATCGTCCCGTCGATGATCAGCATCGAGGCCATCGACGGCAGGATGTGCCGGAAGATGATGACCGGCGCGGGCACGCCCATGTACTTGGCGGCCTTGACGAATTCACGGTCCTTCAGGGTGAGCGTCATGCTGCGGACCACCCGGCCGGTGATCATCCAGCTGAAGGCCGCCAGCAGCACCACGAACACCAGCCAGGTGGTGCCCTGGAACAGGGGCGACAGCACCGCGATGATCAGGAAGCTGGGCATGACCAGCAGCAGGTCGACCACCCACATCAGGGAACGGTCCGTCCAGCCGCCGAAGTAGCCCGCGCTGGCGCCGACCGCGGCGGCGACGAACGTGCAGATGAGACCGGTCAGGATGCCGATGACCAGCGACTTCTGCATACCGCGCGCGGTGAGTGCGAAGAGGTCGGAGCCGGTCTGGTCGGTGCCGAACCAGTGGCTCGCCGACGGCGGCTTCTGGAAGGCGGTGAAGTCGAGTTCGGTGTAGTCCCACTTGTAGAACAGCGGTGAGACGTACGCCATCAGGAAGAGCAGGACCAGCATGACCAGGCCGAACAGGGCCATGCGGTTGCGCGCGAAGCGGACGGCGGTGAGCCGGAGCCGGCTGCTCGCGCGGCGCTTGGCGGGCTGGTCGCCCGGCGCGGCGGCGGGCACTTGCGCCGGAGGTTGTACGGAGGGGGTCTGGACGGCCATGGGTGGAGGCTCCTGGGAACGCGGTTTCGGGGCGGCGGAGGGGTGCGGTGGGTCTCAGCGCACCCGTACGCGGGGATCGAGCGCCGCGTAGAGCACATCGGACAGCAGGCCGGCGATCAGGACCACGAACGCCGTGAACATGCCGACGGCGGCGACCGCGTTGACGTCGTTCGTGCTGATGGAGTTGACCAGCCACTCGCCCATGCCGTGCCAGCCGAAGATCTTCTCCGTGAAGGTCGCGCCGGTGAAGAGCAGGACGACGTTGTAGACCAGCAGCGGGACCACCGGGAGGACCGCGGTGCGCAGGCCGTGCTTCATCAGCGCCGCCCGCCGCGACAGGCCCTTGGCCCGGGCGGTGCGCAGGAAGTCGCTCCCGAGGACGTCCAGCATGGTGCTGCGCTGGTAGCGGCTGTAGAGGGCGACCTGGATGACGATCAGGGTCAGGCTGGGCAGCAGCAGGTGCTGCAGCCGGCTGGCGAGGATCTCCCCTGTCCCGGTCAGGCCGGGATCGTACTCGCCGGTGTACTCGATGACCTTGTGGCCCACGGCGTCGTTGATGTCGATCGCCCAGAGCTTGAAGGTCACCGCGATCACGAACACCGGCATGGCCAGCACGAAGAACGACGCCAGTGTGGTGACCCGGTCCGATGTCCGGTACTGCCTGATGGCCCCCCAGGCGCCCACCAGGACGCCGCCGATGGAACCCAGGATGGTGGCGATCAGCAGCAGGCGCGTGCTCACCCCGACGCGCCGGCCGAACTCGTCGTTGACCTCACCGCCCGTGACGGTCCGTCCGAGGTCCCCGTGGGCCACGCCGTTCGCCCAGTGGGCGAAGCGGACCACGACCGGGGTATCGGGGTTGAGGTTGTAGTCGTTCAGGGTGGCCGTCACCGAGGACGCGGCCACCGGGGGGTTGCGGCCCGCGAAGTTGGCCCGCGGGTTGAGGCTGATCGCCGCCAGGAAGTACGTGAGGGAAGCCGCGATGAGAACCAGCGCCACGTGGTTGATCAGTCGGCGCAGCAGGTAACGGCCCACGGCTCACACTCTCAGTCGGTTCGTTTCGAACAAATAACAAGGTTGAACTTTCTTCGCCGGCCGCGTCTGACATAGTTGTGTAGCACGGCCGAAACATTTGCACCCGGGCCGTCTGCGCAGGTCGTGCGCATTCCACTCGGGCTTGAAGGGTTGATGGGACTTTCGCAACCGAATTATGGCCGCGTCAACGAGCGCCGGTTCGTCGTGATGGATCCTTTATTTTTTTGGTCGAAATTTAACCCGACTATCGGGATAACCCTCATTGACGGGCCGGCGCATAGGGAAAACCCTCTGTCCCTCCTCGGGAACCCCCGGGCCGGTGAGCCGCTGTGCAATATGTACGGGTTTGCGATGTCATGGTGAGTCTCGTGTCCTTCATGGCGTAGAGAGCTCCCCGAGGAGGCATCCGATGCGACGGAGCGCGGCGAGGTGGGCCGCCGGCACGGCCGTGGCCGCCCTGGTGGCCACCGGCTGCGGGGGTGGGGGTGCAGGCGGCGGCTCGACCGGCGCCTCCGGGGTGTTCAGCGCCTCGTGGACCGATCCGCAGAATCCGCTGGAGCCCGCCAACACCAATGAGGTGCAGGGCGGCAAGGTGCTGGACATGATCTTCCGCGGCCTGAAGAAGTACAACCCGAGGACGGCGGCCGCCGAGAACGTCATCGCCGACTCGATCACCACCACCGACCAGCGGACGTTCAGGATCAGGCTCAAGGACGGCTGGACCTTCAGCAACGGCGAGAAGGTCACCTCCGGTTCGTTCATCGACGCCTGGAACTACGGGGCGCTGGTGACGAACAAGCAGATCAACGCGTCCTTCTTCCGGTACGTCGAGGGCTACGACAAGGTCCACCCTCGGTCCGGCAGGCCGGCCGCCGGGAAGCTCTCCGGCCTGACCAGGCAGGACGACCTGAACTTCACCGTCAAGCTCAACCAGAAGTTCTCCACCTGGCCCGACACCCTCGGCTACGCCGCCTTCATGCCGCTGCCCCGGGCGTTCTTCACCGACCACGCCGCCTGGCTGCGCAAGCCCGTCGGCAACGGCCCGTACCGCGTGGAGTCCTACACCAAGGGCCAGGGCATGCACCTGCGGACGTGGGCGGGGTACAAGGGCGGCGACGCGGCCGTCAACGGTGGCGTGGACCTCAAGGTCTACACGGACAACACCACCGCCTACACCGACCTGCAGGCCGGCAACCTCGACCTGGTCGACGACGTCCCCGCCTCCCAGTTGAAGAACGTGAAGGGCGACCTGGACGGCCGCTACCTCAACACCCCGGCCGGCATCATCCAGACCCTCGCCTTCCCGCTCTACGACAAGGCCTGGTCGGGCGAGAACTCCGAGAAGCTCCGCCAGGGAATCTCCATGGCGATCAACCGCAAGCAGATCACCCGGCAGATCTTCCAGAACACCCGCATCCCGGCGCGGGACTGGACCTCGCCCGTGCTCGGCGCGGACGGCGGCTTCGACGACACCCTCTGCGGCCGCACGTGCGACTACGACCCCGCCCGGGCCAGGCAGCTGGTCAAGGAGGGCGGCGGCCTCCCCGGAGGCACCATGAGGATCACGTACAACGCCGACAGCGGCTCCCACAAGGACTGGGTCGACGCGGTCTGCAACAGCATCAACAACGCGCTGGGCAAGGACGACGCCTGTGTCGGCGACCCCGTCGGCACCTTCGCCGACTTCCGCAACCAGATCGTCAACAAGCGGATGAAGAACCCGTTCCGGGCCGGGTGGCAGATGGACTACCCGCTGATCCAGAACTTCCTGCAGCCGCTGTACTACACCGACGCCTCGTCCAACGACGCGCACTTCAGCGACCCGAGGTTCGACGAGCTCGTCGACCGGGCGAACGCCGAGAGCGACACCGCCAAGGCCGTCGACACCTTCCAGCAGGCCGAGCGGATCCTGCCGCAGCAGGTCCCGGCGATCGCCCTGTGGTACCAGAACGGCAGCGCGGGCTGGTCCGGACGGCTCTCCGCCGTCGCCCTCAACCCCTTCAGCGTCCCCGTCTACAACCAGATCAAGGTCAGCTGACGCCCATGGGACGGTACGTCATCCGCCGTCTGCTGCAGATGATCCCGGTGTTCGTCGGCACCACCGTGCTGATCTTCGTCATGGTGTACGCGCTCGGCGACCCGGTCCAGGCCCGGTGCGGGGACCGCGCCTGCGACCCCGCCACGGCCGCGCAGATCCGCCACGACCTGTACCTGGACCACCCGCTGTGGCAGCAGTACCTGCACTACATGGGGCAGATCTTCCGCGGCGACTTCGGGGTGGCGTGGAACGGCCAGCCGGTCACCGAGCTGCTGGCCACCGCCCTCCCGGTCACGCTGCGGCTGACGGTCCTCGCCGTCCTCTTCGAGATCGTCATCGGCATCACCCTCGGCGTCCTCACCGGGCTGCGCCGCGGCCGTCCCGCCGACACCGCGACGCTGCTCGGCACCCTCGTCGTCATCTCCGTGCCGACCTTCGTCACCGGCTACGTGCTGCAGTACCTGCTCGGCGTCAAGTGGAACCTCATCGCGCCCTCGGTCTCCTCCGAGGCCCGGTTCGACGAACTGATCGTGCCGGCGTTCGTGCTGGCCCTGACCTCGCTGGCCTACGTCACCCGGCTCACCCGCACCTCCGTCGTGGAGAACGTCCACGCCGACTACGTCAGGACCGCCGTCGCCAAGGGGCTGCCGCGCCGCCGGGTGATCATCCGTCACCTGCTGCGCAACTCCCTCATCCCGGTGGTCACCTTCATCGGCACCGACATCGGGGCACTGATGGGCGGGGCCATCGTCACCGAGCGCATCTTCAACATCCACGGCGTGGGCTACCAGCTCTACCAGGGCATCCTGCGGCTCGACTCGGCCACCGTGGTGGGCTTCGTGACCATCCTGGTCATCGTCTTCCTCCTCGCGAACCTGCTGGTGGACCTGCTCTACGCCGTCCTCGACCCGAGGATCCGCTATGCCTGAGCCGCGCAACCACCCCGACGAGGCCATGGAGCCGGCCGGCGGGACGGGAGCCGCCATGGGCCTGGGGCAGGACGAGGCACGCACCCTGGAGCGGGCGCCCGGCCCCGGAACGGCGCCGCCCGCCCCGGCCGCCCTCCCCGGGGCGGACCGGCCGCGCAGCCTGTGGTCGGACGCCTGGCGGGACCTGCGGCGCAACCCGGTCTTCGTGATCGCCGCGCTGGTGATCCTCTTCCTCGTCGTCATCTCCGTCTGGCCACAGCTCATCGCCCCCGGCAACCCGCTCAGCTGCAACCTGGACAACTCCCAGAAGGGCTCCGCGCCCGGCCACCCCTTCGGCTTCGACACCCAGGGGTGCGACGTCTACACCCGGGTCGTCCACGGGGCGCGCGCCTCGGTCACCGTGGGCGTCTGCGCCACCGTCGGAGCGGCCCTGCTCGGCGCGCTGCTCGGCGGCCTCGCCGGTTACCACGGCGGCTGGGCCGACGCGGTGCTGTCCCGGGTGAGCGACATCTTCTTCGGCATCCCGATCGTCCTCGGCGGCCTGGTCTTCCTGTCCGTCGTCACCAGCACCACCGTCTGGCCGGTGGTGGGCTTCATCGTGCTGCTCGGCTGGCCGCAGATCGGCCGCATCGCCCGCGGCTCGGTGATCACCGTCAAGCAGAACGACTACGTCCAGGCCGCCCGCGCCCTCGGCGCCGGCACCACCCGTCTGCTGCTGCGGCACATCGCGCCCAACGCCGTCGCGCCCGTCATCGTCGTGGCGACCATCGCGCTCGGCACGTACATCTCCCTGGAGGCCACCCTGTCCTACCTCGGCGTCGGGCTGAAACCGCCCACCGTCTCCTGGGGCATCGACATCTCCCAGGCCTCCACCCAGATCCGCAACGCACCGCACATGCTGCTGTGGCCGGCCGGGGCGCTGAGCGTGACGGTGCTGGCCTTCATCATGCTCGGTGACGCGGTGCGCGACGCCCTCGACCCCAAGCTGCGCTGATGGACGGAGGAACGATGGCCGCCGCGGCCCGGGACGAGCCGCCCCTGCTCGACGTCCGCGACCTGCACGTGGAGTTCCGCACCCGGGACGGCGTCGCGCGGGCCGTCAACGGGGTCTCCTACGCGGTGCGTCCCCGTCAGACGCTCGCCGTGCTGGGCGAGTCCGGCTCCGGCAAGTCCGTGACCGCGCAGGCCGTCATGGGCATCCTCGACTCGCCGCCCGGGTTCGTCACCCGCGGCGAGATCCTCTTCCGCGGCGAGGACCTGCTCACCATGGGCGCCGAGGAGCGCCGCAAGGTGCGCGGCGCCAGGATGGCGATGATCTTCCAGGACGCGCTGTCCGCCCTCAACCCCGTGCTGACCGTCGGCGAGCAGCTCGGCGAGATGTTCCGGGTCCACCGGGGGATGTCCCGCAAGGACGCCCGGGCCAGGGCGGTGGAGCTGATGGACCGGGTGCGGATCCCCGCGGCGCGCGAACGCGTCGGGCAGTACCCGCACCAGTTCTCCGGCGGCATGCGCCAGCGCATCATGATCGCGATGGCACTGGCCCTGGAGCCCGAGCTGATCATCGCGGACGAGCCCACCACCGCGCTGGACGTCACCGTGCAGGCGCAGGTCATGGAGCTCCTGGCCGAGCTGCAGCGCGAGTACGGCATGGGCCTGATCCTGATCACCCACGACCTCGGCGTGGTCGCCGACGTCGCCGACCACATCGCGGTGATGTACGCGGGCCGGATCGTGGAGACCGCACCGGTCCACGAGATCTACAAGCGGCCCGCGCACCCGTACACCAAGGGCCTGCTGGACTCGATCCCGCGCCTGGACCAGAAGGGCCGGGAGCTCTACGCGATCAAGGGCCTGCCCCCGAACCTGCTGCGCATCCCCACCGGCTGCGCCTTCCATCCGCGCTGCCCCCTGGCCCAGGAGGTGTGCGCCACCGACGAGCCGGAGCTGTACCGGATCAGCGCGCGGCGGGGCAGCGCCTGCCACTTCTGGAGGGAGTGCCTCGGTGAGCACCAGCGGTGAGCCCGTGCTCCAGGTGCGCGGGCTGTACAAGCACTTCCCGCTCACCCAGGGGATCCTCCTCAAACGGCAGATCGGCGCGGTGAAGGCGGTCGACGGCGTCGACCTCGACCTGTACCGGGGCGAGACCCTCGGCGTCGTCGGCGAGTCCGGGTGCGGCAAGTCCACCGTGGCCCGGCTGCTGGTGCACCTGGAACGGGCCACCCGAGGGCAGATCCTCTACAAGGGGCAGGACATCACCAAGTTGTCGGGCAGGGCCCTGAAGGCCGTGCGCCGGAACATCCAGATGGTCTTCCAGGACCCGTACACCTCGCTCAACCCGCGGATGACGGTCGGCGACATCATCGGCGAGCCGTACGAGATCCACCCCGAGGTGGCCCCGAAGGGTGACCGGCGCCGCCGGGTGCAGGAGCTGCTGGACGTCGTCGGCCTGAACCCGGAGTACATCAACCGCTATCCGCACCAGTTCTCCGGCGGGCAGCGGCAGCGCATCGGCATCGCCCGCGGGCTGGCGCTGCGGCCCGAGGTGATCGTCGCCGACGAGCCGGTCTCGGCGCTGGACGTCTCGGTGCAGGCGCAGGTCGTCAACCTCATGGAGAGGCTGCAGGACGAGTTCGACCTCTCCTACGTCTTCATCGCGCACGACCTGTCCATCGTCCGGCACATCTCGGACCGGGTGGCGGTGATGTACCTCGGGCGGATCATGGAGACCGGCGACGGCACCCAGATCTACGAGCACCCCACCCACCCGTACACCCAGGCGCTGCTGTCGGCGGTGCCGGTGCCCGACCCCGGGGCGCGCGAGCACCGCGAGCGCATCATCCTCAGCGGTGACGTCCCCTCGCCGGCCAACCCGCCGTCCGGCTGCCGCTTCCGCACCCGGTGCTGGAAGGCGCAGGAACGCTGCACGCTGGAGGTGCCGGAACTGGCGGTGCCCGCGGTGTTCCGCGGTGTGGACTCCCCGGCGGCGCACGACAGCGCGTGCCACTTCGCCGAGGAGAAGACGGTGGTGCCGCCCGAGCCGCCCGGCGGGTGAGCCACGGAAAGGCACGGCCGGCGAGTGAGCCGAAGGGGCGCGGCCGGTGCCGAAAGGGAGAGCACGCGGAGGTCCCGAGGAACGAGGGACCGAGCATGGTCGACCGTCGGCGTCGGCTGGGGCGCACCAGAGGCGAACCGAGCCACGGAAAGGCACGACCCGCGCCCGGTGGTGCAGGGGTGTGGGCGCGGGTCGGGCTCCGAACGGAGACGTCTGTCGGCCCGGGTCAAAGGGTCCTGTCGGCGGGCGTCTCCTCGGCCGCGGCGAGCGCGGGGTCGAGGACGACGTCCTCGCCGCGTGCCGCGGTCGTCGGTTCCTCGGGGAAGTGGCACGCGCTCAGGTGCCCCTCCCGGTTCCCCTCCAGGCGTACCAGGGGCGGTTCCTCGGTCGCGCACTTGTCCTGCGCCTTCCAGCAGCGCGTGCGGAAGCGGCAGCCGGACGGCGGGGAGACGGGCGAGGGGACGTCGCCGGCGAGCCGGATCCGCTCGTTCGCCTCCCGCTCGTCCGGGTCCGGCTCGGGCGAGGCGGACAGCAGGGCGTGGGTGTACGGGTGGCGGGGCCGTTCGTAGATGTCCCGGCGGTCGCCGACCTCCACGATCCGCCCGAGGTACATCACGGCCACGCGGTGCGAGAAGTGCCGCACCACCGCGAGGTCGTGGGCGATGAAGAGGAAGGCGATCCCCAGTTCCCGCTGCAGGCGCTGCAGCAGGTTGACCACCTGGGCCTGGATCGACACGTCCAGCGCCGACACCGGTTCGTCCGCCACGATGAGCTTGGGCCCCAGCGCCAGTGCCCGGGCCACCCCGATGCGCTGCCGCTGGCCCCCGGAGAACTCGTGCGGGAAGCGGTTGTAGTGCTCGGGGTTGAGGCCCACGGTCTCCAGCAGCTCGCGCACCCGCTTCTCGCGGCCGCCCGGCGGGTTGATCCCGTTGATCTCCAGGGGCGCCGACACGATGTGCCCGACGGTCTGCCGCGGGTTGAGCGAGGCGTACGGGTCCTGGAAGATCATCTGGATCTCGGAGCGGATCGGGGCCAGCTCCTTTCGCGAGGCGTGCGTGATGTCCCGGCCCCGGTAGGCGATGCGTCCCGCGGTGGGCTCCAGCAGCCGCGTCACCAGCCGCCCGGTGGTGGACTTGCCGCAGCCCGACTCGCCGACCAGGCCCAGGCTCTCGCCCTCGGCGACGGCGAGGTCGATCCCGTCCACGGCCCGCACGTCCGCCACGTGGCGCTTGACCAGGAAGCCGCTCCGCACGGGGAAGTACTTGCGCAGGCCGGTCACTTCGAGCAGCGGGCTCATGGTCTCCCTCGGCGTGTCGTCCTGCTGCGGGGCGCTCACCGCGCACCTCCGCCCAGCCGCGGCCGGATCTGCCCGGCGAAGATCTCCCGCTTCCGGTCCTGGCCCAGGTGGCAGGCGGAGCCGCGCCGCTCGCCCTCGGGGATGCCGGGCCGCTCGGTGGCGCAGCGCCCGCCGGCGACCTCCTCGGTGAAGGTGCACCGCGGGTGGAAGGGACACCCTGAGGGCGGGTTGAGCAGGCTGGGCGGTGTGCCGGGGATCGGGGACAGGGGCAGGTCCACCGGCGCCGACAGCCGCGGGATGGAGGCCAGCAGGCCCCAGGAGTAGGGGTGCTCGGGCGTCTTCAGGATCTCGCGCACGGTGCCGCGCTCCACGCAGCGCCCCGCGTACATCACCATCACGTCGTCCGCCGTGTTGGCCACCACGCCCAGGTCGTGGGTGATGATGACGATCGCCGTGCCCGTCTCCCGCTGCAGGTCCTTCAGCAGGTCGAGGATCTGCGCCTGCACGGTGACGTCCAGGGCCGTCGTCGGCTCGTCCGCGATGACCAGCGCCGGGTCGCAGACCAGCGCCATCGCGATCATCGCGCGCTGCCGCATGCCCCCGGAGAACTGGTGCGGGAAGTCGTCCACCCGCAGCCGCGGCTGCGGGATCCCCACCCGGGCGAGCATCTCGACCGCCCGCTCCCGCGCGGCCTTCTTGGAAGCGCCCATGTGCTTCATGTACGGCTCGGCGATCTGCCGGCCGACCGTGTAGTACGGGGAGAGCGCGGTCAGCGAGTCCTGGAAGATCATCGCCATCTTCCGGCCGCGCAGCCGTTCCAGGGTCCGTTCGGGGGCGCCCGTCAGCTCCTGCCCGTCCAGCACGATCTCGCCGCGGATGGTGGTGTTGCGGGGGTTGTGCAGACCGAGGACCGCCAGGTTGGTGACCGACTTGCCGGAGCCGGACTCGCCGACGATGCCCAGGGTCCTGCCGCGCTCCAGGTCGAAGGAGAGCCCGTCGACGGCCTTGACCACGCCGTCCTCGGTGGCGAACTGCACGTACAGGTCACGGACCGACAGGAACGGCCCGGACGGCGCGGGGTCCCCGGGCCCGGGCGGCCCCGCCTCGGTCTTGGTGAGGATGTTCAACGGTGCTTCTCCTCTGCGTGCCGGGGAGCGTCCCGGCTCACGAAAGCCTGATCCGGGGGTCGATGAGGGCGTAGGCGGCGTCGACGACGATGTTGCAGGCGACGATGATCGTGGCGCCGATCAGCATCACGGCCATCTCCAGCGGCAGGTCGCTGCGGAGCACGGCCTGCACGGACAGCAGGCCGAGGCCGTGCAGTCCGAAGGTGACCTCGGTGATGATCGCGCCGCCGAGGACCGCGCTCAGGTCGATGCCGAAGATGGTGATGATGGAGGCGGCGGCGCCGCGCAGCGCGTACCGCAGGAACACGTAGCGGGAGGACATGCCCTTGGCGCGGGCGGCCCGGATGTGGTCCTCGGACATCTGCTCCACCATCAGCGAGCGGGTCTGCCGGCTGTAGTTGGACCAGAAGATCACCGACAGCACCATGCAGGGCAGGATCAGCCCCTGCACCGAACCCCACGGGTCGTGCGACCAGTCCGGGTCGTGTCCGCGGTCCAGCAGGTGCCAGCTGCTGGCGAACAGGCCGATGGCGATCGGTCCGAGGAAGTAGATCTGCACGGAGTTGCCGACCAGCGAGACGCCGCTGGCGATCCGGTCGAAGGCCCTGCCCTGCTGCCAGGCGGAGATCAGCCCGAGGCCGACGCCGACGCACAGGAAGACGGTGGCGCCGCCGACCGCCAGCGACAGCGTGGTCGGGTAGCGGTCGGCGATGGTGCCCCAGACGGGTTGCTGGTCGGCGAAGGAGTAGCCGAAGCACGGCGCCGGGCAGTACCCGATGGGCATGTCGCGGCCGGCGAAGATGCCGACCATGAAGTGCCAGTACTGGGTCCAGATCGGCAGGTCCAGGCCGAGGTTCTTGCGGATCAGGGCCACGTTCTGCGGGCTGCAGTTCTTGCCGCAGGACAGCAGCGCCGGGTCGGAGGGCAGGAAGAAGAAGAGGAAGTACGTGATGGCGCTGATCAGCAGCAGGATGACCAGCGCGCCCAGCACACGGCGTACCAGGAAACGCAGCATGGGTCAGGCTCTCCGTCGGTTCCGTCGGGGCGCCGGTCCCGGCCCGGGGAGAGGCCGGGACCGGCGTGTCTGCGCGGGGACTACTGCTTGACGAAGATCGTGTTCGGGTTGATGGTCCCGTAGACCTCGTTGTAGGTGACGCCGCCGAGGCCCGAGCCGTGGATGTTGAAGTACTTGTCGAAGATGAACGGGATCTGCGACGTGTCGTTCTTCAGCACGTACTCGGACAGGGTCCGCCACTCGTCGTTCTGCTTGTTGATGTCCGTGATCGCCAGGATGCGGTCGATCTCGGAGTTGACGTGCTCGTCGTTGAGGAACGAGTAGTTGTTGGTGCCGTCGGCGAGGTTGCGGCCGTCCAGGGTCGGCGGGACCACGGTCGAGGCGCTGGGCCAGTCCGCGCCCCAGCCGGTGCGGTAGATGTCGTACGGGGTGTCGAGCTTGCCGACGACCGTGTAGTACGAGGTCGGGTCGATGGCCTTGCGCTGGACGTCGAAGCCGGCCTTCTCCAGGGCCTTCTCGATGGTCAGCGACACGTTCTGCCAGCGCGGGGTGTTGGCGTAGGCGTAGGAGAGCTTGACCTTGCCGGTGACCCCGGCATCCTTCAGCAGCTCCTTGGCCTTGTCGACGTCACCGGTGGGCTTGTCGAGCTTGCCGAAGGGGTCGTACTTCTTCCAGCCGGCCACGGTCGGGCTGATCAGGGTGGTGCCGAGCTCGCCCTGGGCGCCGCCGCCGAAGGCCTGCTGGACCTGGGTCATGGGGAAGGCGTACATGATCGCCTGGCGGATCTTCGGATCCGTGATCCGCTTGGTGTTGATGTTGATGACCTCGACGTACGGCTGGTACTGGTTCACCGTCCGCGACTTGTACTGCGCGTCCGTCGTCAGGGTCTGCATCTTCGACGGGTCGGAGGAGCCGGACAGGTTCACCGCGTACTTGTCGTTGCCGTCCTCGGCCGCGAGCCGGTTGGTCAGGCCCGGTTCGGCGATGCCGAGCTGGAAGTTCCAGCTGTCCGGGTAGGCGTTGCGGATCGGGTCGGTCTTCGGGTCCCAGTTGGTGTTGCGCTCGAAGACCAGCTCCTTGCCCGGCTTGTAGCTGGCGATCTTGTACGGGCCGGTCGCGACCGGGTGGTTGTTGTACTTCTGCTTGTCGTCCTTGGCCTTGGGCACCGGCGAGATGTTGGGCATCGCGGCCGCGTAGGGCGTGTCGGCGTGGGCTTCCAGGAAGTGGAAGACGATGGTCTTGTCGTCGGGGGTGTCGATCTTGTCGGAGGGGATCTCCTTGCCCTCGTACGGGCCGGTGTACGCCTTGCGGTAGTCGGCGCCGTAGAGCCACTTCTGGATGTACTGCGGGCCCTGCGTCTGGTAGTCGGCGAAGAGCCGCTCGATGCCGTACTTGACGTCCTTGGAGGTGACCGGGGTGCCGTCCTCGAACTTCAGGCCGTCCTTGAGGGTGAAGGTCCAGGTCTTCGCGCCGTCGGAGGACTTGCCGGTGTCGGTGGCGAGGTCGCCCACGAGGATCGTCTTGCCGGTCTTGGCGTCGATCTTGTAGCCGGTCAGCGAGCGGTTGTAGAGCAGCTGGACCGACAGCTGGTCACTGACGTACTGCTGGCCGGGGTCCAGGTAGTCGAAGCCCGCCTGGTCCAGGTCGTACGCCGTGCCGCCCTTCGCGGCCCCCGGGACCTCCGGGGCGGGGCCCTTGGAGTCGGCGGCCGTGCCGATGCCGAAGTTCTGCACGGTGGCCTGCTTGCCCTCGCCGCCGCCGGTGCCCGTCCCCCCGCCGCCACCGCTGCTGCATGCGGCGGACAGGGTCAGAGCCCCCAACGCCAGGAACGCGGAGGCGTAACGCGCCTTGCGAATTCTCATTGATCCCTGCCTGTCAGTGAACCGAACTGCGGATACCGACGCGCCCGGTCTCCCCCCACAGGGGCCCGGCGCGGCGGCTTGGACACCTAGCGCACGGTCTTGGGATCGAGTGCGTCCCGGACCGAGTCCCCGAGCAGGTTGAAGGCGACCACGAAGATCACCATGGCGATGCCGGGGAAGAACATGAAGGTGACGTCGGATTCGTAGTACGCCGCGGCCTGCTGGAACATCAGTCCCCAGTCCGGGGTGGGCGGCAGGATTCCGACGCCGAGATAGGAAAGGCCCGCCTCGGCGGTGACGTTCACCGGGAGCAGCAGGGTCGACTGGACCAGGATCGTGGACCAGATGTTCGGCAGCAGTTCCCTGCGGATGATCCGCGCCGACGAGGCGCCGCTGATCCGCGCGGCCTCGATGAACTCGCGCTCGCGCAGGCTCAGCACCTGGGCGCGCACCAGCCGGCCCACGCTCATCCAGCCGAGGACGAACTGGACGATGACCAGCGCCGCGATGCGCACGTAGGTCGGCTCCTCGTCGCGCGGGGAGACGAAGAGGGCCACGATCACCGGCGTGAAGGCGATGAAGAACAGCTGCTGCGGGAAGGACAGCATCAGGTCCGAGAACCGGCCCACGAGGTAGTCGGTGCGCCCGCCGAGATACCCCTGGACGAGCCCGATGAGCACGCCGACGACGACGGAGACCGTGGTCACGGCGAGGGCGATGCCCAGCGAGGTGCGGATCCCGTAGATCAGCAGGGTGAACACGTCCCGGCCGAGCTGGGGTTCGAGCCCGAACCAGAAGTCGCCGTCGATGCCGCCGTTGGGCTTGAGCGGGATCCCGTAGCTGTTGAGCAGGCCCAGGTCCTGGCCGTACAGCTCGTAGGGGTTCTTGCCGTACACCTTGGAGATCAGCGGCGCGGCCAGCGCCACGACGAGGTAGAAGAGCACGACGCCGGCGCAGACCATTCCGGTGCGGTCGCGGCGGAAGCGCATCCAGGCGAGCCGGCCCGGGGAGCGCCCGACGAGTTCGGAGGGTTCCTTGCCGGTGCCCTCGACGGGGGCGGGCGCCGGCGCCTCTGCCGGAACGGGTTCCGGCCGGTTCGCGGCCGTGCTCGGACTGGACATGGTCATCTGCCCCCGCACCAAGGAGTTTTGGTGGCGCATGTGAACGCCCGTGGCTAGCTAGCCGGTATTGGGCAATGGATTTGGCGGCCAGTCAAGGGGGTGAAGCGATCGGGAGACAAGATCGCCGTTATCTTGGGGCAAGGTTTTGGATATCGTCGCGAACGCGTGCTTGACAGCTTCCGCGAACCATCCGCGAATGCGGAGGATTCAGGATGAAATTCTTTTACACGCAGGCAACTTGATCGACGCATCACCGATATACGGACGCGCCACGCTGAGCAGCGTACGGCCGTGCGGGTGCCGTGGGCCGGCCGGGGTGATCACACATCGCCCCGGCCGGCCGCCGTACGTCCGCGGTGAACGCTGGACCGGCCCGGTACGTATCCCCTCGGAAGGCCAAAGGACAGTGCTGCCGGAGGGGCCGGGGAGGTGGCCATGCGGCAGGCGTATCGGCTCGGAGGAACGGTCTGTGCCGCCCTGGCGGCCGCCGAGGCGGCCTGGCTGGGCCAGGACCTCGTCCAGTTCCGGGCGGAGGGCGCCGTCAGGGTGTGGGCGGGTCTCGCGGTACCCGTCGGCGGGGCGCCGTTGGTGACCTCCACGGTGGACCTGCTGCTGCTCGGGCTCTACGTGGCCGCCGCGGTCGCGTCCCTCAAGCCCGGCGGCGTCGGGGTCCTCGGGGCGGCCGCGGTGCTCACCCTGGCGCTGCGCACTCCCACGGCGTACCTCCTGGCCCCCTCCTCGGGCGGCAGCCCGCCCGGACTGCAGGGAGCCCTGCTGGTGACCGCGGGCGGGCAGATCGCCGGTGCCCTCGTACTGCTGGTCGTCGTACGGCGCACCGGCGAGGACGCGCCAGCCCCGCCGCGGCCCGCGGCGGGCGTGCTGGCGGGGATGCTGCTGCTCGTGGTGGCGCTCATCACCGGCGTCCTGGAGTTCTCCCGGCGGTCGGACCCGGCGGTGCCGCTGCCGCCGGGCTTCTTCTGGCGCACCGTGGGAGGCGGCTACCTGGTGGACTCCCAGCTGGGGGCGCCCTACGAGTGGCTGGTCTGGGCGACGGCCGGCCTGGCCGCGGCCGCGGGCCTCGCCGCGTTCGTACGGGCCCCGTTCGCCCGGCCGCTGGGCATCTGTGTGGCCGGGCTGCTCGCCGTGACCGCGGTCCCGGTGATCGGCACCTCGAGGATCGACGCCCCGGGCGCCGACGACTTCGCCGCCGCCTTCGCGGTGGGCGCCGCGCTGGTGGTGACGCTGCTGCTCGTCCCCGGCGACCTGGCGGCGGTGGGCGTGCCGGGCGGCGATCCGTACGTGGAGGCGGAGGTCCCCACGGCGGCGGACAACCTGTCCATGCCGCTGTACGAGCAGACCGCCGTCCTCCCTGTCTTCGGCTCCTACCCGCAGCCGCCGCCGCCCGGCCCGGCCTCCGAGGCGCGGGCGGCGTACCTGCAGGACCCGCCCTAACCTGTCACGACGCCCAGGGAACGCTTCAGGAACGCGACCTGGAGCAGGAGCAGGTTCTCGGCGACCTCCTCCTGCGGCGTCATGTGCGTGACCCCGGACAGCGGGAGCACCTCGTGCGGGCGGCCCGCGGCCAGCAGTGCGGAGGACAGCCGCAGGGTGTGCGCGGCCACCACGTTGTCGTCGGCGAGGCCGTGGATGATCATCAGCGGCCGGACCTCGTCCGCCGGGTCCGCCAGTCCGGCGTCGGTGACCAGGGAGTTGGCGGCGTACACCGCCGGCCCCTCCTCGGGGTGGCCGAGGTAGCGCTCGGTGTAGTGCGTGTCGTACAGCCGCCAGTCGGTGACCGGCGCGCCCGCCACCGCGGCGTGGAAGACGTCCGGGCGGCGCAGCACGGCGAGCGCCGCCAGGTACCCGCCGTACGACCAGCCGCGGATGCCCACCCGGGTCAGGTCCAGGGGGTAGCGGCCGGCCAGGGCGTGCAGCACGTGGACCTGGTCGTCGAGCGTGACGCCCGCGAAGTCGCCGGCGATCGCCTTCTCCCAGGCGGGGGAGTGCCCGGGGGTGCCCCGGCCGTCCGCGACGACCACCGCGAAGCCCTGGTCGGCCAGCCACTGCGCCTGCAGGTAGCCGCGTTGGGCGCTCACCACCATCTGGCCGTGCGGCCCGCCGTACGGGTCCATCAGCACCGGCAGGGGTCCGTCGCCCTCCCGGTGCCCCGAGGGGAGCAGCACCGCCGCCGGGACGCCGCGCTCGCCCGCGCTGACGAGCACCGGGCGCGCGGTGAGGACCGGGGTCTCGGCGTGCGAGGCGATCTGCGTCACCGGCTCGCCGTCCCGCAGCACCCGGACGGCCGTGGCGGCCGACTCCAGCGACGCGGACGACAGCACCGTCACGGCCCCGGCGCGCACCGCGGAGTGCACGCCCGGGCCGCCGCTCAGCCGGACCGCTCCGGCGGGGCCTCCGTCGGCGCGGTACACATGGATCTCGCCGGTCTCCGGGTCCTTGGCGCCGTGCCCCGCCGAGGCGGACAGCAGGACGCCGTCGCCGTCCGTCCCGAGCACCGCACGCACGTGCAACTCCGGTCCCGTCCAAGGCTGTTCACCGACGAACAGCGCTCGCGAGCCGTTCTCGTCGGAGATCCGCACGAGGCGCTCGCCGGACAGCCAGGCGGGCACCCCGGGGAAAAGATCAAGCCAGATTTCATCGCTGTCGCGGTGCACCTCCCGGGTGCCGCCGGTGGCGGTGTCCACCGTCAGGTACAGCTGCTCGCGCTGGTCCCGGGTCTGGACCAGCAGCAGCGGCGGGCCCGCCGCCGACCAGTGCACCTGAGCGAGGTACGGATAGCGCTCGCGGTCCCACTCCACCGGCGTCGTCGCCCCGTCCAGCGTCAGCAGGACCAGCGTGACCTCGGCGTTCGGGGTGCCGGCGGCGGGGTAGGCCACCTCGGCGGGCGGCTGCGCGGGGTTCGCGGGGTCGGCGATCCACCAGCGGCCGACCGGGGACGCGTCCACGCGGGCCGCCAGTACGGAGGCACCGTCCGGGGCCCACCAGTAGCCGCGGCTGCGGGACATCTCCTCGGCGGCGATGAACTCCGCCAGCCCGTAGCCGACGTCCGGGCCCTCGGGCTCGGCCAGCGCCCGGTCCTCGCCGCCGTCGGCGTCCACCACGCGCAGCGCGCCGTCCGCCACATAGGCCACCCGGCGGCCGTCCGGCGACGGACGCGGGTCCACCACGGGGCCCGGCACGGCGATCTCCCGGGCCGTGCCGGCCCGCAGCTCCGCCGTGAAGAGCCTTCCGGACAAGGCGAACGCGGCCAGCTCCACCGCGTCGTCGGTCGCGTAGCCGACGATTCCCGCCGAACCTTCCCGGCTGCGCTCCCGGCGCGCCCTCTCCTGCGGCGACAGTTCCTCCGCCGCGCCCGACAGCAGCACCCCGGGGTCCGCCGCGACCCGCTCGGCGCCGGACTGCGGGTCCAGCACCCACAGCAGGTGCGAGCGGTCGGTGCCGGAACGGGAGCGCAGGAAGACGATCCGGCCGCCGTCCGGCGACACGGTGAAGGCGCGCGGGGCGCCGAGCGAGAACCGCTGCGTGCGGGCGTACTGCCGCGGGAACGAGAGCGCTTGCGTCATGGGGGGAGTGTGCCACCGCCCGCGGGTGAGCCCGGCGCACGCCAACCACGAGATCCGGCCATGCGCCCCCGCGTGCTCCCGTGCGACGAGCTATGCGGTGCGCCACAAAGTTATGATCCACTGCCGAGAGTGGGTAACAACCGGTTGGCAAGTGCTGTCGGACTCTGAGGCCCTGGAGGTGTGCCGCTGTGGCACTTTCGATTTCGGCGGTGCTGCTGCTGCTGATCGTCGTCTTCCTGCTGGTCAGGAAAGCCGGTTTGAAGGCGGGGCACGCGGTGGTCTGCGTACTGCTCGGGTTCTACCTGGCGAGTTCCTCCATCGCGCCGACGATCCGGGACCTCACCACCAACGTCGCGGGCATGATCGGCGACTTCAAGTTCTGAGCCCGTGGCTTCCCCCTGGTGAGCCGCGGGGCCTGCCCTAGGCTCTCCTCATGACCGCACCGCCCGCCCGCCGACTGCTGCTCGTCCACGCGCATCCCGACGACGAGTCGATCAACAACGGCGCCACCATGGCCAAGTACGCCGCCGAGGGCGCGCTCGTCACGCTGGTGACGTGCACCCTCGGCGAGGAGGGCGAGGTCATCCCGCCCGAGCTGGCGCACCTGGCCCCCGATCGCGACGACACCCTCGGCGCGCACCGGACCGGCGAACTCGCCGACGCCATGGCGCAGCTCGGCGTCACCGACCACCGTTTCCTGGGCGGCCCCGGCCGCTTCCGGGACTCCGGGATGATGGGCGTGCCGCAGAACGACCGGCCGGAGAGCTTCTGGCAGGCGGACCTCGATCTCGCGTCCTCGTACCTCGTGGAGGTGATCCGCGAGGTCCGTCCGCAGGTCCTGGTCACGTACGACCCCGACGGCGGCTACGGCCACCCCGACCACATCAAGGCGCACCGGGTCTCCATGCGCGCCGCAGAACTGGCCGCGGAACCGGCCTACCGGCGTGACCTCGGCGGCCCGCACTCCATCGCCAAGATCTACTGGAACTGCATCCCGCGCCGCGTGGTCGAGGAGGGCTTCGCCCGGCTGCGCGGGGCCGGCCGGCAGATCCCCTTCGAGGGCATCGCGACCGCCGACGACGTCCCGGGCGTGGTGGACGACGGCCTGGTGACCGCCGCCATCGACGTGGAGGCCCGCTACGCCGGGCAGAAGGCCGCGGCGATGAAGGCCCACGTCACCCAGATCGCGGTGGACGGCCCGTTCTTCGCGCTCTCCAACGACCTCGGACAGCCCTTGTTCGGCGCCGAGTTCTACCGTCTGGTCAAGGGCGTGCCCGCGCCGGCCGGGAGCCTGGAGGACGATCTGTTCGCGGGGACCGGGGCATGAGGCGCGCCGCCTACCCGTTGCTCGTGGTCCTGGGCGTGCTGGTCGCCGTCGCGGGGTCGCTGGTCCAGGCCGCCTGGTTCCCGGGCGGGTTGCTGCTCGCGCTCGCCGGGAGCGCGGCGCTCTTCCACGGCGGCGCCCGGCTGACCGGCACGCGGCTGGGCGCCGTGGTGCCGGCGGCGGTGTGGCTGATCACCGTGATGCTGCTGAGCTCCGCCCGCCCGGAGGGTGATTTCCTGTTCGCCAACGGAATCAGTCCGTACGTCTACCTGTTGGGCGGAGCGATGGCCGGCGTGATGTCGGCCACGCTTGTGCAACCCCGTCCTCCCGCCGGTGGATCACTTGAGGCACCATAGGCGCCACGTTGCGTCCGTTACGGAGCGAGCGTCGCCCGTTTTGGCGGTTGACGTCACATAAACCCCTTTGATCAGGGCGGTCTCCATCCGGCGGGCAGGCGGCTCCGACGCGGCGCCCAGTATGGTGGTGCGCGCCGCCGGGCCGCCCGCGGAAAGGCCGTGACGGGTGGCGAAGCGAACCGGGAGAGCCTGCTTTGAGTCGTGAAACTGATCGTCCGTCCCCCGGCCCCCAGGGCCGGGGCGGAGCCGCGTACCCGTCGGGTACCCCGCCGTACGGAACCCGACCGTTTCCGTCGCTGCATCCGCAGGAGGACCCGCGCGACGGGGCCGCGACCGGGGAGCCCGCTGCGGCTCCCGCCGCGGAGGAGACCAAGACCGAGACCACGCTGACCACCCGGGTGCGCATCAACATCCCCGGGTCCCGGCCGATCCCGCCGGTCGTCGTCCGCACGCCCGTCGAGGGCGGCGCGGAGGGAGGGGCGCCCGCCGGGTCCGCCCCGTCCGCCCCCGAGGCCGAGCCGGCCCCGCTGTCCACGGGCTGGGCCGCCGGCGGCGGCACCGCGGCCGGTCAGGGCGTTCCGGCGCCCGCGCCGGAACCCGCCGCGGAGCCCGCGCCGGCGCCCAAGGGCGAGAAGCCGGCCAGCGACTGGTTCGCGCCGCGGAAGGCCGCACCCAGGCCCGAGTCCGGCCCGGGGCCGGGGCCGGGCCCGGCGCCCGGTCCCGAGGCGACGCAGGTGTTCTCCGCTCCCGAGGTCACCCAGCCGATGCGGCTCGGCGACATCCCCGCCCAGCCGGGCCCCATGGAGCGCGGACCGGTCCCGGGACCTGGCGCCGCCCCCGGCGGCCCGCGACGCGGTGGCATCCCGTACCTGAACGACGGCGCGGTCGGCCCGGCCGGTCCCGGCGGTCCGGTGGCGCCGGGTGGCCCCGGCGGCCCCGCGGGTCCCGGTGGCCCCGTGATGCCGGGCGGCCCTGGTGGCCCCGGCGGCCCTGGGGGCCCCGCGGGTCCCGGACGCCCCGCGCCGGCACCACGCCCGTTCCCCGGCAGCCCCGGCGCGGGGCCCGCCGGTCCCGGAGCAGGCGCGCCCTTCCCGGGGCAGCAGCCACCGGCCGGCCCCACCGCGGGCCCGGTCACCGGGGAGATGCGGGTGCCCCCGGCGGGCCCCGCCGCCGGCCGGCCGCCGTTCCCCACGCCGTTCCCGTCCTCCGCGGCCGACCGGATGTCCGGCGACACCGTCGTCAGCGGCATCCCGGCGGTTCCCCCCGCGGGACCGTCCGCCAACCGGCCGGCCCCGCCCGCCGGCCGTCAGAGCGCGGCGCAGCCCGAGGCCAAGGGCCGCTCCAAGCTCATACTGGCGGGCGTCGGCGTGCTGGGCGTGCTGGGCATCGCCTACGGCGCGGGACTGCTGATGGACCACTCCGACGTCCCGGCCGGTACGACCGTCTACGGCGTCGGGATCGGCGGCAAGACCAAGGACCAGGCCGTCGCGGTCCTCGACCAGGCGCTCGGCTCCCGGAAGAACGCGCCGATCACCGTCACCGTCGGCGACCAGCGCACGTCGCTGAAGCCCGCGGCCGCCGGTCTCGTCCTCGACACCGACGCGACCGTCCGCAACGTGGCGCACCGCGACTACAACCCGGTCACCGTCATCGGCTCGCTGTTCGGCGGCTCGCGCGCCGCCGAACCCGTGCTGACCACGGACAGCGAGAAGCTCCGCGCCCAGTTGGAGAAGCTCTCCCGGGGGCTCGGCGGCTCGGGCTCCGAGGGCATGGTCAAGTTCGTGAAGGGCAAGGCCGTCGCCGTCCCCGGCAAGCCCCACGAGGGCGTGGACGTGGCCGCCTCGATCGACACCGTCACCGCCGCCTACGCCACGCAGGTCGCCACCGGCAAGGCCGGCGCGGTCAGCTTGAAGGTCACCACCGTCCAGCCCAAGGTGACCCAGGAGGCGCTCGACAAGGCCGTCAGCGGCTTCGGGAAGACGGCCATGTCCGGATACGTCATGGTCCGTGCGGGCGCCGCGGAACCCGTCCCGTTCAGCCCGCAGAACTCGCTGTCGAAGATCCTCACGATGGTGCCCGACCAGGACGGCAACCTGACGCCGTACATCGACCGCAAGGTGCTCAAGGGCCTGTACGGCGGCGCCTTCGACGGTGTCCTGGTCGAGCGTGGGGACGGCAGCAAGACCGCCGTCACCCCGGAGGACGTCGCCTCCGCGATGCTGCCCGCGCTGCAGACCACCGACACCGCCAAGAAGACGGTGACCATCGAGGGCACGTCCTGACCCCCGGTCGCCCGATCCGCGCGTGAAGGGTGTGGCCCCGGTACCCGTACCGGGGCCACACCCATGACATCTGTCATCCGCGGGACAGGACGCCCGGCACTGCCGCCCGGACCGTGCCGTCGGCGACGCTGCTGCCATGACCGCAACAGTGTTCACGCACGTGAGCAAGAGCTTCGGTCAGGTCCGGGCCGTCGACGACCTGAGCCTGACCCTCCACCCGGGTGAGACCGTCGCCCTGCTGGGCCCCAACGGCGCCGGCAAGTCGACCACCCTGGACCTGCTGCTGGGACTGCGCACGCCCGACTCCGGCACCGTCGAGGTCTTCGGGACCACCCCGCGCCGGGCGATCACCGATGGCCGGGTCGGGGCCGTGCTGCAGAGCGGCGGCCTCATGGAGGAGGTCACCGTGCGCGAGCTGGTACGGCTCGCCTGCGACCTGCACCCGCGGGCCCACCCCGTCGCCGAGGTGATGGCGGCCGCCGGGCTGGAGTCCATCGCCGACCGCAAGGTCGACAAGCTCTCCGGCGGCCAGGAGCAGCGCGTGCGCTTCGCCCTGGCCACGGCGGGCGCGAGCGACCTGCTGGTCCTCGACGAGCCGACCACCGGCATGGACGTCTCCGCCCGGCAGGCCTTCTGGGAGGCCATGCGCGGCCAGGTGAAGCAGGGCCGTGCGGTGCTCTTCGCGACCCACTACCTGGAGGAGGCGGACGCCGTCGCCGACCGGGTGCTCGTCCTGCAGGGCGGCCGGCTGGTGGCCGACGGCACCGCCGCCGAGATCAAGGCGCGGGCCGGGGTCCGGCGTATCGTCTTCGACCTGGACACTCCGCCGGACGAGCGCGCCCTGCGGGCCCTGCCGCGGGTCACGGACGTGGAGGTCACCGGGCGCACGGTGCGCATCCGCTCCACGGACGCCGACGCGACGGTGCACGCGGTCTACGCGGCCGGGCTCTACCCCCGTCACCTGGAGGTCGCCGGGCTCGGCCTGGAACAGGCCTTCCTGGCCATCACGGAGTCGTCCAAGGAGTCCACGGAGGAGGTGGCGGCGCGATGAGGACGCTGGCCCGGCTGGAGATCCTGCGCGTCCTGCGCAACCGCAGGTTCATGTTCTTCTCGGTGCTGTACCCGGTGCTGCTCTTCATGATCCTCACGGCGGGGCAGAAGGCCGCGATGGTGCCGTACTACATGGTCGCGATGTGCGCCTTCGGCGCCATGACCGCCGTGCTCATGGGCAACTCCGAGCGGATCGCCCGGGAGCGCGACAAGGGCTGGGTGCGCCAGCTGCGGCTCACCGCCCTCCCCGGGCGCGGCTACGTCCTGGCGAAGATCGCCGCGGCCGCCACGGTCAGCCTGCCCTCGATCGTGCTCGTGCTGCTCGCCGGCGGCGCCGTGAAGGGCGTGCGGATGGCCGCCTGGCAGTGGGCCGGGGTGCTGCTCACCAGCTGGGCGGGGAGCTTCGTCTTCGCCGCGCTCGGCGTGGCCATCGGCTACGTCGCCTCGGCGGAGACCGCCCGCCCCATCGCGATGATCGCCTACTTCGGGCTCGCGCTGCTCGGCGGCCTGTGGATGCCCTTCAGCTCCTTCCCCGGCTGGCTGCGCGACATCGCGAACCTGCTGCCGGCCCGGCCGTACGCGGCGCTCGGCCAGGCCGTCGAACTCGGCCAGGCCCCGCACGCCCGGGACATCGCCGTACTGGTGGTCTACGGGCTGGTCTTCGCCGGGACGGCCGCTTGGATGTACCGCAAGGACACCGCGAAGGCCTGAGAGGAGAACGATCGTGGCCGCCGGAACGACACAGCAGCGGGAGGCCGCCGAGCCCCGGGACGCCCCGGCCATCGGCCGGGCCCCGGAGAACCGCCGCCAGGCCGTGGTCAAGCTGGTCTGGGTGGCCATGTGGATGCTCTACCTGGGCGCCCCGGTCAGCGACCTCGCCGAGGGCGGGCACGGCCTCACCGCGACCGTGCTCGGCTGGCTCGGGCTCACCGCCTTCGTCGCCGCCTACCTGGGCATCGTCTTCCTGCGGACCAACGCGGAACACCAGCCGCGGTGGGTGTACGGGCAGCTCCTGCTGCTCGGCGCGCTGGGCCTGCTGATGACGTTCACCCTGGGCGACGCCTTCCTCGTGCTGTTCGTCTACCTGGCGGTCGGCTGCGGGGCGGTGCTGCCCGGTCGGCAGGCGCGCTGGGCGATCCCGCTGGTGACCGCGGTGCTCGCGGCCGTCGCCGGGCTCACCGGGGCGAACCAGGCCACGGTGGTCTCGCTGCTCGTGCCGTGCCTGCTCGGCGGCTACGCCATGACCGGGGTGCGCCAGCTGGTGCGCACCACCCGCGAACTGCGCGAGGCCCGGGCGGCGGTGGCCCAGCTGGCCGCCACGGAGGAACGCCTGCGGCTCGCCCGCGACCTGCACGACCTGCTCGGCCACTCGCTGTCGCTGATCACCCTCAAGAGCGAACTGGCCGGGCGCATGCTGCCCGGCCGTCCCGAGGACGCCGCCGCGCAGGTCGCCGACATCGAGCGGGTCAGCCGGCAGGCCCTCGTGGACGTCCGGGAGGCCGTCAGCGGCTACCGCAGGCCCACCCTCGCCGCCGAGCTCGCCGGCGCCCGTGGCGCCCTGCAGGCCGCCGGGGTCCGCGCCGAGCTGCCCGCCACCGTGGCCGCCCCGCTCACCTCGGAGGCCGAGGGCGCGCTGGCCTGGGCCCTGCGCGAGGCCGTCACCAACGTCGTACGGCACAGCGGCGCCGCCCGCTGCGTGGTGACCGTCGCCGAGGACGACGGCACGGTACGGCTCACCGTCGCCGACGACGGGCGCGGCCCGGGCCCCGGCGGCACACGGCGCGGCAACGGGCTGACCGGCCTGGAGGAGCGCCTGATGCTCGCCGGTGGCCGTCTGGAGACCGCCGCGGACGGCGGCTTCACCCTCCACGCCGTCGTCCCTGCCGACTACGCTCACGGCCATGATCCGGGTGCTGCTGGCGGAGGACCAGTCGATGGTGCGCGAGGCCCTGGCCGCGCTGCTGGGGCTTGAGGAGGACATCGAGGTGGTCGCGCAGGTCGCGCGCGGCGAGGACGTCGTCGGAGCGGCCCGCGACGCCGGGGCGCAGGTCGCCCTCCTCGACATCGAGATGCCCGGCGCGATGACCGGCCTCGACGCGGCCGCCGTGGTGCGGGCGGAACTGCCCGGGGTCCGCGTCGTCATCGTCACCACCTTCGGCCGGCCCGGGTACCTGCGCCGGGCCATGGAGGCGGGCGCCGACGCTTTCCTGGTCAAGGACGCGCCCGCGGGGGAACTCGCGGAGGCGGTGCGCAGGGTGCTGCGGGGGGAGAAGGTGATCGACCCGGTGCTCGCCGCCGCCGCGCTCTCGGAGGGGGCCGACCCCCTCACCCCGCGCGAGCGCGACGTCCTGCGCGCGGCGGCCGACGGTTCCCTCAACGCGGACATCGCCCGGCGCCTCCACCTCTCCGAGGGGACCGTCCGCAACTACCTCTCCACCGCGATCCAGAAGACCGCCGCGCGCAACCGCGCAGAAGCGGTCCGCATCGCCCTCGAACGCGGCTGGCTCTAGCCGTCCGCCGCCCGTGCCCACCCGTTCCGCCTCGCGGCGGACCGCCTGCCACAACCCGCCTGCGTGCCGGCACCCCCCGGTCAGTTGAGGAGCGCCCGGGCGGCCCGCGCCTGCCGCCGCATCGCGGTCGCGGCGGAGGGCTCCGCCTCGGCGAGCACGTCCGCGTACGCCTCCATCTCCGCGGCGCCCCGCGCGAAGTCCCCCTTCCGCACCAGGAGCTGGGCGTGTTCGAGGCGCAGCCGTGCCGGATGGTGGGGCAGCAGCAGCGCCAGTTCGACCGCCCACAGTTGCGTCGTCAGGTGCTCCGGCCGTGCCGAGGCCCACGCGCGGATGTTGTTGAGCACCCGCAGCACGATGTCCAGCGGATCCGCGGGTTCCAGCATCGCCGGGGAGGGCGCGGCCCCCGTCGCGCCCGCCACCAGCAGGCGCACGTCCTCCTCCCCGAGCCGCCGGCCGCCGTTGAAGGGGTCGGCCAGCACGAAGACGCCGGCGGGGTCGCCGAAGCCCACGACGAAGTGCCCGGGGAGGGCGACGCCGTGGACCGGTCCGCCGGCGCGCCGGACGACCTCCATCCAGACCACCGACAGCAGGATCGGCAGCCCGCGCCGTCGTTGCAGCACCTCGTGCAGCAGCGAGGACTCCAGCCGCTGGTAGTCGGCCGGGGAGCCGCCGAACCCGCAGCGGCCGGCGAGCAGTTCGGCGGTGGCGTCGGCCCACTCGGCGGGGCCGGTGAGGCCGTAGGGCAGGAGCCCGGCGAGACGGTCGAGTTCCATCTGCGCCGCGTCCGTCCCGGCCTCGTCGAGGGACGGGTCGGCCTCGGCCCCGATGAGCAGGCACAGGTCCGCGAGGTCGGGGCGCACCTCGCGGGCGGCCTCGGCGAAGCGCTGCCTGGTGGAGTCGTCCATACCGGGGTTCTCACCCTTCCGCGGACAGCGGGCCGCGCCGGTAGTGGTACGCGTGGTGGGTGGTGAAGCCCATCCGGTCGTAGAGGGCGCGCGCGCCCTCGTTGTCGGTCTCGACCTGCAGGTACGCGCCGGAGGCGCCCTCGTCCAGGGCCTTGCGGGCGAGCGCGGCCATCACGGCCAGGGCCAGTCCGCGCCGCCGGTGGGAGGGGGCCACCTCGACGGCGCCGAAGGAGGCGAAGCGGCCGTCGACGACGCAGCGCCCAATCGCCGCGGGCCCGGTGTCGGCGGGGTCGCCGTCCCCCGGCACCGTGGCGAACCACACCGAGGGGCCGCCGGTGAGCACCTTCAGGGCCGCGTCGCCGAGGTCACCCGTGCGGTGGTAGCGGGCGAGCCACGCCGCGTCGGCCTCGCGGGACAGGCGTACGGCCTCGGCGCCGGGCAGGTCCGCGATCGGCGCCAGGGCGGCCGTGCGCAGCAGGGCGTGGCCCTCCGCCGTCCAGCCGAGGCCGCCCAGCGCCTGCGCCAGCGTCTCGTCGGAGTCCTCGCTGCCGGTCGTGACCTGCACGTACGCCGGCAGTCCGCGGTCGCCGTACCAGCGGGCGATCCGCGCGGCGGCCTCCGTCAGCGGGACACCCGGATCGCCCAGGGGCAGCACGGAGTTGGCGCGCCGGGTGAAGCCGCCGGCCGCCCGCAGCGTCCACGCGCCCAGCCGGGCCGCCTCCTGCGCGGGCCAGCAGCGGGAGGCCGATTCCTGCAGTTCCCTGGCCGTCGCGCGGGGCGCACGGGCGCCGCGGCGCGCCGGTGCGTCGGGCACGATCTTGCCCGCGACCAGGGACGATTCCGCGATGCGGACGGTCTCCCCGTCCCGACGGGTGACAACAAGCACCCCTTCGTTCCACGATGTGAGAATCCCGACGGCGTCGGCGAACACCGGCCGCCCCTCGACGATCTCCACGATCCTTCGGACCGACACGCGTTTGCCCACGTCAGAAGGGGTTATGCGTACCTCGAGCCGGCCTCCGGCGGTGAAATCCATGCTCATGACCGCCCCTCCTGTTCGTCTGCTGCCCAAGAACGGAGATACTAGGGGCGGGCATCGACGACGCCGCGCTCCCGCGCGAGACAGCCCTACCGAGGAGGAACGACAGCGTGACCTACGTCATCGCGCAGCCTTGTGTCGACGTCAAGGACAAGGCGTGCATCGAGGAGTGCCCCGTCGACTGCATCTACGAGGGCCAGAGGTCCTTGTACATCCACCCGGACGAATGCGTCGACTGCGGAGCCTGTGAGCCGGTCTGCCCGGTGGAGGCCATCTTCTACGAGGACGACACCCCGGAGGAGTGGAAGGACTACTACAAGGCGAACGTCGAGTTCTTCGACGAGCTCGGCTCGCCCGGTGGTGCCTCCAAGCTCGGGCTGATCGAGCGCGACCACCCCTTCATCGCCGCCCTGCCGCCGCAGGGCGAGTGACCCGACCGTTGCGGGCGGTCCCGTACGGCACACCGCCGTACGGGACCGCCGTGTTTCAGGTAGTGGCAGGCCGTGTGCCTGCGAGGAACGGAAAGTGAGCACCACCGTGGCGCAGCCAGTCTCGTCCAGACTCCCCGTCTTCCCCTGGGACCGGCTCGAACCGTACAAGGCCACGGCCGCCGCCCATCCCGGCGGCATCGTCGACCTGTCGGTCGGCACCCCGGTCGACCCGGTCCCGCACATCGTGCAGCGGGCCCTGGCCGGGGCCGCGGACAGCCCCGGGTACCCGACCGTGTGGGGGACGCCCGAGCTGCGCGCCGCCATCACCGGCTGGGCCGGCCGCCGGCTGGGCGCCACCGGCCTGACCGACGCGCACGTGCTGCCGGTCGTCGGCTCCAAGGAACTGGTCGCCTGGCTGCCGACCCAACTGGGTCTCGGCGCGGGCGACAAGGTGGCGTACCCGCGGCTGGCCTACCCGACCTACGAGGTCGGCGCGCGGCTGGCGGGCGCCGAGGCGGTCGTCTACGACGAACCGACCGAGCCCGACCCGGCCGGGCTGCGGCTGCTGTGGCTCAACAGCCCCTCCAACCCCACCGGTCGCGTGCTGTCCAAGGACGAGCTGACCCGTGCCGTCGCCTGGGCGCGCGAGCACGGCGTGCTGGTGTTCAGCGACGAGTGCTACCTGGAGCTGGGCTGGGACGCCGACCCGGTGTCGGTCCTGCACCCGGACGTCTGCGGCGGCTCCTACGAGGGCATCGTGGCCGTCCACTCGCTGTCCAAGCGCTCCAACCTGGCCGGCTACCGCTCAGCGTTCCTCCTGGGCGACCCGGCCGTGCTCGGCGAGCTGCTGCAGATCCGCAAGCACGGCGGCATGATGACGCCCGCGCCGGTGCAGGCCGCCACGGTCGCCGCGCTCGGGGACGACGCCCACGTGGCCCGGCAGCGCGAGCGCTACGCGCGGCGGCGGGCGTCCCTGCGCGAGGCCTTCGAGGCGGCCGGCTTCCGCATCGAGCACAGCGAGGCGAGCCTGTACCTGTGGGCGACGCGTGACGAGTCCTGCTGGGACACCGTCGCGGACCTGTCCAAGCACGGCATCCTCGTGGCGCCCGGCGACTTCTACGGCGCGGCGGGGGAGCGGTACGTGCGGATCGCCTTCACGGCCACCGACGAGCGGGTGGCGGCGGCGGTGCGCCGGCTGGCCTCCTGAGCCGCGGGCGGCCACGACGCGGCGCAAAGGGCCCGGGGAGCACCGCTCCCCGGGCCCTTTCGGTGCGGCTGTGGGGGGTCAGCCGCCGATGGGGAGCCCCTGGAGGGGCAGCTGCCCGGTGGAGGGGAGGCCGCCCGGCAGCCCGGAGCCCTTTGCGGTCTTCCCGAGCTCCTGGGCGGTGCCGCCGACGGTCTTGGCGGTCTGCGTCGCCGCGCCCTTGACGGCGGGCTGGGCGTCCTTGGCCAGGTCGCTGACGGTGTCGGTCGTCGCGGGCAGCGCCTCCTGCACGGTCTTCACGGCGCCGGACTGCTTGGCCACGCCGTTCACGGTGCCGGTGAGCTCGGGGGTCTTGTCCACGTTGGTCAGCCCACCCAGGTCGCCGACCTGCGGCAGCGCTGCGGCGGACGCGGCACCGGCACCGATGAGAGGAGCCGCGGCCGCGCCGACCAGCAGGGCAGCCCGGGCGATCCGACGCGCGAGGGGGAGAGACATGGTGCTCCTTTTACGGAGAGACGACGGTTTCGACGTGACATGTCCGCGGGGCGGACGTCGTGACTACCGCGTGAAGGGGGCCGAAGGTTGCGGCCCCCAAGAGTAAAGAATTGGTAATGCGAAAGGATTCCCGGGGCGGTAAAGCGGAGCAATTCGGACGGGGACGGAAGTGCCGCGGAAACGTCACAGCCCTTGATCAGGAGCTTTTTTCGCACCCCCGAACGAGGGGATTCGCATCTGATGGTTTTGGCGTATCAATCACCCGCCTGGGGGTGAATGCCCGCACTATTGCGCGACGGTGATCCTGACGTCGCCGCCGGCCCCGTGCGCGGCGTCGGAATTCGATGCCGTCCAGCCCCGGTCGGAGGCCTCCGCCGACCACTCGCGGTTCCCGAAGGACACCTTCTCCACCTTCAGTTCATGGGCGTGCGCCACCGCCCACTGGGCCAGCTCCCAGCCCCGGCGGCCCTCGTCGCCGCGCGCCTCGTTCCCCGCCGGGGCCGACGGCACGGCCACCGTGCGCCGCGCCGGACCCCCGCCCCGCGCACCGTTCTTGGCGTCCCGCGCGGCCTCGCCGCCCGGGTCCGCGGGGGTCTCGGTGGTGCGCGGCGCCACGTCGGCCCCGAACTCCCGCACCAGCCGCTCCCGCACCTTCGCCGGGTCGCCCCCGGAGACCGTCCCCGCGGCCAGGGGGGTGACGCAGGTGAGCGCCCCGGCGTGCCGGCCGGTCAGCGCGCCGGCCAGCAGCGCGGCGTCCGCCTCGTGCTTGGCGTACGCCTGCGGGAAGCCGCTCTTCTGTACTTTCTGCGCGGCCACCGTGAGGGGCAGCCGGGAATAGCCGTGGATCTTCACCAGGCCGTCGAAGAATTCGTTGGAGGCGTAGACCGGGTCCATGATCTGCGCGGCCGTGCCCCAGCCCTGCGAAGGGCGCTGCTGGAACAGGCCCACCGAGTCGCGGTCCCCGTGGTCGAGATTGCGCAGCGCCGACTCCTGCATGGACGTGGCCAGCGCTATCGTCACCGCCCGCTCCGGCAGCCCGCGCGAGGTCGCCACCGCGGCGATCGTGGAGGCGTTCGCCGCCTGCTGGGGCTCCAGGGTCAGGCTGCCGGCCTCCGTGGTGACCGTGCAGGCCGGATGGCGCGGACCGCCGCCGACGCCGGCCAGGTGGTACGCGGAGTAGCCCGCGACCCCCAGCAGGACCAGTCCTGCGGTGATCAGACGGGCTGCGCGCCCCCGCCTGCGGGGGGCGCTTGCGGCGGGTGTCGAGGTCGACGGTGGCTTCGGCACGCGCACACCGTACCGAAGCCCGCTGTGCCGGTGGCCTCGTCAGGCCCCCGGTAGGGTCGGCGGCATGGAACGGCCCGTGCTCGATCTCAGTCAGGACGCCGCCGCCGTGACGGCGCAGCTCGTCGACATCCCCTCCGTCAGCCTCGCCGAGAAGCCGCTGGCGGACGCCGTGGAGAGCGCCCTGCGCGCCCTGCCCCACCTCACGGTGGATCGGGACGGGGACGCCGTCGTCGCCCGCACACGGCTCGGCCGGGCCGAGCGCGTCGTACTCGCCGGTCACCTGGACACCGTGCCGATCGCCGCGAACGTGCCCTCCCGCCTCGACGAGGACGGCGTCCTGTGGGGCTGCGGCACCTCCGACATGAAGTCCGGGGTCGCCGTCCAGCTGCGGCTCGCCGCGACCCTCACCGAGCCCAACCGCGACCTGACCTTCGTCTTCTACGACGCCGAGGAGATCGCGGCGGAGCACAACGGCCTCAAGCGGCTCGCCGAGAACCACCCGCAGTGGCTCGCCGGCGACTTCGCCGTCCTGCTGGAGCCCACCGACGCAAAGGTCGAGGGCGGCTGCCAGGGCACCTTGAGGTTCCGGGTGGAGACCACCGGCCGCCGCGCCCACTCCGCGCGCAGCTGGCTGGGCGAGAACGCCATCCACAAGGCCGCGCCCGTGCTGGCCCGGCTCGCCGCCTACGAGCCGCGGCGGGCGGTCGTCGACGGCCTCACCTACCGCGAGGGCCTCAACGCCGTCATGATCGAGGGCGGTCACGCCGGGAACGTGATCCCCGACTCCTGCGCGGTCATCGTCAACTTCCGCTTCGCCCCCGACCGTTCCGAGGCCGAGGCGTTCGCCCACGTCCGCGAGGTCTTCGAGGGCTACGAGGTGCGGCTGACCGACAGCGCCCCCGGCGCCCTGCCGGGCCTGTCCCACCCGGCGGCGGCCGCCTTCGTCGAGGCCATCGGCACCGAGCCCGCGCCCAAGGAGGCCTGGACCGACGTGGCCCGCTTCTCCGCGCTGGGCGTCCCGGCCGTGAACTACGGCCCCGGCGACCCCCGGCTCGCCCACACCCGCGAGGAGCACGTCGCCGTCGCCGCCGTCCTGGAGGCGGAGGAGAAGCTGCGCGCCTGGCTGTCGTAACGAGCAATTCAGCGGCGCGTTCTTGATCCGCCCGGCGGACGCGGTCGTACCCTGACCGGACGGCAGCGAAAGGAGCGCGACATGGACAGTGACGCGGAGGAGGCGTCCGCCGCCGAGACAGCCGCAGCGGAGGGCAGCCCCACGGGGCGCGGCTGGCCCGAGCGCCACACCGGTCCCGTCGTACGGCGCCGGGGCCAGGTGCAGAAGTCCACGACCGACCAGCGGTTGCTGGACACCCGTGGACCCTCGGACTGGGTGCACGGCGACCCGTGGCGCGTGATGCGCATCCAGTCGGAGTTCGTCGAGGGCTTCGGTGCGCTCGCCGAACTCGGCAGGGCGGTCAGCGTCTTCGGGTCCGCCCGTATGGCGGAGGGCTCGGCCGACTACGAGACCGGCGTCCGCATCGGCCGCGCCCTGGCCGAGGCGGGCTTCGCCGTCATCACCGGCGGCGGCCCCGGGGCCATGGAGGCGGCCAACCGGGGTGCCTGCGAGGCCGGCGGGGTCTCGGTGGGCCTGGGCATCGAGCTCCCCTTCGAGCAGGGGCTCAACCCCTACGTCGACATCGGCGTGAACTTCCGCTACTTCTTCGTCCGCAAGACGATGTTCGTGAAGTACGCCTCCGGGTTCATCGTCCTGCCGGGCGGCTTCGGCACCCTCGACGAGCTCTTCGAGGCCCTCACGCTGGTCCAGACCCGCAAGGTCACGCAGTTCCCCATCGTCCTGTTCGGCTCCGCCTACTGGCGCGGCCTGGTCGACTGGGTCCGCGACACCGTCGTGGACGGCGGCAAGGCGTCCCCGGTCGACCTGGAACTCCTCCACGTCACGGACGACGTCGACGAGGCGGTCGCCCTGGTGACCAAGGAGACCGGCGACTGAACCGCGGGCCCTACGCCAGCCCCCGCCGGGCGACCGCCGGGGGCCGGTGTCCCGCGATCGAGGCCACCATGTCCAGCACCTGACGGGTCTCGGCGACCTCGTGCACCCGGTACACCCGGGCGCCGAGCCACGCCGAGACGGCGGTCGTCGCCAGGGTGCCGATCAGCCGCTCCTTGACGGGGCGGTCCAGGGTCTCGCCCACGAAGTCCTTGTTGGACAGCGAGACCAGCACCGGCCAGCCGGTGGCCGTCATCTCCGGCAGCCGCCGGGTCGCCTCCAGCGAGTGCCGGGTGTTCTTCCCGAAGTCGTGGCCGGGGTCGATGAGGATGGCGTCCCGCCGCACCCCGAGCGCGGCCGCCCGCTCCGCGAGGCCCACCGTCACCTTCAGGATGTCGGCCATCACGTCCTCGTAGCCGACCCGGTGCGGCCGGGTGCGCGGCAGCGCGCCGCCCGCGTGGGTGCAGACCAGGCCGACGCCGTGCTTCGCGGCGACCTCGGCGAGCCGGGGGTCGACGCCGCCCCAGGCGTCGTTGAGCAGGTCCGCCCCGGCCTCGCAGACCGCCTCGCCGACCTCGTGGCGCCAGGTGTCGACGCTGATCACCACGTCGGGGTGGCGCCGGCGCACCTCGGCGACGAAACCGGCGGTCCTGCGGATCTCCTCCTGCGCCGAGACCTCCTCGCCGGGGCCCGCCTTCACCCCGCCGACGTCGATGATCGAGGCGCCCTCCGCGACCGCGCGCCCGACGCGTTCGAGGGCCGGTGCGTCGGTGAACGTGGCGCCCTGGTCGTAGAACGAGTCCGGCGTCCGGTTCACGATCGCCATGATCACGGGCTCGTGCTCGCCGAATTCCCGTGTGCCCAGCCGCAGCATGTCGCGCCTGCCTCCCTCGAAATGTCGTACGCCGATCGAAGATAGTCGCCGACCGCACACCGCGCGCACGGCGCGACGTGGCACGATCGTGGCGTACACGTCGGGCCGACCCCGGGAGAGGTCTTGTTCTGGTTCATGCTCATCGCGTTGGTCGCGGTGGTCGCCGCGGTCGCCCTCGCGGTGCTCGGCGACGGCGGGGTGCTCCGTGACGTGGAGCCGGACCGGGTGGAGGACCGGCTGCCGCCGCAGCGGCCGGTGGGCCGCGCGGACGTCGAGCGGCTGCGCCTGCCGGTGACCGTGCGCGGTTACCGCATGGTGGACGTCGACGACGTGCTGGAGCGCCTCGGCGCGGAACTGGCCCAGCGCGACGCCCACATCGCCGACCTCGAGGCCGCGCTGGCCGGCGCCCACGCCACCCGGCTCGGCGGCCACTCGCTGCTCAAGGACGCCGACGAGGCCCCGCGGGCCCCCGAGGACCCGCGCGCCCCCGGGAGCGGGCTGTGAGCGACGGCGGCGTGGTGACCGGGCCGGACGGCCTGGCCCGCTGCCCGTGGGGGCTGTCCACCGACGACTACGTCGAATACCACGACACCGAGTGGGGGCGCCCGGTGCACGGCGAGGCGGCCCTCTTCGAGCGGCTGTGCCTGGAGGCCTTCCAGTCGGGCCTGTCCTGGATCACGATCCTGCGCCGCCGCGAGGGCTTCCGGAAGGCCTTCGCCGGCTTCTCCCCGGAGGCGGTCGCCGCCTTCACCGACGACGACCGGGAGCGGCTCCTCGCCGACACCGGCATCATCCGCAACCGCGCCAAGATCGACGCCTCCATCGGCAACGCGCAGGCCACCCTGGCGCTGCGCGAGGCCCACGAGGGCGGTCTGGACGCCCTGGTCTGGTCGTACGCGCCGGACGCCGCCGGACGCCCGGCACCCCGCACGGTCGCGGACGTGCCGGCCGTCACGGCGGAGTCCACCGCGCTGGCCAAGGACCTCAAGAAGCGCGGCTTCCGCTTTGTCGGCCCCACCACGGCCTACGCGCTGATGCAGGCCTGCGGCCTGGTGGACGACCACCTGGCCGACTGCTGCGCCCGCCGCTGAGCGTCCCGGCCGCCCCGCCTGCCCCGGCTCAGCGGCCGAGGAAGCGGGGCTTGTCCTTCTTCAGGAACGCGTCGACGGCGATCCGGTGGTCCTCGGAGGCGCCGGCGGCCGTCTGCAGCTCGTCCTCCTTGGCCAGGGTGTCGACCAGCGAGTGCCCCTCGCCGTACGCCAGGGAGGCCTTCACCGCCGCGTAGGCGACCGTCGGGCCCTCGGCGAGCGTGCGGGCGACCGAGGCGGCCTCGGCGGCCAGCTCGCCCGCCGGGACCAGGCGGTTGGCGACGCCCAGCTCGAAGGCCTCCTGCGCGCTGATCGTGCGCGGGAAGAGCAGCAGGTCGGCGGCGCGGCTGCGGCCCACCAGCCGGGGCAGCGTCCAGGAGGCCCCGGAGTCGGCGGTCAGGGCGACGCCGACGAAGGAGGTGTTGAAGGCGGCGGTGTCGGCGACCACGCGGTAGTCGCAGGCGAAGGCGAAGCCGGCGCCCGCGCCCGCGGCGACCCCGTTGACCCCGGCGACGACGGGCTTGGGCATGGTGGCGATCGCGGTGACGATCGGGTTGTAGTGCTCGCGCACCGTGGACATGGCAGGCCCGCCGCCCTCCTGCTGGAGGAACGCGACGTGCTCCTTGAGGTCCTGGCCGACGCAGAAGGCCTTGCCGTTCGCGGTCAGCAGCACGGCCCGCACCGCGGGGTCGGCGCCCGCCGCCTCCAGGGCGTCCCGCAGGGCGACCTTGGTCTCCACGTTCAGCGAGTTCATCGCCTCGGGGCGGTTCAGGGTGATGGTGGCGAGCCCGTCACTCACCTCGTACAGCACGGTGTCGGCCATGTGGTCCCCTTCGTCGCGGCTCACGTTCGGGGCCAGCATGCCGGAGATCGCCGGGCACGGACATGTGACCCCCATCAAACGCGGCCGAGAGTGCGATCACCGAAATGGACGGTTTTGCGGGACCGGGTTCTCGAACGGATGGGAACCGATGTTGGTCATCAGGTCACCCGATGCGGGATAATGGCCGAGAACCAATGTGTTCGAGTCCGGTGGCGCCTGGGCCACCGTGTGCGAAGAGCTGGTTTCAGGAAGGGGAACGAGCATGGCGGCCATGAAGCCGCGGACGGGTGATGGCCCGCTCGAGGTGACCAAGGAGGGGCGGAGCATCATCATGCGCGTTCCGCTCGAGGGCGGCGGACGGCTTGTCGTCGAGCTGACTCCGGACGAGGCGGATGCACTCGGCGAGGCTTTGAAGAAGGCCATCGCCTGACAACCGGCCAATCCAAGCCTTGGGCCCCTGGCGGCATGCGCCGGGGGCCCACTTGTTTGTCCGTTTGCGCGCCGCTCCGGAAACAGGTGCATTCCGGGCGGGGAAATTGTCAGCCGCGCCGTACCGCGCAGAGCAGGCCGTCGTCGGTCGGCAGCAGGACGGGGGCGAGGGCCGCGTTGTCCCGTACCGTCCGCATCAGTTCGCGCAGCCGGATGACCTCCGGTTCGGAGTGCGCGGCGTCCATGGACCGGCCCTGCGCGAAGGCCCCCTCGAAGCAGACCAGCCCCCCGGGGCGCAGCAGGCGCAACGATTCCCCCAGGTAGTCCGGGTACTCCAGCCGGTCCCCGTCGCAGAACACCAGGTCGTAGCCGCCGTCGGCGAGCCGGGGGAGGACGTCCAGCGCCCGGCCGGGGATGAAGCGGGCGCGGTTCCCCGCGAACCCCGCCTCGCGGTAGGCGGTGCGGGCGTGCTGCTGGCGGTCCGGTTCGGTGTCGACGGTGGTCAGCACGCCGTCGGGGCGCATGCCCTGCAGCAGGTGGATGCCGGAGACCCCGGTGCCGGTGCCGATCTCCACCACCGCCTTGGCGTCCGTGGCGGCGGCCAGCAGTCGCAGTGCCGCGCCGGTGCCGGGGGAGACGGGGCGCACGCCTGCCTCACGAGCTCGCCCGCGGGCTCGTATCAGCGCGTCGTCCTCGGCGACGAAAGCGTCCGCGAACGCCCAGCTCGCCTGCCGGTTGCCGGTAATTGCCCTCTCCTGTCCGCCTGACGGTTGCAGCCCGCCTGGCGACTGTATCCGTTGCGGTCGGGAACCCGCAGATGGGACCGCTCGTTGGTACCTGCGACGGACCTGAACGTCAGGGCCGGGAGCGATGCGCCCGGCACTTATCCGGAGCTAACGGGCGAGGTGGATATGGTAGGGGCTCTACTGGACACCACCAGAGCCGACAGGGGAGGTGCGGCTGCGGCGGGTCACCGGGGAGTGCTGTCGCGCTTCCGCAGGTCGGCCGGCGAGCCGAAATCCGTGACCGATACAGCTGACGACCGTCCGCGCAACGACGAGTCCGTGACTGTGGCCGCCAACGCGACCTTCGCCACCGACGGGGACAACCAGGCGTGGACCCCCCCTTCGTGGGAGGAGATCGTCAGTACGCACAGTGCCCGGGTCTACCGCCTGGCGTACCGTCTCACCGGCAACCAGCACGACGCCGAGGACCTCACCCAGGAGGTCTTCGTCCGCGTCTTCCGCTCGCTGTCGACGTACACCCCCGGCACCTTCGAGGGCTGGCTGCACCGCATCACCACCAACCTCTTCCTCGACATGGTCCGCCGCCGTCAGCGCATCCGCTTCGACGCCCTGGGCGACGACGCCGCGGAGCGGCTGCCGAGCCGCGAGCCGTCCCCGGCGCAGCACTTCGCCGACACCCACTTCGACGCGGACATCCAGCAGGCGCTGGACACCCTCGCCCCGGAGTTCCGCGCGGCCGTCGTGCTCTGTGACATCGAGGGACTGTCCTACGAGGAGATCGCCGCGACGCTCGGCGTGAAGCTGGGCACCGTGCGCAGCCGTATCCACCGCGGTCGTTCGCACCTGCGCAAGGCGCTGGAGCACCGTGCGCCGGCCGCCCGTCCGGGCCGCGCGCCCGTCCTGGCCACCGGCCGGCCGGCCCTGGAGGGCGGGAGCACGTGAGCAGCGGTGTCAGCCGGCATCTCACGTGTGCCGACCAGCACTTGGGCGACCACCTCGCCGCCTTCGTCGACGGCGAACTGCACGACGACGCCCGCGACCGGGTGCTCGCGCACCTGGCGACCTGCCCCGACTGCAAGGCCGCTGCCGACGAGCAGCGCCGGATGAAGGACGTGGTCGCCGCCTCGGCGCCGCCCGCCCTCTCCGCAGGCCTGCTCGCCCGCCTCCAGGAGCTGCCCGGGGGTGACGGGGACGGCGGAAGAGGGCCCTTCGGGGACGGCGGACTGATGGAGACGGCCAGCCTCGGCGGTGAGCGCCTCGGCGGCGGTCTGTTCGGGAAGGCGCGCGAGGAGTTCTCGCTGCCCCTGTCCGCGTCCGCGTCGCGCGGCTTCCGGATCCACGAGAGCGGCCGCTCCGGCGCGGCGGTCGCGCCCGTCGGCCCCGCTTCGTCCGCGGCAGCGGCCCGCGGCCGGCGCCGGTTCGCCTTCGCCGCGGCGGGCGCGGTCTCCATGGCGGCCATCGCGCTCGGCGGCGCGCTGCCGCTGGACGCCGCGGTCGACGGAGCCGGCGGCACCCCGCTCTCCCGCAGCGGCCCGGGCGCCCCCGCGACGCCGTTCAGCGGCGCGACCGCCCGCGCGGCGGCCGACGTGTGGAGCACGGCCACCAGCGACCTGCTGCACCCCGACTCCCGCGGCATGCATCCGTTCGGCGTCGGCACGGACGGCCGGGTGCCCGCCGGCACCGTCACCCGGCCGCTGGGTCTGTCCGGCGACGACCGGTCGGTCACCGGCTCGGCCGCGTCCGCGGTCCCGGGGGTCACCCCGGCACCCGCCCTGGCCCCGACGGCGACCGCGAGTCCCTCCGCTTCGCCCGCCTCGTCGAGCGGCGCGACGGCCTCGCCGGCCGTGCCCGTTCCGTTCGACTCGGTCGTCCCCCTGGTCGGCCACTTCCCCGTGACCCGCTGAGCGGTCGGCTGCGGGCGGCGCCGACTCCTGGTTCAATCCAGGGAGGACTGGTCGTCGTAGGGGAGCACCGTGGACGAGGGGAAGGCCGAAGGGCCGAAGTGGTGGAGCCGGCCGGAGACGGTCGCGCCGGTTCCCCCTGAGCCGCGGGACCGGCCCGCCCCGGACACGGTCCCCGTGGCTCCCGCAGGGCCCCCCGCCGGAGCGGCCCCCCGGCACACCCCGGACCCGTACGACACCCCGCCGTACGGCGAACCCGGCCCCTGGGCGCCCGCGCCGCCCGTACAACCTCCCGCCGGCGCGGCGCCACCGCCGCACCAGCCCGCGCCCCCGCCCCCGCCGCCGAGCGGCCCGCCCGGACCCCCGGCACCGCTGTCCGTCGGCCAGTGGCACCGCTACGACCCCTGGGCGCCCCCGGGCGGCTCCACGGGGCAGCAGCCGACCGCCCGGCGCACGGGGAGCCGGCGCGCCCCGCTGGCGGCCGCCCTGATCGCCGTCACCCTGATCGCCGGAGGCGTCGGCGGGGCGCTGGGCGCCTACGTGCACGACAGCGGCGGCACGCCGGAGGTCACCCTGCCGCAGGCCACCGCGGAGGCCGGCACCCGCGCCCCGGACAGCATCGCGGGCATCGCGGCCCAGGTCCTGCCCGGCGTCGTCTACATCCACGTCAAGGGCGACGCCGGTGAGGGCACCGGCACCGGGTTCGTGCTGGACGGCGAGGGCCACATCCTCACCAACAACCACGTGGTGGAGAGCGTCGCCAAGAGCGGCACCATCTCGGTGACCTTCAACGGCGGCCAGGTGAAGCCCGCCACGATCGTGGGCCGGGACACCGGCTACGACCTGGCGGTCATCAAGGTCAGCGGGGTGAAGGGGCTCCACCCGCTGACCCTCGGCGACTCCGACGCCGCCCAGGTCGGCGACCCGGTCGTCGCCATCGGCGCCCCGTACGGTCTCGAGGGCACCGTCACCTCCGGCATCATCAGCGCCACCCAGCGCCCGATCACCGCGGGCGGGGAGACCAACAGCAGCGACGTCAGCTACGTCGACGCCATCCAGACCGACGCCCCGATCAACCCCGGCAACTCCGGCGGTCCGCTGGTGGACGCCAAGGGCCTGGTCATCGGGATCAACAGCGCCATCCGCTCGGCGGACAGCGGCTCCGACCCCTTCGGCAACAGCAGCCAGGGCGGGAGCATCGGCCTCGGCTTCGCCATCCCGGTCAACCAGGCCAAGCGGGTGGCCGAGCAGCTGATCAACGACGGCAAGGCCACCCACCCGGTGATCGGCGTCAGCATCAACCTGCAGTACTCCGGCGACGGCGCCCAGGTCAGCCCCGAGGGCCAGGGCGAGGGGGACTCGGTGACCCCGAACGGCCCCGGCGCCAAGGCGGGCATCGAACCCGGTGACGTGATCACCGCCATCGACGGCAAGCGGGTGCACAACGGCGAGGAGCTGATCGTGCGGATCCGCGCCCACCGGCCCGGCGACACGCTGCAGCTCACCGTGAAGCGGGACGGCAAGCAGCGCGCCATGGAGCTGACCCTGGGCTCGGCCAGCGGGAACTGAGCACGGCGCATTCGGGATTTACCGGGGCGCGACCTACTGTTGACCCTGCCCACTCCCGTGCGGACGGTTGGGGCAGGTACGGTGAGATCCGCCGGATTCCGTCCGCCGGCCGAGGACCACGAGGAGCTGCACGGTGTTTTCAGACATAGGCGCGCTGGAGGTCGTCGCGCTCGTGATCCTTGCCGTGCTCGTGTTCGGGCCGGACAAGCTTCCCAAGGTCATCAAGGACGTGATGCAGTTCGTCCGCAAGGTGCGGGAGTTCTCCGACAGCGCGAAGGCGGACATCCGCAGCGAGCTGGGCCCGGAGTTCAAGGACTTCGAATTCGAGGACCTGCACCCGAAGAACTTCGTCCGGAAGCAGCTGCTGGACAACGACGAGCTGGGCCTGAAGGAGATCCGCAACGGATTCGACTTCAAGGAGGAGATGTCGGCGGTCACCGACGCCGTGCACGGCCGCGACAGCGGCGGCTCGGGTTCCGCCGCGGGCTCCTCGGGCACCCCGGACCGGCTGCGCAAGCGCGACGGCCTGACGCCCGGCGAGGCCCCGCCGTTCGACTCCGACGCCACCTGATGCAGGGGCCTGCCCCGATCACGTAGCGCGAGTGGCTATTCTCCCTTTGTTTGCCCTTATGGAGGAGGCGCCGCGCGTATGGAGACCACAGCTGATCCGGCGGATCGTACGACCGGCGGCTATCTCAAGGCCGACTTCACCTGGTACGGACTGGACGAGGCGTTCACCGGCGACCGCTGGCTCGCCCCGGTCGGCATGAGCGCCGACGGCACGGTCGAGCACGGCTCCACCGGCCACGGCGACGAACCGTCGGTCAAGGTCGAGCCCACCCCCGACCACCGCCGCTTCGTGGTGGTCGTCACGGTCGCCGACCGCCCGGTCCGGCGCAGCTCGGACGGCACCGGCGTGCTGGACGCCACCTCGGTCGCCTCGGCGGCCTGGCTGGCGGGTTCCGGACTGCTGACCTGCACCTGGCCCACCCAGATGGAGCGGCACCTGCGGCAGAACTGGCTCGACCAGCAGACCGCCATCGCCTGGGACCTCGCGGACAACCTCGAGGGTCCCGACTGGTCGGCGCTCAGCCTGCCGGTGGACGGCGTCCCCACGCCGTTCCACTACCGGGAGTCGGAGTACGGCTGGGTGATGGCCGGATCGGCGCGCGGGGTGCACCTGGGTGCCTTCGGGCGCGGGATGAGCGCCTACGGCCTCGGCCTGGCCCAGGTGAAGGACATCACCACGTACCGGCCGTGAGGCCGTGAGCAACGGCTCAGGGGCGCCTCCCGGACCGGGAGGCGCCCCTGAGGTCTTCGGCGGGCCGGTCGCGGCCGGCCCGCCGGTTCAGAACTTGTTGCGCGGCGTGATGCCCAGCGACATGCCGGCCAGTCCGCGCTGACGCCCGCCCAGCTTGCCCGCGATGGCCCGCAGCGCCGAGCCGGCCGGGGACTGCGGGTCGGTCAGGACGACCGGGCGGCCGTCGTCGCCGCCCTCGCGCAGCCGCACGTCGATGGGGATCTGGCCGAGCACCGGCACGGTCGCGCCGGTGGTGCGGGTCAGGCCCTCGGCGACCCGCTCGCCGCCGCCGCTGCCGAAGACGTCGACCATCTCGCCGCAGTGCGGGCAGGGCAGCCCGGACATGTTCTCGATGACGCCGACGATCTTCTGGTGGGTCTGCACGGCGATGGTGCCCGCCCGCTCGGCGACCTCGGCCGCCGCCTGCTGGGGCGTGGTGACCACGAGGATCTCGGCGTTCGGGACCAGCTGCGCGACGGAGATCGCGATGTCGCCCGTGCCGGGCGGCAGGTCGAGCAGCAGCACGTCCAGGTCGCCCCAGTACACGTCGGCCAGGAACTGCTGCAGCGCCCGGTGGAGCATCGGGCCGCGCCACACGACCGGGGCGTTGCCCGGGGTGAACATGCCGATGGAGATGACCTTCACACCGTTGGCCGAGGGCGGCATGATCATGTTCTCGACCTGGGTCGGACGGCCGTCCGCGCCCAGCATCCGCGGCACGCTGTGGCCGTAGATGTCGGCGTCGACCACGCCGACCTTGAGGCCGTCGGCGGCCATCGCGGCGGCCAGGTTCACCGTCACCGAGGACTTGCCGACGCCGCCCTTGCCGGAGGCGACCGCGTACACCCGGGTCAGCGAGCCGGGCTGGGCGAACGGGATCTCCCGCTCCGCCTGCCCGCCGCGCAGCGAGGTGGCCAGCTCGCGGCGCTGCTCGTCGCTCATCACGTCCAGCTCGACGGTCACCGCGGTGACCCCGGCGACCTTCGACACGGCGGTGGTCACCAGGTTGGTGATGGTGTCCCGCAGCGGGCAGCCCGACACCGTCAGGTACACGCCGACCCGCACCGCGCCGTCGTCCGCGATGTCGACCGACTTGACCATGCCGAGGTCGGTGATCGGCTTGTGGATCTCGGGGTCGTTCACCGTCGCGAGCGCGGCGCGCACCGCGTCGGGCGAGGGGGAGGAGCCGTACGCTTCGGTAGCCATGCGTCGATGGTACGTCCCGCACCGTGCCCGCAGGACCCCCGGTGGGCGGGTTCACACGGCGGCGGGACGACCCCGGCGGTCACTCCGCCTCGGCACGCTGCCGCTGGTCGATGTCCTTCAGCAGCTCCTGCAGTTCGGAGCGGATCCAGTCGCGTGTGGCGACCTCTCCCAGGCCCAGCCGCAGCGCGGCCACCTCGCGGGTCAGGTACTCGGTGTCGGCGATGCTGCGGTCGTTCGCCTTGCGGTCCTGCTCCAGGTTGACCCGGTCGCGGTCGTCCTGCCGGTTCTGCGCCAGCAGGATCAGCGGGGCGGCGTAGGAGGCCTGCAGCGACAGCATCAGGGTGAGGAAGATGAACGGGTACGGGTCCCAGCGCAGGTGGCGGGGCGCCAGCGCGTTCCACGCCACCCACGCGATGATCACCACCGTCATCCAGACGATGAACCGCCCGGTCCCCAGGAAGCGGGCGATCTTCTCCGACAGCCGCCCGAACGCCTCCGGGTCGTAGGAGGGCAGGAAGCTGATCCGCGGTACCCGCGGCTGGTCGAGGCGGACGCGCGGGCGCTCGTCGCTCACTGCGCCGCCTCGTGCAGCTCCGTCTCGCGCCAGTCCTCCGGCAGCAGGTGGTCCAGGACGTCGTCGACGGTCACGGCGCCCAGCAGCGATCCGCTGTCGTCGACGACCGGCACGGACACCATGTTGTACGTCGCGAGGAAGCTGGTGACCGCCGGCAGCGGGGTGTCCGGCGACAGTGGTTGCAGGTCGCTGTCGAGGAGCGCGCTGACCAGGGTGAACGGCGGGTCGCGCAGCAGCCGCTGGAAGTGCACCGTGCCCAGGTACTTGCCGGTCGGGGTCTCGTCCGGCGGCCGGCAGACGTACACCTGGGCGGCGAGCGCGGGGGACAGGTCCGGGTTGCGGACCCGCGCCAGGGCGTCGGCGACGGTGGCGTCGGGGCGCAGCACGATCGGCTCCGTGGTCATCAGACCGCCGGCGGTGCGCTCCTCGTACGACATCAGCCGGCGCATGTCGGCCGCCTCGTGCGGCTCCATCAGTCCCAGCAGCCGCTCCTGCTCCTCCTTCGGCAGTTCGGCCAGCAGGTCGGCGGCGTCGTCCGGGTCCATCGCCTCCAGCACGTCGGCGGCCCGCTCCTCCTCGAGCTTGCCGAGGATCTCCACCTGGTCGTCGTCCGGCAGCTCCTCCAGGACGTCGGCGAGGCGGTCGTCGTCGAGGGCCGCGGCGACCTCGGCGCGGCGCTTGGGCGACAGGTGGTGCAGGACGTTCGCCAGGTCGGCCGCGCGCAGCTGGTCGAAGGTGGCGAGCAGCGCCTCCGCGCCCTGCGCGTGCTCGTCCAGCGAGAAGCCGGTGACCGCGGACCACACCACGGTCAGCGTCTCTCCGCTGCGTCGCAGCGGGCCGCCCTTGCCGCGGCGCACGAAGGCCTTGTCGATCTCCCAGTCGCGGCGCGCCGCGAGGCGCACCATGGACACGTCCAGCACGGTCACGTCCTCGCCGGTCTCGACCAGCGTCACCCGCTGGTCAAGCAGCTCGCCGAGGACCAGGGTCTCGGTCGGGCGCTGTTCGAAGCGCTGCATGTTGACGACACCCGTGGTGATCACCTGACCGGACTCCACGCCCGTCACCCGCGTGATCGGCAGGAAGATCCGGCGCCGGCTGACGACCTCCACCACCAGGCCCAGCACACGCGGCGGCCGGCCCCCGACCCGCAGCATCACGACCACGTCCCGGACCCGGCCGACCTGGTCGCCGTTGGGATCGAAGACCCGCACCCCGGAGAGGTGCGAGACGAAGACCCGGGAGGTTCCCGCTGGCATGCCGCCAGGCTAACGCCGCCCCCGCCCCCCGGGCGCGCGGTAATGCTCCACGGGGGCTTCGCACGGCGTTCACAGCCGTTCACCCGGCCAGCGGTACGCTGCGGTAGCTTCGGCTCCGCTTCGCCGCCGCCCTCGTGTGACGGGCGCGTACAACTGCAGGAGGAAGAGAACACGTGATCCCCGGCCGCAGGTCAGCCGTCCTCGTGAGCCTTCTGGGCGCGGTCCTGGTGTTCGCCGGAGCGACAGGGTGCGCGGGCGATCCGGACGCGGGGACCAACGGTGTCGGCAAGCTGCCGCCCGGGACCATCGAGAAGCGCGCCCGCACCGCCGCCGGCGCGGCCGACACGGTGCGGTTGTCCGGCACCGTCATCAGCAAGGGGCGTACCTACACGCTCGACATGCGGCTGCGCGGCAACGGAGGCCTCGGCGAGGTCACCTCCGACGGCAGCACCTTCGAACTGCTGCGGGTGGGCGACGACCTCTACCTCAAGGCGGGCGCCGGCTTCTACGGCGACCAGGTCGGCGCCAAGCTCAAGAACAAGTACGTCAAGGTGCCCGCCGGGGACCCCACGTACGACCAGTTCAGCGGCTTCACCGACAAGGAGGTGCTGCTGGAGGGCCTGTTCGTCCTGCACGGCGAGCTCGCCGTCGGGGACCACCGCTCGGTCGGCGGCGTCCGCACCATCGCGGTCACCGCGGACGGCGGCGACGGCGGCACGATCGACGTGTCCCTGGAGGGCAAGCCGTACCCGCTGCGCTACGAACGCGCGGGCGGTGCCGGCACGCTGACCATGGCCGACTGGGGCAAGGACTTCACGCTGCGCGCGCCGGACGAGGACGACGTCGTGGACTACGGCAAGGCCGTGACGCAGTAGGCCCGGGGCTCAGGCCCTCTTGCGGCGCCGCAGCAGCAGCTTCGGCAGACCGGCCGGGACCGGGTGGCGGGTGGTCGCGGGCGTCGGCACCGGGGCGGCCGCGCCACTGGCGTCCGTCATCGCGCCGGGGCGCTCCAGGGGGTCGCCGGTGGGCTCCAGGCGCAGCACGCGGCACTCGCGGGCCCAGCGTCCGGTCATCGTCTCCGCGTCCGGCGCGTTCAGCCGCTTGCCCTTGAGCTCCTCCACCGCGGCCGTCCACGCCTCGCCGTCCGGGCGCAGCTCGGTGACCCGGACCGGGAAGACGACCAGCCGGCCGCCCTTGTCCTTGCTGCGGACGGTGACCGTGGCGGTGCCGCCGTCGGTGAGTCCGGGCCCGGGCAGCGGCTGCTCGCCGGGGCCGCCGCCGACGACCACCACGGCACCGTCGACCCAGGCGTGCCACAGGGCCTGACCGTCGGCCCACAGCAGACCGGACTTCTTCACGGCCTCCTCGATCAGGGCCTGGTCCAGCTGCGGCTGCGTCACGGTGTCCGTCATGGGCCCAGCCTATGGCGTGGGCCGTGCGGGCCGCCGCCGTGGTGCCGCACGCATGGTGAGACGACAGGAGCTCGGGGCCCGGACGGGCCTTACGCTAAGGAGGCCACCGTCCCACCGTGCCCCGAGGAGCCACCGCGTGTCCGCCGCGCCGTCCGCCAGCACCACGCCCGCCGTACCGAAGGCGGACACCGACTCCGGCGCAGCCCCGCACGGGAAGCCGCCACTGGACTTCGCGCTCCTGGCCGTCGCCATCGCCGGCGTCTCCCTGTCCGCGCCGCTGATCGCCGCCACCGCCGCGCCCGCGCTGGCCATCGCCTTCTGGCGGAACGCCATGGCCGTGGGCGTGCTGAGCCCGTTCGCCTGGCTGCGGCACCGGCGGGAACTGCGGGGAATGGGCCGCCGGGCGTTCTGGCTGTCGATCGCGTCCGGCCTGGTGCTGGCGCTGCACTTCGGGCTGTGGCTGCCGAGCCTGACCATGACCTCGGTCGCGTCCTCGACGGCGCTGGGCACGACGACGCCGGTGTGGACCACCCTGATCCTGTTCATGCGCGGCCACCGGCCGCCGCGGATGGTGTGGCTGGGCTCCGCGCTGGCGGTCGCCGGCGTGGTCCTGCTGACCGGCGTCGACCTGTCGCTGTCACCGCGCGCCCTGGTCGGGGACGCCCTGGCGCTGGGCGGCGGCATCGCGGCGGCGGGGTACGTCCTGCTCGGCGCGGAGGTGCGACGGACCGTCAGCACGACCGCGTACACCTACGTCTGCTACTCCACCACGGCCGTGGCCCTGCTGGCCGTCTGCCTGGCCTCGGGCTCGGCGCTCGGCGGTTACGACGGCGGCACCTGGGCGAAGCTCGTCGCCCTGACCGTGGCCGCGCAACTGCTCGGCCACAGCCTGCTCAACCGCGTGGTGCGCGGGCTCGGGGCGTCGACCACGTCCACGGCGATCCTGCTGGAGACGCCGGGCGCCGCCCTGGTGGCGGCGGTCTGGCTGGGCCAGACCCCGCCCGTGGCGGCCTACCCGGCGCTCGCGGTGATCCTCGCCGGGCTGGCCCTGGTGATCCTGGCGGACCGCAGGAAGGCCTAGCGGGCTCGGGCCTACAGCCAGCCGTTGCGGCGCAGGATGCGGTGGATGGCGAGGCAGATCCCGCCGATCGCGACCAGCACCATCGGGTAGCCGTACCGCCAGTGGAGTTCCGGCATGTGCTCGAAGTTCATGCCGTACACGCCGCAGATCATGGTCGGGACGGCGATGATCGCCGCCCATGAGGTGATCTTGCGCATGTCCTCGTTCTGCGCGACGGCCGCCTGGGCGAGGTTGGCCTGCAGGATGGAGTTGAGCAGGTCGTCGAAGCCGACCACCATCTCGTGGACGCGGGCGACGTGGTCGGCGACGTCCCGGAAGTACTTCTGGATCTCCGGGTCCACCACGCGCATCGGCCGCTCGCTGAGCATCTGCATCGGGCGCAGCAGCGGGGACACCGCCCGCTTGAACTCCAGCACCTCGCGCTTGAGCTGGTAGATGCGCCCCGCGTCGGTGGCCCGCGGGGACTTGCCCTGGGCGGAGAAGACGTCGATCTCGACCTCGTCGATGTCGTCCTGCACGGCCTCGCTGACCGCCAGGTAGTCGTCCACGACCTGGTCGGCGATGGCGTGCAGCACGGCGGAGGGGCCCTTGGCGAGCAGCTCGGGGTCGTCCTCCAGGCGGTGCCGCAGGGCGCGCAGCGAGCCGTGGCCGCCGTGCCGGACGGTGATGACGAAGTGCCGGCCGGTGAAGACCATCACCTCGCCGCTCTCCACCACCTCGCTGGTGGCGGTGAGTTCGGCGTGCTCGACGTAGCGGATGGTCTTGAAGACCATGAAGAGCGTGTCGTCGTAGCGCTCCAGCTTCGGACGCTGGTGGGCGTGGACGGCGTCCTCCACGGCCAGCGGGTGCAGTCCGAACACCTCGGCGATCTCCGCGAACTCCCGCTCCGACGGCTCGTGCAGGCCGATCCAGACGAAGCCCTCGTTGCCGCCGCGCACCTTCTCCAGGGCCTCGCGCGGCGAGATGTGGTCGCTGCCGCGGCGGCCGCCCCGGTAGACGGCGCAGTCCACGACCGAGCTGGGCACGGCGGACGAGGTGCGGGAGCGGTCCGGGCCGTAGTCGTATGACGTGCTGCTCTTGCGCAGGGCGGGGCGGACGACTGCGCGCAGGTCGCGGATCATCGACATGGCAAGCTCCTTCACGGACTGGCCGGGCTGAAATGCGGATCAGGGCAGGGTGATCACCGTTGATCACTGCGCAGTTCAGGGAGCTCTTCCGGAGGCGGCAGGGCGGACCCGGGCAGGCCGTTCGAGCGGACACGCGGCGCCGTCACGCGCTCGTGCTCGTGCTCGTGGAGAATTCGAGAATCCCCGTCGGTTCCGTGGTTCTTTGGTTTCACGCCCGGGTGACCGGGTACGGAACGCGGGGGATCAGGAGGGTTGCCGGGCGGAAGAGCTGCCGGTACTGCACGGTCGACTAGGATCCATTGCAGCCCCACCTCCTCCGGCCGATCCCCGCTGGGGGAAAGTGGCACGCCTCTACCGGCGTAGCCGACGGCCCACCTTATCAGGCGCCTCCTGCGCGAAGCCGCGGCTTTGCACGTTCCATACGCGCTCTATGCTCACTTCATGGTCGACGTACTGGGGCTCGTTGAGGCGCGGCTGCACATGGCCTTCGGTGAGCCGGACGCCCGCGCCGCGGTCACCTTCCTGGGCACCGAACGGATCGAGGTGCTGCGCTTCCGCGAGGGTGAGCTGCTGCGGTACGTCACCCTGGGCATGTCGCGCGCACCGATGAACGACCCCGTCACCGTCGTCGCGGACCCGGTGCGCGGCCCGCGCGCGGAGCTCGTGCTGACCCTGCGCGGCGGGCGCGGCGCCGACACGGACAAGGTCCTGCGGCCGCTCGCCGTACTGGCCGCCAGCCCCCAGGTCGAGGGCGTCGTCGTCGCGCCGGGGAACTCGCTGGACGTGAGCGAACCGCTGTGGCCCGGGGCGGCGTTCTCGGCCGTCCTGGTCGCCGAGCCCGGTGGTCTGGTGGAGGACCTGGAACTCGACGCCCCGATGGACCCGGTCCGCTTCTTCCCGCTCCTGCCGATGACGGCGAACGAGGCCGCCTGGAAGCGGGTGCGCGGCGCCGGGGCGCTCCAGGAGCGCTGGCTGCAGGCGGGCACCGACCTGCGCGACCCGCAGCGCGCGGCGGTCCCGCTGACGGACTGAGCCCCGGCGGTCGGTGACGCCCCCTCAGCGGTCCCCGCGGGACCGCCGCCGGGCGACAGGTGTGACCGGCGGGTGAGGTGTGCCGTGCGGCGACGCCACGCGTCGAACTCGGACGGGTGATCGTCCTTGACGCGGGCACGCCGCCGGAGGACCGTGGGGCGTTATGAGGGGCGAACCCAGTTGCCCGAAGTGCGGTGGCCGGGTCCGAGCGCCCGGGCTCTTCGCCGACTCCTGGCAGTGCGACGAGCACGGCGCCGTGTATCCGTTGCAGCCTGTCGTGCCACCGAGCGTGGAAGCCCTCGGCGTGGTCGTGAGCCGGTCGCGCGTCCCGGTGTGGATGCCCTGGCCGCTGCCGGTGGGCTGGCTGTTCACCGGCGTCGCGTCCGCGGGGGACGACCGCAGCGGCGGACGGGCCACGGCGGTGGCGTGCTCGGGTCCGGGGCCGCTCGGCGGGCAGGGCGAGATGGTGCTGGTGGCGGAGGAGCTCGGGGTCGGGCTCGGGGCGAGGTTCGCCGGGATCCCGGGGCCGGACCCCGGTCCGGCGATGTGCATCGGCAAGCCACCGGCCGCCAAGGTGATCGCGGCCGGGAGGCCGACCGGCCTGTGGCACGTGAACGGCACGCCACCGGACCGCGCGGTCTTCGCGGGCGAGTCGTTCGGGCTCTGGCTCTGGGCGGTCGTGTGGCCGGAGGAGTCGGGCCTGCTCATGTACGACGAGCTGATACTGACCGATCTGCGCGAGGCCGGCGCCGAAGTCGATCTCGTACCGTGCGGGGCGCTCTCCCCTCGCCTGCTCTCCTGAGATTCACAGGTTGTCCGGGCAGTTATCCTGGTAATCACAACCCCTGAATCCGTCCGAGCACCGAGCGCCTGGAGTGACCTGCGTGCGAATCGATCTGCACACCCACTCCACGGCCTCCGACGGCACGGACACCCCCGCTCAGCTGGTCCGGGCCGCGGCCGCGGCCGGACTGGACGTCGTCGCCCTCACCGACCACGACACGGTCGGCGGCTACGCCGAGGCCGAGAAGGCGCTGGGCGAACTGCACGCCGCGGGCGCAGCGGCGCCGGTCCTGGTCACCGGCGCCGAACTCTCCTGCCGCATCGACGGGGTGGGCCTGCACATGCTCGCCTACCTCTTCGACCCGCAGGAACCGGAGCTCCACCGGGAGCGCGAGCTCGTGCGCGACGACCGGGTGCCCCGCGCCATGGCCATGGTCGCCCGGCTCCGCGAGCACGGGGTGCCGATGACCTGGGACCGCGTCGCCGAGATCGCCGGCGATGGTGCCGTGGGCCGGCCGCACATCGCCCAGGCGCTGATCGAGGCGGGACTGGTGGACAGCATCGCCGAGGCGTTCACGCCCGAGTGGATAGGGCCGGGCGGGCGCGCCTACGTCGAGAAGCACGAACTCGACCCCTTCGAGGCGATCCGGCTCGTCAAGAACGCGGGCGGGGTGACGGTCTTCGCCCATCCCGCCGCCGTCAAGCGCGGCACCTGCGTGCCCGAGGGCGTCATCCACGACCTGGCCGCGGCCGGGCTCGACGGCATCGAGGTGGACCACATGGACCACGACGAGCCGGCCCGTGCCCACCTGCGCGCCCTCGCCGCGGAGCTGGGACTGCTCCCCACCGGGTCCAGCGACTACCACGGCACCCGCAAGACCGTCCGGCTCGGTGAGTACACCACCGACCCCGAGGTCTACCGGGAGCTCGTCCGCCGGGCCACCGGCGCGGCGCCCCTCACCCGTCCCTGAACCCCCCACCCACCCCCGCAACCCCTCGCAAGGCCCATGGATCTGTTCTCCCTCACCCTGTTCGGGTCGGTCTTCGTCACGCTCTTCGTGATCATGGACCCGCCCGGGATCACCCCGATCTTCCTCGCCCTCACCTCCGGCCGCGCGGCCAAGGTCCAGCGCCGCATGGCCTGGCAGGCCGCCACCGTCGCGCTGGGCGTCATCACCGTCTTCGGCATCTGCGGCCAGCAGATCCTGGACTACCTGCACGTCTCGGTGCCGGCCCTGATGATCGCCGGCGGTCTGCTCCTGCTGCTCATCGCCCTCGACCTGCTCACCGGCAAGGCGGACGAGCCCACCCAGACCAAGGACGTCAACGTCGCGCTGGTGCCGCTCGGCATGCCGCTGCTCGCCGGGCCGGGCGCGATCGTGACGGTGATCCTCGCGGTGCAGCGCGCGCACGGGTTCGGGCAGCAGCTGTCGGTGTGGGTCGCCATCGTCGCGATGCACGTGGTGCTCTGGCTGACGATGCGTTACTCGCTGGTGATCATCCGTCTGATCAAGGACGGCGGTGTGGTGCTGGTCACCCGGCTCTCCGGCATGCTGCTCTCCGCGATCGCGGTGCAGCAGATCGCCAACGGGGTCTTCGGCTTCATCCGCGGCGAGGGCTGACGGACCGTCGGCGGAATCCGGACGCGACGAGGGCCCCGTACCGTGGTGCACGGGGCCCTTCGCGTTCATGGCGTCCGGCCGTGCGGCCACGCCGGGGTGACGGGGCCTTACTGGGCCGGGCGGATGTAGATGCGCTGGCCGATCGCGGCGGCCTGCTGGACGATCTGGTCGACGGAGGCGGCGTCCACGACCGTGCAGTCGACGGCACGACCGTCCTGGTCGTTGAGGCGCATGATCTCGAAGCGCATGGTGTTCACGGCTTCTCCCTTCGTCCGGGCACTCCTCCATTGGAGTACGGGGCTGCTTCGCAGCCGTTACCTGCCTGGGTCATTCATGTATCAACAACAGTTGCCCCCGCGAAAACCTTCCCTGTCCTAAAGAAAATTTTTCCCACGCATCTACCGGTGGGTAGCCACCGGTACCGGCGGTCCTGGTTCCGGTTGTGTGTGCGGACGGAACCGCCGGACAATGTGATCTCTATGAACGACGACGCCCTTTCCGCCATCGCCGCCGGCATCGAGCGCACGAACGAGCTCCTGCAGCGGGTGCTCGCCGAGGTCGCCACGACCCCGGCGACCCACGCCGTGTTCGTCGACGCCGGGTACGTGTACGCCGCGGCCGGTCGCCTCGTCGCGGGCACCGAGGACCGGAGGGCCTTCGAACTCGACGCCGAGGGCATCATCGAGGCCTTCATCGACCGGGCCCGCACCCTCTTCGCCGACAGCCGCCTGCTGCGCGTCTACTGGTACGACGGCGCCCGCCGCCGCATCCACACCGCCGAGCAGGAACGCATCGCCGAGCTCCCCGACGTCAAGGTGCGGCTCGGCAACCTCAACGCCAGCCGCCAGCAGAAGGGCGTCGACTCGCTGATCCGCAGCGACCTGGAGTCACTGGCCCGGCACCGCGCCATCAGCGACGCCGTCCTGATCGGCGGCGACGAGGACCTGGTCTCCGCGGTCGAGGCCGCCCAGGGCTACGGCGCCCGTGTCCACCTGTGGGGCATCGAGGCCGCCGACGGCCGCAACCAGGCCGACCCCCTGCTGTGGGAGGTCGACAGCCTGCGCACCCTCGACCTCGACTTCTGCAAGCCGTACATCACCCGGCGCACGGCCCCCGTCTACGGCGACGCGCCGATCCCCACCGGGCCCATCCCGACCCGTGAGGACGTGCACTTCGTCGGGGCCCGGGTCGCCTCGCAGTGGCTGGCGACGCGCGGCCGGGACTCCCTGGCCGAGCTGCTGCCCGGCCACCCGTACCTGCCGCCCGCCTACGACCAGGAACTGCTCGTCGAGGCCGAGGGCATGCTCAACATCTCGCTGCGCGGCCACGCCGACCTGCGGCGCGTGCTGCGCGACGGGTTCTGGGAGCACCTGCAGGCGCGGCTCTAACCCCAGAAGCCGGTCAGTGCGCCGGCGGTGCGGGCCGGCTGCTCGGCGTTGGGGGAGTGCTCGGCCCCCTCGATCACCACGCGGCGGGCGCCGAGGCGCTCGGCCATCGCGTCCAGCCACGGGACGGGCCAGGCGTAGTCCACCGCGCCGGAGAGCACCAGCTTCGGCAGCGGTACGGCCGCGAGTTCCGCCACCCGGTCCGGCTCGTCGAGCAGCTGCCGGCCCGTGGCCGTCAGCTGCTCGGGCGCCGTCGCCAGCCAGCGGCGGTGCAGGAACTCCTCGACCGCGCCCTCGGCGTTCGCCGTGCCTTCGAGGTCCTCGGCGTCCAGCTCGCGCATCGCGCGCCACACGCCCTCCATGTCCATCGCGGACAGCGCCTCGAGCAGCAGCTTCGTACGGGCCTGCTGGGCGGGTTCGATGGCGGCCGGGCCGGAGCTCATGAGGGTGAGCGACGCCCAGGGCAGGGCGGCGCCGTCGCCGTGCTCGGCCAGGACGGCGGCGCGGACGACCAGGCCGCCCATCGAGTGCCCCAGCAGGTGCACCGGCTCGCCGGGAGCGGTGCCCAGTGCGGCGGTCTGCGCGACGACGTCGGCGGCCAGTTCGGCCTGTGCGTACGCCGCCTCGTCCCGCGGGCCCGGGGACTCGTGCTGGCCCCGGCCGTCCACGGCGACCGTGCGGTAGCCGGCGGCCGCGAGAGGTTCGAGCAGCGCGACGAAGTCCTCCTTGCTGCCCGTGAACCCGGGCACCAGCAGGGCCGTGCCGCGCCGCGGCGTGCCGGCCGGTGGGACGGCGTCCAGCACGGCGAAGGGGCCGCGGGCCGTCTCCAGGGGGTACGCGGTGGCGTTCTCGGGCAGCGTCAGGAACGGCGGTCGGCTCATGCGCCGAGGCTAGCCGGGCCGGGTTGCCCCCACACGACGCGGGCCCCGACCTCCGGCGCCGCGCGGGCGAACGCCGACGGCCGGGCGCCCCACGAGGGGCGCCCGGCCGTCCGGGTACGGGTGTCGCGTCAGCCGGTGGCCTCGTCGGCCGGCTTGGCCGTCCGTGTGCGGCGACGGCGGCGGACGGTCTTGGCTGCGCCCTCGCCCTCTGCGGGAGCCGCTTCCGGGGTCGCCGCCTCGGCGGCGGCCGGAGTCTCGGCACCGGTGGCGGCGCCGGACCGCGTACGGCGACGGCGGGGGGCCGGGACCTCCTCGGCCACCGGGGCGGCGGCCGCGACGGTCTCGGTGCCCGGCGTGCCCGACGTGCCCGAGCCCGTACGGGTGCGGCGACGGCGGCGCGGAGCCGGGGCCTCGGCGGCCGGGGCCTCGACGGTCTCGACGACCGCCTCCGCCTCGGCGGACGCCCCGTCGAGCGCCTGTCCGCCGCGGGTGCGGCGGCGCTGACGCGGCGTACGGGTGCGGGCCGGACGTTCCTCCGCCTCGGCCGAGGCGGCCGGGCCGGACTTGCGGCCACCACGGCCGCGGCCGCGGCCGCCGGTCTCGCCGAGGTCCTCGATCTCCTCCGCGTCGAGGCCGGCCCGGGTGCGCTCCGCCCGCGGCAGGACGCCCTTGGTGCCCTCGGGGATGCCGAGCAGCTCGTAGAGGTGGGTGGAGGTGGAGTACGTCTCCTCCGGGGCGTTGAACGGCAGGTCCAGCGCCTTGTTGATCAGCTGCCAGCGCGGGATGTCGTCCCAGTCGACCAGCGTGATCGCCGTGCCCGACGCGCCCGCGCGGCCGGTGCGGCCGATGCGGTGGAGGTAGGTCTTCTCGTCCTCCGGCGTCTGGTAGTTGATCACGTGGGTGACGCCCTCGACGTCGATGCCGCGGGCGGCGACGTCGGTGCAGACCAGGACGTCGACCTTGCCGTTGCGGAAGGCGCGCAGCGCCTGCTCGCGGGCGCCCTGGCCGAGGTCGCCGTGGACGGCGCCCGAGGCGAAGCCGCGCTGCTCCAGCTGCTCCGCGAGGTCGGCCGCGGTGCGCTTGGTACGGCAGAAGATCATCGCCAGACCGCGGCCCTCGGCCTGCAGGACGCGGGAGACGAGCTCCGGCTTGTCCAGCGAGTGGGCGCGGAAGACGTGCTGGGTGATGTTGGCGACGGTGGCGCCCTCGTCGTCCGGCGAGGTGGCGCGGATGTGCGTGGGCTGCGACATGTAGCGGCGCGCCAGGCCGATGACGGCGCCGGGCATCGTCGCGGAGAAGAGCATGGTCTGCCGCTTGACCGGCAGCATCTCGATGATCTTCTCGACGTCGGGGAGGAAGCCCAGGTCGAGCATCTCGTCGGCCTCGTCGAGGACGAGGGCGCGGACGTTGCGCAGGTTGAGCTTCTTCTGGCCCGCGAGGTCCAGCAGACGCCCCGGGGTGCCGACGACCACCTCGACGCCCTTCTTCAGGGCCTCGACCTGCGGCTCGTACGCGCGGCCGCCGTAGATCGCCAGCACGCGCACATTGCGCACCTTGCCGGCGGTGAGCAGGTCGTTGGTGACCTGCGTGCACAGCTCGCGGGTGGGGACGATCACCAGGGCCTGGGGACCGTCGGCGACGTCCTCGGGCTTGGCGCGCCCGGCCTCGACGTCGACCGGGACGACGACCCGCTCCAGGATCGGGAGGCCGAAGCCCAGGGTCTTGCCGGTGCCCGTCTTGGCCTGGCCGATGACGTCGTTGCCCGCGAGGGCGACCGGGAGCGTCATCTCCTGGATCGGGAAGGGGGTGGTGATGCCGACGGCCTCGAGGGCCTCGGCGGTCTCGGGGAGGATCCCCAGGTCACGGAAAGTCGTGATGGTGGTCAGGATGCTCTGCCTCTTCTGTTTGGGACGCGGCGCTGAGCGTGTGAACGGGGGAGGGTCGAGCGCAGGGAACTGCGCTGACCGCGCGAGGTGTCGTACGGCCCTGGGTGGCCGAAGTGCGCGGGACCGCTGCCCTCGCGCGCGCCGCGATACGGGCCCCTCCCCACGTGGGGAGGGCGGTCGGTAGGAGCCGATCGGGCCACCGACCGGGCATCCATTCATGCGTGACCCGCCGGGTCACCTGGCGGGTCCATATCACTGTACCCCGGAATCACACACCTGCGGCGGATGGATTTCGGGGTACGTGGGACAGGTCACGCCGAGGCTTCCGCGCGCCGGGCCCGCACGGGATGGTTGCCGCGCTGGTGGGGTTGGCTATTGTGCGCAGCATGGAGACGCCTGACACCCCCGCCGACACCCCCGCCGAGACGACCATCGCCGCCAAGGACTGGGCCGCCGCGTCCGCGGACCCGCAGTACCGCGCGGCGGTCGTGGACCTGCTCGGGGCACTCGCGTACGGCGAGCTGGCCGCCTTCGAGCGGCTCGCGGAGGACGCCAAGCTCGCGCCGTCCCTGGAGGACAAGGCGGAGCTCGCGGCGATGGCGTCCGCCGAGTTCCACCACTTCGAGCAGCTCCGCGCGCGGCTCACCACCGTCGAGGCGGACCCGACCGCGGCGATGGAGCCCTTCGCCGCCGCACTGGACGAGTTCCACCGCCTGACCGCGCCGTCGGACTGGCTGGAGGGCCTGGTCAAGGCGTACGTCGGCGACTCCATCGCGTCCGACTTCTACCGCGAGGTCGCCGCCCGCCTCGACGCCGACACCCGCGAGCTGGTGCTGGCCGTGCTGGACGACACCGGCCACGCCTCCTTCGCGGTGGAGAAGGTGCGCTCCGCCATCGAGGCCGACCCGCGGGTCGGCGGGCGGCTGGCGCTGTGGGCGCGCCGGCTGATGGGCGAGGCGCTGTCGCAGGCGCAGCGGGTCGTGGCGGACCGCGACGCGCTCAGCACGATGCTGGTCGGCGGGGTCGCGGACGGCTTCGACCTCGCGGAGGTCGGCCGGATGTTCACCCGGATCACCGAGGCCCACACCAAGCGGATGGCGGCGCTGGGCCTGGCCGCCTGAGCGGTCCGGGCCGTAGCCGTGGGGGAGCCGTGGGGAGCAGCCGTACGGAGGCCGTGCGGCTCAGGCCGTGCGCGGCGCCGACCGGCGGGCGCTCCGCGGCGGGCGCACCAGCAGCGAGAGCAGGGCGGCCGCCACCCCCACCGACACGGCGAGGCTGATCAGGAACCGGTCCGAGCCGAGGACGGTGCGGGTGACGAGACCGCCGAGGACGGCGGCGACCGTTCCCGTGGCGAGCACCAGCGTCGCCGCGGGAAGAAGGCGCCGGGGGAGCATCCGGGTCGCGGCGTACGCGACGGACAGTCCGACGGCGGCGAACGCGAGCGCTTCCCACATCATCGTGCGGCCCCTCCCGGAGACTTCGGTCGCACGGGTCCTACCCCGCGGGCCCGCACAGCGAAACGGCGGGTCACCCCATTCGGGGGTGACCCGCCGTGCGTCGTCCCGGTGCGGGAGCGGCGAGGCTCTGACCTGCTCTGCCCTGCCCTAGAGCTGGGCGCCGAAGCCCACCCGGCGCGCCGCCTGCTCACCGATCTCCACGTAGGCCAGCCGTTCGGCCGGCACGAGCACGCGCTTTCCGTGCTCGTCGGTGAGGCTGAGCAGCTTGGCGGTGCCCGTGAGCGCCTCGGCGACGGCCTTCTCGACCTCCTCGGCCGTCTGCGCGCTCTCGATGATGATCTCGCGCGGCGCGTGCTGCACGCCGATCTTGACCTCCACGGCTTTTGTCCCTCCGAACGGTCTGCGGTGTGCGCGGTTGGAAATCGCGCCGTACGCAGGACACATTAGCCGCGCCCGGCACCAGGGCACCGGCCGACGGGCACGCCCAGAGCGAACAGCCGCCGTGCGGAGGCGTCAGTGCTCGGCGCCGTGCAGCGGGAAGCCCGCGATGCCGCGCCAGGCCAGCGACGTCAGCAACTGCACCGCGGTCTCGCGGGGCATGGAGCTGCCGCTGGAGAGCCAGTAACGGGCCACGACCTGCGAGACGCCGCCGAGGCCGACGGCGAGCAGCATGGACTGCTCGGTGGTCAGCCCCGTGTCCTCGGCGATGACCTCGCTGATCGCCTCGGCGCACTGCAGCGCGACCTTGTCGACGCGCTCGCGGACAGCCGGCTCGTTGGTGAGGTCGGACTCGAAGACCAGGCGGAAGGCACCGCCCTCGTCCTCCACGTACGCGAAGTAGGCGTCCATGGTGGCCGCCACGCGCTGCTTGTTGTCGCTGGTGGAGGCCAGGGCGGTGCGCACCGCGTCCAGCAGGGCCTCGCAGTGCTGGTCCAGCAGGGCCAGGTAGAGCTCGAGCTTGCCGGGGAAGTGCTGGTAGAGCACGGGCTTGCTGACGCCCGCGCGCTCCGCGATGTCGTCCATCGCGGCGGCGTGGTAGCCCTGGGCGACGAACACCTCCTGGGCTGCGCCCAGCAGCTGGTTTCTCCGGGCCCGGCGCGGCAGGCGTGTGCCGCGAGGGCGCGCCTCAGTCTGCTCGATGGCTGTCACGCCGCCTCCCATGTGATGTCGTTCTGCGCTGCGGGTGCCATCGTACTTTTCGGTAGCGGGGGCATGCGCTGTGCGAACGCACATTCTCACCAAGTGGAACTCAGCGATAGTCGTCCTCGTCGAGTTCCACCACCCTGCGCTGCTCGGCCACGTCCGCCGGATCGGCGTCGTCGGGGCGTTCGGTGATCGGGACATCGCGGTGCTGCAGCAGTTCGAGGTGCTGTTCGGCGATGTCCGCCTCGGGCGCCTCGATGTCGGTCTCGGCATCCTCCAGGTCGTCGATGACGTCGTCGTCGAAGGTCTCGATGTCGTCGGACACGGGCACCTCCCGTCTGGTCGTGCGCTGCCGTCCCCCGCTGCTACCCACTGTCCCCCTCTTTCCCCTTCTGCGAGCGTAGGAGACAGGGACGGGGTGTGCAGAGTGACGGATGGGGCGGAAAATCCCCACGACGCGTGTGAGGGCGAACACACGAGCGCACGCGTGATCACCTCGTAACATTGCCCCATGTCCTCGACGGAGTCGCCCGAAGCCGCGTTCGCCGCCGTGCCCGTACCGCCTTCGGGAGCCAGAGCCGGGGACGGGGAGACGGTGCGGACCGTGGCCTTGCGGGGCCGGACGCTGACCGTACGATCGCGGGCGGAGCAGGCCGAGGGGCTGCCGCCCGCGCTCTTCGTGCACGGCCTGGGCGGGTCGTCCTCCAACTGGTCGGCGCTGATGCGGCTGCTGGCGGACCGGGTGTCCTGCGAGGCCCTGGACCTGCCCGGTTTCGGGCACTCCCCGCCGCCGGACGACGGCAACTACTCGATCGGGGGGCACGCGCGCGCCGTCGTGCGCCTGCTGGAGGCTTCCGGGCGCGGGCCCGTGCACCTCTTCGGCAACTCGCTGGGGGGAGCCGTCGTCACCAAGGTCGCCGCGGCCCGGCCCGACCTGGTCCGCACCCTGACGCTGATCTCGCCCGCGCTGCCGGAGGTGCCGCCCCAGTACGGCGCCTGGCCGACCGCGTTCCTGGGGCTGCCGGGTGCGACCGCGCTGGTGGCCCGCGCCACCCGCGACTGGTCCGTGGAACGGCGCACCCGGCAGCTGCTGTGGCTCTGCTACGGCGACCCGTCGCAGGTCAGCGAGGAGTCCTTCGCCGAGCACGCCACGGAGTACGAGCGCCGGCTGGCGCTGCCGTACTTCTGGGACGCGCTGACCCGCTCGGCGCGCGGCATCGTGGACGCCTACACGCTGGGCGGTCAGCACAACCTGTGGCGGCAGGCCGAGCGGGTGCTCGCGCCGACACTGCTGGTGTACGGGGGCAAGGACAAGCTGGTGGCCCCCCGGATGGCGTACCGTGCGGCCCGGACGTTCCGTGACTCGCGGCTGCTGACGCTCCCCGACAGCGGGCACGTCGCGATGATGGAGCACCCCGATGCGGTGGAGCGGGCCTTCCGCGAACTGCTGGACGCCACGGACGCGCGGACGGATCACTGACTTCATGGGCAGGCACAGCGCACCGGGCGGCCGCGACGGCCGCCGCGACGACGTACCGGGCATAGCCGGCGGCAACTCGGGCACCGGCCGCCGCCGGCGTTCCGGCCCGGGGACGACGACCCCGCAGCGGCCGGGCGGACCGGGCCAGGTGCCCGGTGGTTCCGTGCCGGGCGGGCGGGACGGCTTCCGGCCCGGGGACGCCGGGCACGGTCACGACGACGTCCCGGGCCACTCCCACCCCGAGCACCGCGAGCACTCGGCCTGGGGCCGGGCCGGTTCCTGGGCCCCGCCGCGCACGCCGCGCGGGACCCGGCCCGCGGAGCTGGCGGACACCGCGCTCGGCACGGAGTACCCGGAGGACGACGACCCCCTCGACGCGGACCTCTTCACCGCGCCCCGAATACCGGGCTTCCCGCGCCAGCGCCGGGCGCCCGGCACGGGAGCCCGTGGCGGCCCCGGTCCACGGCGGGACTTCGTCGCGGCCTTCGACGCACCCTCCGCCACCACGGGACCCGGGGCACCCGTGGAGGGTGCCGCGGAGGCCGGGGAGAGCGACGGACAACCCGAACGGCCCAAGAAGGGCGTCAGGACTCGCGCGCTCAGCGGCGCCGGCGCCGCGGCGGTCGTGACCGTGCTGGCCGTCGTCGTCGCGGGCCAGATGGCCGCCGGAGGTGAGAAGCGTCACTCGTCCGCCGCCGCGGCACCGGGCGGCAGCCGGGGCACCGACGACTCCGCGTCCCGCTCCCAGGGCCGGGCGACCCCCTCGACCTCACCCTCCGCGGTCACCGCCCCGCTCACCTACGACCAGGCGATGGTCCGGCGCTACCCGCTCGACCAGGACCTGAGCCTGGCGGGGAAGTTCCAGACCGTGGCCGGCCACGAGAAGGCCCCCGGCAAGGGCAATCTGCTGCGCGTGCGGGTGGACGTCGAGAAGGGCCTGCCGCTGGACGGCCGGCTCTTCGCCGACGCGGTCTACAAGACGCTGAACGACAAGCGGAGTTGGGCGCACGCCGGGTCCCGCACCTTCGAGCGGGTCTCAACCGGTCCGGCCGACATCGTGATCACCCTGGCCAGTCCCGGCACCACGGCCACCTGGTGCGCGAAGTCCGGCCTGGACACGACGGTTGACAACGTGTCATGTGACGCGGCGTCGACTCCCCGGACGATGATCAACGCGTACCGCTGGGCGCAGGGGTCGGAGACCTACGGCCCGGACCGCATGCCCGCCTACCGCGAGATGCTGATCAACCACGAGGTCGGGCACCGGCTCGGCTACGGCCATGTGCTCTGCCCCAAGCAGGGTGCCCTGGCCCCGGTCATGATGCAGCAGACGAAGTTCCTCTCCTACGGGGGCCTGACCTGCAAGCCCAACGCCTGGCCCTACCCCCGGGGTAGCTTTTTGACATCGGGCGATTAATCGTTCAATGTTTTCGGCATGCCGCACAGCCCCGCCACAGACGCCGACGCCAGCATCGAGCTGGCGCTCATCGGCGTGGCCGGGCACAGCGTGGCCGACATCCTGTGTCGGCGCTCCACGGTGCCGGGCGCGTAAAGGGCACGTTCTTCCCTCCCGCCCCGGACCTTCCCGCCCGTGGGCGCAGTGCTCGACATTCGATCGATCCTTCACGGCCTCATCATGAGGCCGTCGCCGCTGCCTGCGGGCCTTCCCCAGCCCCGCCCTCTCCACCTCGCAGCCGCGAAAGGGATCTTCGATGTCTCACCTGTCCGTCACACCTCGCCGCCTCGCAGCGGCAGCCGTCGTCCTGGCGATCACCGGCGGCGCCGCCGCCTGCGGCCCGGAGGACAGCGGGGCCAAGGCGGCCGACGGCAAGCCGGCCAAGGGCGGCACGCTCTACGTCCTCAACCAGTCCCCGCAGGAGGACTTCGACCCGGCGCGGCTCTACACCTCCGGCGGCGGCAACGTCCCCGGCCTGGTCTTCCGCACGCTGACCACCCGCAACCGCGAGAACGGCGCGGACGGCGCGAAGGTCGTCCCCGACCTGGCCACCGACACCGGCACGCCCAACCAGGACGCCACCGTCTGGACGTACCACCTCAAGGACGGCCTGAAGTACGAGGACGGCAGCGCGATCACCACCGCCGACATCAAGTACGGCATCGAGCGCTCCTTCGCCGCCGAGCTGTCCGGCGGCGCCCCCTACCTGCGCGACTGGCTGGTCGGCGGCAAGGAGTACCAGGGCCCGTACAAGGACAAGGGCGGCCTGGCCTCCATCGAGACCCCGGACGCGAAGACCATCGTCTTCCACCTGAACAAGCCCGAGGGCGACTTCCCGTTCCTGGCCACCCAGACCTCCTTCGCCCCCGTGCCGAAGGCCAAGGACACCGGCACCAAGTACGAGAACCACCCGTTCTCCTCCGGCCCGTACAGGGTCGTCGGCAACGAGAACGACGGCGAGCACCTCGTCCTGGAGCGCAACACCCACTGGGACCCGAAGACCGACGAGGAGCGCAAGGCCTACCCGGACCGCATCGACGTCCGCTCCGGCCTCGACGCCGCCGTGATCAACCAGCGGCTGTCCTCCGGCTCGGGCAAGGACGCCGCCGCCGTCACCACCGACACCAACCTCACCGCCGCCGAACTCGCCAAGATCACCGGCGACAAGGAGCTCGCGGGCCGCGTCGGCACCGGGCACTTCGGCTACACCGACTACGTCTCCTTCAACCCGAAGGTGAAGCCGTTCGACAACCCCAAGGTGCGCCAGGCGATCTCCTACGCGGTCGACCGCAGCACCGTCGTCAACGCCCTCGGCGGCTCCTCGCTCGCCGAGCCGGCCACCACCTTCCTGCCCGCGCAGGAGTCCTTCGGCTACACCCCGTACGACGCGTTCCCGGCCGGCAAGAGCGGTGACGCCGCCAAGGCCAAGGAGCTGCTGAAGGAGGCCGGTTACCCGAACGGCCTGACCGTCACGCTGACCCACGACAGCAGCGGCGGCGACGAGCAGGGCCCGGAGGTCGCCACCGCGCTGCAGGACGCCCTGAAGAAGGCCGGCATCACCGTCAAGCTGGAGGGCCTGGAGTCCAGCGCCTACAGCGAGAAGATCCACGGCCTCAAGACCGAGCCGGGCTTCTTCCTCGCCGGCTGGGGCGCAGACTGGCCGTCCGGCGGCCCCTTCCTGGCCCCGATCTTCGACGGCCGGCAGATCGTCAAGGACGGCTACAACTTCAACAACGCCCAGCTCGACGACCCTGCCGTGAACCAGGAGATCGACGAGATCAACAAGCTCACCGACCTCAAGGCCGCCGCCGTGCGCTGGGGCGCCCTCGACAAGAAGATCGGCGAGCAGGCGCTGACCGTGCCGCTGGTCCACCCGGTCTACAAGCGCCTGTACGGCAAGGACGTCAAGAACGTCGTCATCAGCGACTGGACCGGCGTCCTCGACGTCTCGCAGGTCGCGGTCAAGTGACCACGACCGACGTGCTCGCCGCGCCCGGCGCGGCCTCGGACACCCCCGAGGCCGCGCCGGGCGCCCGGCAGCTCTGGCGGCGGCTGCGCGCCCAGCGCGCCGCCCTCGCCGGGGTCGCCGTGATCGCCCTGCTCGTCCTGGTGGCCCTCGCCGCCCCGCTGCTCGCCGCCCTGGAAGGGCAGGACCCGGACGCGTACCACGCATCCGCCGTCGACTCCGCCCTCGGCGGCGTGCCGACCGGCTCCTTCGGCGGCGTGAGCGCCGACCACTGGCTCGGCGTCGAACCCGGCACCGGACGCGACCTGTTCGCCCGGCTCGTGTACGGCGCGCGGATCTCGCTCGGCATCGGCCTCGCCGCCACCGTCGTGCAGGTCGTCCTCGGGGTCGCGGTCGGCCTCGCCGCCGGCCTCGGCAACCGCTTCCTGGACAACCTGCTCAGCCGGACCACCGACGTCATGCTGGCGCTGCCCACCCTGGTCTTCTCCATCGCCCTGCTGGCGATCGTCCCCGCCGGCTTCCCGCGTCCGGTGCTGCTGGTCCTCGTCCTCGGCCTGCTCGGCTGGGGCGGCACCTCCCGCATCGTCCGGGCCCAGACCCTGAGCCTGAAGTCCCTCGACTACGTGGCCGCCGCCCGGCTCGGCGGCGCCGGCCGGTGGCGGATCGCACGCCGCGAACTGCTGCCGTCGCTGGCCGCGCCCGTGGTGACCTACAGCGCGCTGCTGGTGCCCTCCAACATCGCGTCGGAGGCGGGACTGTCCTTCCTCGGCATCGGCGTCAAGCCGCCCACGCCCTCCTGGGGACAGATGCTCTCCTCCGCGACCACCTGGTACCAGGCCGATCCGACGTACGTGCTGCTGCCCGCCGGCCTGATCTTCGTCACCGTCCTCGCCTTCACCGCCCTCGGCGACGGCGTGCGCACCGCCCTGGACCCGCGCGCCGGCAGCCGCCTGCGGTCCCTGGCCCGCAGGCGCAAGGAGGCGCGGTCATGATCCTCCTCACCCGTTTCGCGCTGCGCCGGCTGCTGGCGGCCCTGCTGGTCCTGCTCGTGCTGAGCATCGCGGTCTACGCCCTCTTCTACGTCCTGCCCGGCGACCCGGCACGGCTGGCCTGCGGGCCGAAGTGCTCCGCCGACCAGGTCGCCCAGGTCCGCACCCAGCTGGGCCTGGACGACCCTGCCTACGCGCAGTACGCCCACTTCCTGCACGGCCTGTTCGCCGGCACCGACATCAGCACCGGTGTCGGCACCGAGCACTGCGGCGCACCGTGCCTGGGCTTCTCGTACCAGAGCGGCGAGCAGGTGACCTCCCTGCTCGCCCAGCGGCTGCCGGCCACCGCCTCGCTCTCGCTGGGCGCGATGGTGCTGTGGCTGGTCATCGGCGTCGGCACCGGGGTGCTCTCGGCGCTGCGCCACGGCGGGCTCACCGAACGGCTGCTGACCGGCCTCACCCTCGCCGGCAACGCCGTGCCCGTCTTCATCATCGGCATCCTGCTGATGCTCCTGTTCGTCTCGGTGCTGGGCTGGCTGCCCTTCCCGTCCTACGTCCCGCTGACCGAGGACCCCGAGCAGTGGGCGTGGAACCTGGTGCTGCCCTGGCTCTCCCTGGCCATCCTGGAGAGCGCCAAGTACGCCCGGCTGACCCGCAGTTCCATGCTGGACACGCTCGCCGAGGACCATGTGCGCACCTTCCGCGCCTACGGCGTCCGCGAGCGTTCCGTCATCGGACGGCACGCCCTGCGCGGCGCCCTGCCGCCGGTCATCGCACTGACCGCGCTGGACCTGGGGACGATGTTCGGCGGCGCGGTGCTCACCGAGTCGCTCTTCGGCATCCCCGGGCTCGGCAAGAGCCTGGTGGACTCGGTGAAGACCGAGGACCTGCCGGTCGTGGTCGGACTGGTACTGGTCACCGGCTTCTTCGTGGTCCTCGCCAACGCCCTCGCGGACGTCCTGTACGCGGTGGCCGACCGACGGGTGGTGCTGGCATGACGTCACGGCTGATCGAGGTCGAGGACCTCACGGTCGACTTCCCCACCGGCACGGGCACCGTCCGGGCCGTGGACGGGCTCTCCTTCTCCCTGGAGCAGGGCGGCGCCCTCGGCGTCGTCGGCGAGTCCGGCAGCGGCAAGAGCGCCACCGCCTTCACCCTGCTGGGACTGCACCGCGGCAGCGGTGCGCGGATCGGCGGCTCGGTGCGGGTGGCCGGCGTCGATGTCCTGACCGCGGGGGAGAAGGAACTGCGCGGGCTGCGCGGCGGGCTCGCGGCGATGGTCTTCCAGGACCCGCTGTCCTCGCTCGACCCGTACTTCGCGATCGGCGACCAGATCGCCGAGGTGTACCGGGTCCACCACCCCAAGGCCTCCCGGCGGGCGGCCCGCGCGCGGGCGGTCGAGGTGCTCGACCGGGTCGGCATCGCCGACGCACCGAGGCGGGCCCGCTTCCGGCCGCACGAGTTCAGCGGCGGCATGCGCCAGCGGGCGCTCATCGCCATGGCGCTCGCGTGCGAGCCGCGGCTGCTCGTCGCGGACGAACCGACGACGGCCCTCGACGTCACCGTGCAGGCGCAGATCCTCGACCTGCTCGGTGAACTGCGGCAGGAGACCGGCATGGGGCTGCTGCTGGTCACCCACGACCTGGGCGTGGTGGCCGGGAGCGTCGACGAGGTCCTGGTGATGAAGGACGGCCGTGCCGTGGAGCGCGGGCCGGTCGGCACCGTGCTGGGCGCACCGCAGCAGCCGTACACGCGGGACCTGGTGGCCGCGGTCCCGCGGGTGGAGACGGCGAAGCCGCGCGGCGCGGCCGTGGGCGAGGTCCTCCTCGAAGCCGTCGGCGTGCGGCGGGAGTTCGGCAGGCGCGGCTCCCGGGTCGCGGCGGTCGACGGTGTCTCGCTGACCGTGCGCGCGGGCGAGACGCTCGGCGTCGTCGGGGAGAGCGGCAGCGGCAAGACCACGCTCGGGCGGATGCTCGTGGGGCTCCTGGAGCCCACGGGCGGCGAGCTGCGGCGCCCGGGTGTGCGTCCCGGCCCGGGCACGCCGGGACTGCAGATGGTGTTCCAGGACCCGGTGTCCTCGCTCAACCCGCGGCGCAGCATCGGCGAGTCCATCGCGGACCCGCTGCGGACGGCCGGCGTGCTCGACGACGCCGCGGTCGTCGCCCGCGTGCGGGAACTGCTGGAACGGGTTGGGCTCGACCCCGACTGGTACCACCGCTATCCGCACGAGTTCAGCGGCGGTCAGCGGCAGCGCGTCGGCATCGCCCGGGCGCTGGCGCCCGAGCCCCGGCTGATCGTCTGCGACGAGCCGGTGTCGGCGCTCGACGTCACGACGCAGGCGCAGGTCATCCGGCTGCTGGGCGAGTTGCAGCGCGAGCTGGGACTCGCACTGGTCTTCATCGCCCACGACCTGGCCGTGGTGCGCCAGGTCAGCGACAACGTCGCGGTCATGCGGGCGGGCCGGGTCGTGGAGTACGGGCCCGCCGGGCAGGTCTACGAGGCGCCGGAGCACGAGTACACCAAGGGGCTGCTGGCGGCGGTCCCGGTGCTCGACCCGCAGGAGTCCGCCGCGCGGCGCGCCGCCCGGCGCCACGCACTGGCGGCCACCGCCTGACGCGCCGGGGCGCGCCCGGCCCGGTCGGACGGGCGCGCCCCGCCCCGCCGTGCCGCGCGGGGGTCAGGCGGGGTCCTCGCGCCCGGGCCACAGCTCCACGTCATGGGCGGCCACGGCCGCACGGACGCGCTCCAGCACCACGTGCGCGGGCAGCGGCGGAAGGCGGCGGCCGTCGCGGAGCCGCAGGGCGACGTGCGCGTCCGCGGCCTCCTTCGGGCCGATGACGGCCTGGTAGGGGACGAGGCGGGCCTCCCGGATGCGCGCCCCGAGGGTGCCGCGGTCCGGTGCGCGCAGGTCCGCGCGCAGGCCCAGGCCGAGGCACCGTCCTACCAGCGCCTCGGCCTCGGGCAGCTCCGCCTCCGACACCGGCAGGACGACCACCTGGGTGGGCGCGAGCCACGGGGGGAACGCTCCGCCGTGCTGCTCGACCAGGTGCGCCACGGCCCGCTCCACGCTGCCGACGACGCTGCGGTGCACCATGACCGGACGGTGCTTCGCGCCGTCCGCGCCGATGTAGTGCAGCCCGAACTGCCGGGGCTGGTGGAAGTCGATCTGCACGGTGGACAAGGTGGCCTCGCGGCCCGCGCCGTCGGCGACCTGGACGTCGATCTTGGGGCCGTAGAACGCGGCCTCGCCCTCCGCCGCCTCGTAGGGCAGCCCCGAGCGGTCCAGGACCTCGGTCAGCAGGGCGGTGGAGCGTTCCCACAGCTCGGGCTCGGCGACGTACTTGCCACCGGGCCCGGGGAGGGAGAGCCGGTGACGGGCAGGGGTGATGCCCAGGGCGCGGTACGCCCGGCCGATCATCCCCAGGGCGGCGGCGGCCTCGTCGGCGACCTGGTCGAGGGTGCAGAAGATGTGCGCGTCGTTGAGCTGGATGGCCCGTACGCGGGTGAGCCCGCCGAGCACGCCGGACAGCTCGGAGCGGTACATGCCGCCCAGCTCGGCCATGCGCAGCGGCAGTTCGCGGTGGCTGCGCGGGCGCGAGCGGTAGATCAGCGCGTGGTGGGGACACAGGCTCGGCCGCAGCACGACCTGCTCGCCGCCGAGGTCCATCGGCGGGAACATGTCGTCGCTGTAGTGCGCCCAGTGCCCGGAGATCTCGTACAGCTCGCGTTTGCCGAGCACGGGTGAGTACACGTGGCGGTAGCCCGCCCGGCGTTCGGCCTCGCGGACGTACTCCTCCAGGGCGTGCCGGACGGCGGCGCCGTCCGGCAGCCAGTAGGGCAGTCCCGCGCCGATCAGCGGGTCGGTGTCGAACAGGCCGAGCTCGCGGCCGAGTCTGCGGTGGTCGTGCACGGCGGTCTCCTCGCGGACGGCGGGCGAATGACCGCAAGCGGAAGCCCCGGGCACTCGCCCGGGGCTTCCTCATGACAGGGGTCAGCGCGCCGGGACACTCTCCGGCGTCGTCGTGATGGCAGCGCGCTTCATACCGGTGACGATAACAGCCACCGCCGGCGCCCGCGCGGGATTCGCACCGCGCCCCGCCCGCCCGGGGACCACCCGGTGAACGTCTACCCGGTCACAACGCACAACGCTGGGGAAAGTTACGTCTCTTCACCCCTTTCGGTGGCACGGCGGACAACCGTCCGTCGTGCCCCCACTTCGCCGGAATACGGTCATCGCGCCCGAACGGACCGGTGCGGAGAGGGGGCAGACGTGCGTATCGCATTACTCGCGGAGGGTGGTTATCCGTACGCCCGGGGTGAGGGGGGCGCCTGGGTCGACCGGCTCGTGCGCGGGCTCCCCGGGCACGAGTTCGCGGTGTACGCGCTCGGCAGGAACGAACGGGCCGGGACGGCGGGGCTGCCGGCGCTGCCGCCGCAGGTGCGGGACGTGCGCGTGCTGCCGCTGTGGGGGCCGGCGCCGGGGCCCGGGGGCGTGCCGGGCAAGGCGCGCCGGCGGCGGGCGCAGGCGCTGGAGCAGTACCGCGACCTCGTCGGCGTGCTGGCGGGCGACGCCGGGGCCAATGGCGTGGCGGACCGTTTCGCCTCCGCGCTCTACGGCCTCGCCGAACTCGCCCGCGAGGACGGCGGCGTCCCGGCGCTGCTGCGCTCCGAGCACGCGGTGCGCGTGCTGGAGGAGGTCTGCAGGGCGCCCGGCGCGCGACCCCTCGTCGGGGAGGCGGGAGTGGGCGATCTCCTGCTCGCGGCCGACCAGTTGGAGCGCGCGCTGCGGCCGCTGGCCGCGCCCTGGTACGACGAGTTCGGCGACGCGCTGGCCACCGCCGACCTCTGCCACGCCGTGACCGGCGGCACCGCCCTGCTGCCCGCTCTCCTGGCCAAACGGTTCTTCGGCACGCCGCTGCTGGTGACCGAGTACGGCGTGCGGCTGCGCGAGACCCTGCTGCTGCACCGCGCCGCGGGACTGTCCGCCCCCGTACGCGCCCTGCTCGCCGCCTTCCACCGCCACCTCGCGGGCGAGGCGTACCGCCGGGCCGCCCTGGTCACCCCCGGCAACGCCCACGCGCGCCGCTGGCAGGAGCACTGCGGCGCCGAGCGGGACCGCGTGCGTACGGTCTACCCCGGCTACCACGGGCCCGTACCCGAGCCCCCGGCCGACGCCGAGGGCGGCGAGCCGGCGCTGGTGTGGGTCGGCCGGGTCGACCCCGGCAAGGACCTGGTCGGGCTGCTGCACGCCTTCGGGGAGGTGCGCAAGGAGGAACCCGGAGCGCGGCTGCGCGTCGTCCGCGCCGGCGAGGGCGACCCCGCGTACCTGGAGCAGTGCCGCTCCCTGGCGGCGCAGCTCTTCCCCGACGAGGCGGCCGACGCCGTCACCGCGGGCGAGAACCCGGTCTCCTTCGAGGAGCTCGGCTCGCCGGGCGCCCCGGCGCTCCCCGACGCCTACGCGGCCGGGGACGTGGTCGTCCTCTCCAGCGTCGTCGAGGGCTTCCCGGTCACCCTGGTCGAGGCCATGTTCTGCGGCCGGGCCACCGTCTCCACGGACGTCGGCGCCGTACGGGAGGTCATCGGCGGGACCGGCCTGGTCGTGCCCCCGCGCAACCCGAAGGCGCTCGCCGAGGCCTGCGTCGCCCTGCTGCGCGACCCCGAGCGCCGGCAGCGGCTGGGCGCCGCCGCACGCGAACGCGCCCTGGAGCTCTTCACCGTCGAGCGGAACCTGGCCGCGTTCCGGGAGATCTACCTCGACCTGGTCGCCCACGCGCCCGGCCGTCAGGCCCCGCTGCGCGACCCGGACGGCACCCCCGTCCCCTTCGGCAGGCCCGCCGAATCCCGTGTCCCCGGCCACTGGACGGCCACACCGGCCTGGGCGCTCGCCGCCCGTGAGCCCGCGTACGCCGGAGCCGAGAGGCGGGAACGCGCATGAGCCACGTGCAGGAGACCGAAGCCGGCGCCCGCAGGGGCGGCCCCCGCAAACGCGGCCCCGCCGACCCCGTCCGCGCCCTGATGCACCGTCACCGGCAGCTGTGCGCCGAGGCGGTGGACCCGCTGGAGATCGTGGCCGGACTGGAGGCGCAGGGCGTAACCGACCGCGTCGCGGCGGGCTTCCGGCACCGCGACGTCTTCTCCCTCGCCGAGGAGCTCTACGCCCGGGTGCCCCGCGCCACCGCCCCGCCCGCCGCGGGCCGGCCGGCGGACCGCCCCGCCCTTCTGCTCACCCTCGCCCCGGGCGCCGTCTGTGCCGCCGCCGGCGCGGCGCTGCGCTGGCTGCCGCCGGTCACCGTGGTCGCGGTGGCCGTGCCGCTGCTCCTGCTCGTGCTCCTCGCCGCCCTGCGCCGCGGACCGCTGAGGGCGCCGTACGGCACGGGCCCGGCCGGTGCGGTGTGGAGCTGCTGGCTGGTGGGGTTCGGGCTGTACGGGCCGCGCGCCGTCGACGGCTTCGCCGGGGGCGTGCTGCCCGCCGCGGACGCCGCCGAGCTGACCGCGCTCGCGCTCTCCCTCGCGCCGGCCGCCTGGTGCGCCCACCGCTTCGCGGTGCGCTCCCGCGGGCACCTGCTGCGCAGCCGCAGCCTGGAGGAGTTCGGCGGTGCCGTGCGGCCGCTGCTGGCGGGCACGCTCGCGCTCTTCCTCGCCTTGGTGCTCGCGCTGCTGTGCGCCGCCCGGGCCGTGGCGGGCGCCCCGCTCACCCCCGCCGCGCTCGCCGGGCCCGCGGCGCTCGCCCTGCTGCTGTTCACCGCCCGTCTGCTCGCGGTGCACGGCCACCCCGACCCGGCGGCCATCGGCACCGGGCTCGCCTGCGCCACCGAGGCCGTGGCCCTGGCCGCGGCCCTGCTGAACCGGTTCCCCCTCCCGCCGGCCGCCGTCCCCGCGCTGGCCTGCGCGGCCGCCGCCCTGGCGCTGGCGGCCCACGCCCTGACCACGCTCTCGCGTGCGTCGGCGCACACGGCCGCGGCGGCGCCGCGATGAGCGGCCGGCGGCCGGGGCGGCCCGGCACACCCCGCAGTTCCGTAGAAGAAGCCAAGGAGCCATTCACGATGACCCACCCGCACCCCCGACCACGGCGAGCGCAGCGGAGGCGCTCGCTATGAGAGTCCTCCTCCTGGGCGCCAACGGATTCGTCGGCCGTCACGTGGCCGAACGGCTGCTGGCCGACCCCGCCGTGCAGTTGACCGCCCTCGGCCGCAGCGACGACGCGGACGTGCGCTTCGACCTGTCGTCCGGCAGTCCCGGCGCGCTGGCGCGCTTCATGGACGCCGTCCACCCCGGGGTCGTCGTCAACTGCGCGGGCGCCACCCGCGGCGGGGCGCGCGAACTCACACGGCACAACACGATCGCGGTCGCCTCCGTGTGCGAGGCGATGCGCCGCAGCGCCACCTCCGCCCGGCTGGTCCAGGTGGGCTGTGCCGCGGAGTACGGGCCCTCGCCCACCGGTTCCTCGACGGCCGAGGACGCCGTGCCCCGGCCGGGCGGTCCGTACGGGGTCAGCAAGCTCGCCGCGACGGAACTGGTGCTCGGCTCCGGGCTCGACGCCGTCGTGCTGCGGGTCTTCACCCCGGTCGGGCCGGGGACGCCCACCGCCTCGCCGATCGGGCGGCTCGCGGAGGCGATGCGCCGGGCCATGCAGACCGGCGACGGCGAGCTGAAGCTGACCGGACTCGGCGTGCAGCGGGACTTCGTGGACGTGCGCGACGTGGCCCGCGCCGTGCACGCGGCCTCGCTCTCCGCCGCCCAGGGCCTGGTCAACATCGGCACGGGCCGCGCCGTACCGCTGCGCGAGGTGGCCGCGGCCCTGGCCAACGCCGCGGGCTACGCGGGCGCCCTCCACGAGGTCGAGGACCCGCACCTGATGGCGCACGGCACCGGCCACCCCCACTACCCGGACGGCTGCGGCGCCTGGCAGCAGGCCGACATCCGCACCGCCCGCGACCGCCTCGGCTGGCGCCCGCGCATCGCCCTCGAGGAATCCCTCGCCGACGTCTGGATGGAGGCGGCATGCCGCGTGTGACACCGAGCGGCCTGCGCAGGCCGATCGACCGCTGCGACGGACTGGGCTTCGGGGTCCCCGCGTACGCGCACCCGCTGGTCGCCCCGGGCGAATGGGCCGAACTGGCCCGCCCCGAGGCGCCGATGCACTGGGTGGTGCTCAACGTGGCGCGGGGCCCCGGCGCCCGGATCGACCCGCTCTACACGCAGGCGTGCGCCCGGCTGCGCGACGCGGCCGTGCCGGTGCTCGGGTACCTGGACACCCGGCACGGGGCGCGTCCCTTCGGCCAACTGGTCGCCGACGCGCACCGCTTCCTCGACTGGTACCGGGTCGACGGCTTCTACCTCGACCGTGCCCCGACCACGAGTTCGGAGCTGTCCGACTGCCGCCGGGTGATCACCACCCTGCGCGCGCTGCTGACGGTGGAGGGCGGCAGCACCGGGCACGTGGTGCTCGGTCACGGCTGCCATCCGTACGAGGGCTACGCCGAAGCCGCCGACCAACTGGTGACCTTCGCCGGGCCGTGGATGCAGTACCGCTGGTCGGAGGCCCCGGAGTGGACGGCCGCGTACCCGCCGGAGCGCTTCTGCCACCTGGTGCACGGCGTCCCGGCCCCGCACCTGGAGAACGCCATGCGGATCGCCCGCTGGCAGGGCGCGGCGACGGTCTACTTCACCGACCGCACCGATCACGCGGCCTGGGACGGCCTGCCGGGCTACTGGGACGAGGCCTCGCGCATGCTCCGCCGCCAGCCGCCGCCCAGCATGTGACCCACATCAGTCTCGCCCCTCGGGACGGCGGTCTCGGAATGAAGAAGGGCGTGGCAGTGTTACGGGAATAACCACCGTAGTGATCGATCGACAAACGGAGTCCCCGTGTCGCTGCCACCCCTGGTCGAGCCGGCCGCCGAGCTCACCGTCGACGAGGTCCGCAGGTACTCCCGCCACCTGATCATCCCCGACGTGGGGATGGACGGGCAGAAGCGGCTGAAGAACGCCAAGGTGCTCTGTGTGGGCGCCGGCGGTCTCGGTTCGCCCGCCCTGATGTACCTGGCCGCCGCCGGGGTGGGCACGCTCGGCATCGTGGAGTTCGACGAGGTCGACGAGTCCAACCTGCAGCGCCAGATCATCCACAGCCAGGCGGACATCGGCCGCTCCAAGGCGGAGTCCGCCCGCGACAGCGTCAAGGGCATCAACCCCTACGTCAACGTGGTCCTCCACGAGGAGCGGCTCGAGGCCGACAACGTGATGGACATCTTCAGCCAGTACGACCTGATCGTCGACGGCACGGACAACTTCGCGACCCGCTACCTGGTCAACGACGCGTGCGTGCTGCTGAACAAGCCGTACGTCTGGGGCTCCATCTACCGCTTCGACGGCCAGGCGTCGGTCTTCTGGTCCGAGCACGGCCCCTGCTACCGCTGCCTGTACCCCGAGCCCCCGCCGCCGGGCATGGTGCCCTCCTGCGCCGAGGGCGGTGTCCTGGGCGTGCTGTGCGCGTCCATCGGCTCCATCCAGGTCACCGAGGCCATCAAGGTCCTCACCGGCACCGGCGAGCCGCTCGTCGGCCGCCTGATGATCTACGACGCCCTGGAGATGCAGTACCGCCAGGTCAAGGTCCGCAAGGACCCGGACTGCGCGGTCTGCGGCGAGAACCCGACCGTCACCGAGCTCATCGACTACGAGGCCTTCTGCGGCGTCGTCTCCGAGGAGGCGCAGGAGGCGGCGATGGGGTCGACGATCACTCCCAAGCAGCTCAAGGAGTGGATCGACGACGGTGAGAACATCGACATCATCGACGTCCGCGAGCCCAACGAGTACGAGATCGTCTCCATCCCGGGCGCGCGTCTGATCCCCAAGAACGAGTTCCTCATGGGCAGCGCCCTCCAGGACCTCCCCCAGGACAAGAAGATCGTCCTGCACTGCAAGACCGGCGTCCGCTCCGCCGAGGTCCTCGCCGTCCTGAAGTCCGCGGGCTTCTCCGACGCGGTCCACGTCGGCGGCGGCGTCATCGGCTGGGTCAACACGATCGAGCCCGACAAGCCGGTGTACTGACCGACAGGTGAGGCGAAGGCCCGCGGCGTCCGACCGGTTCGGACGCCGCGGGCCTTCGCCGTCCCCGCGGGCCGGACGTCGCGGGCCGGACGTCACGGACCTGCCGGCGCGGCCTCGGCCGGCCCCGGGCCGGTGGACCGCGAACGGACCGGCGCGAGCAGGGACTTCCAGGAGCGGTGCCGCTTGAAGGGCAGCTCGAAGACCCGGGCGAACAGCCACGCCACCAGCAGCGAGACGGGCAACGCCACTACGAGGGTGAACCAGAACGTGGGCAGCCCGGGGGAGACGAACCTGGGGGCGACGCGCCTGATGACGGTCATGACGACGGGCAGGTGCACGAGGTAGAGGCTGTACGAGAAGTCGCCCAGGACACGGACGGGGCGTGCGGTCAGGAGCCTGAGCAGGAAGGCGGGCCTTCCGGTGGCGACCGCGGCGATCAGCATCGTCATGGCGGGCGCGACGGCGAGATCCACCCAGAAGTAGTGGTCCACTGTCCAGACCCGGCCCTTGACGGCGGCGAGCGCCACGACCGGCACGGCGGCCAGGACGGCGAACCAGTGCCACGGCAGGCGCCGGACCCGGGCCGACGCGACGACGATCCCCGCGCCCGCCAGGCCGGCGACGAACACCGGGGCGAGATGCGGGGTGAGCCAGTTGTCCCCCTCCACCGGGGTCGCGTGCGCGGCCATCAGGCCCCGGGCGACGACCAGGAGCGTCACGCCCGCGACCAGGACCACGGCCCCCAGCCGCCGCCGGACGAACAGCAGGAGCGGGAAGAGGAGGTAGAGCTCCGCCTCCACGCCGATCGACCAGAACGTGCCGTTCGGCGTCGGCGCGGTGAACACGTCCTGGGCGACCAGCCCGTACACCAGGACCGTCGCGCCGGTGGGCGGCCCGAAGTGCGAGGCCGGCACCACGAAGAAGGCGACGAGCAGGCTCAGCGCGAGCGCCGCCCAGTACGGGGGCAGGATGCGCCAGGCCCGGCGCCGCAGGAAACGGGCGGCACCGCCCAGCCGCCAGCCGTCGCGCGCCGGGGAGATGGCCAGGGAGAACCCCGACAGCACCAGGAAGAAGACGACGGCGAGACGGCCGTACATCAGCCCGTCCAGCCACCGGGGGGCGGAACTGTCGGGATACCCCGGGAACGTGTACAGCCAGCAGTGGAACAGGAGTACGTACAGTGCGGCCAGGCCGCGCAGGCCTTCGAGGCCCGGCACTTCCTGCCGGCCGTGCGCCGTGCCGGCACTGCTGACGGGGCGGCTCGCGTCCAAGGGGATCGTTCGGCCCTTTCCTTCCACGTCGGCGACCCGGTGCCACCCACGGTGACTGGTACGTCGCGTTCGGCCGAGCGGTTCAACGAGCGACGCACGCCCTCGTCCGGGTCACTGCACGCCGTTGCGGATGACGTCCGGGCGGTTGGTGATGATGCCGTCGGCGCCGAGGGCCGCCATGCGGACGGCGGTGGTGAGGTCGTCGACCGTCCACGCGTTCACGCGCAGCGGCTTCCCGTCGGGGCCCTTCGTGCCGTGGACCGCCTGCACGTAGGCGTAGGTGACGTCCTTCTCGTCCGGGTTGATCTGGTCGGCGAAGGCCGCGTACTCCTTCAGCTGCGAGACCGGCGGGCTGCCCAGGAAGCCGGTCTCGACGGCAGGGCGCAGTGCGTGGGTGCGGCGCAGGGCGTCGGCGCTGAAGCTCTGGATGACCAGGCGGCCGGAGAGGTGGGCCCGGTCGAGCCAGCCGGCCTTCTCGAGGGTGTCGACGGTCTGCTTCTCGATGCCGGGGTAGAGCTCGGGCTGCTTGAGCTCCAGCAGCAGGCCCTGCTGGTCGCGGTCGAGGAGGGTCAGGTACTCCTGGAGGGTGGGGACGCGTTCGCCGCGGAAGCGGGGGGCGAACCAGCTGCCGGCGTCGAGCCGGCGGATCTCGGCGAGCGTGAAGTCGGCGACGCGCCAGGGGGAGCGGTCCGGGAAGACCTGCTCGACGTCGGTGGTGCGGTTCAGCGTCGCGTCGTGGATCACCACCAGGGCCCCGTCCTTGGTGCGCTGGACGTCGTTCTCGATCCACTTGATGTGCTGCTCGTTGGCCTTGCGCACGGCCGCCAGGGTGTTCTCGGGGGCCTCGGTGGACGCGCCCCGGTGGGCGAAGACCGTGGGGGAGGAGGGGTCCGCGGGGGCGGCGTGGGCCGGCATGGTGACGAACGCGGAGGCTCCCAGCAGGGCGACGGCCGTGGCGGTACGGGCGAGGTGCTGGTGCATGCGTACTCCTCACGACGGCGCGGGTCCCCTCCCCGACCGAGGGTCGCAGCCCGTACCCGGACACGGCAGTGCACGGCATGACAAACGGGTGAATATCGTCATCTCGTTCCCCCGCCAGGGTGGCACGGATGACGTCCGGCCGCAGGTCCTGAGGCCCACCCGGGTGGCGGCGGCCCGACAACGGGCCGCGGGGCCGCCCGGGGCGCCGCTGCGGGCGCCCCGGGCGGCCCCGCCGTCACGGAGCGTGAGGTTCTGTGTGAGGTTCCGGGCCGGGTCCCGGGATCAGCGGTGGCGGCCCTCCACCATCGCCTCCAGCGTGTCCCGGTGCAGGATCAGCGCGTCCGGGTCGGCCGGCATCTCGCGCTCCCCGAAGTGCACCTGGCGGTGACCGATCCGCAGCATCGCGATCGCGTGCCGCAGCGCGGCGTACAGGAGGTGGAAGTCCAGGTGGCGCGGGGTGTGCCCGGTGAGCTCCGCGTAGGTCGCCGCGACGCGGTCGCGGTCGAGGAAGTCCGGCATGCCGGGGAAGCCGGCGGAGACGGTGAGGTCCTGGAAGAAGCGGTGCAGGTACACCAGCCAGGCGAGATCCAGTTCCCGGGGGCCGGCGGAGGCCATCTCCCAGTCGAGGACGGCGACGGGGGCGAAGTCGGCGTCGTAGACGATGTTGCCGATCCTGGCGTCGCCCCAGCTGAGCACGGACGGGCCGGGGTCGGCGGGCCAGTGCTTCTCCAGCCACGCGAAGGCCCGCTCGATGACGGGGGAGGGCGCCAGCCCGTCCACGACCCACTCGTAGTAGGCGCGTTGGGCGTCGACGTGCGCGCGCAGCGTCCCCTCGCCGGGGACGGTGTGGAGTTCGGCGAGGACGCGCACCGTCGAACGCTCCAGCCGCGCCCGGTCCTGTTCGGAGGCGTCGAAGAGCCAGTTGCCGCCGTAGGTGTAGGGCATGACGTCCGGCGGGACGCGCCCCGGGACGCGCTCCATGACGAAGAAGGGCGCGCCGAGCGGCCCCGGGTCGGGCTCCAGCCACAGCAGTTCGGGCACGGGGACGCGGGTGCGCGTGGCGACCGTCCGGATGACGCGGTACTGCGCGGCCATGTCGTACGTCGGGAAGACGGTGTAGGCGTCGGGGTCGCCGGCCAGCCGCAGCACGCAGGGGCGGATGCGCTGGCGCGCGATGCCCTCCGGATGGGGGACGGCCAGGTCGAACAGGACGGTCTCGCTGGACAGGCCGTTCGCGGAGGGGGCGTGCACCGCGCGGCTGTGGGCGCCGGGATGCTTCGCGGCCAGCCACTCGTCGAGGCGGCTGCGCAGCAGTCGGGGATCGCGGGTGGTGGTGCGCACCGTTGTCACATGGCCTCCTGACCGGTGAAGCCGCTCGGGGTGTGGCGGCCGAAGCTGCCGTGCTCAAAGATGCCGTAGCCGACCCGGCCGTCCCAGGCGAAACGCGCGGCGTGGTCGGTGACTCCGTACGCGGCCGGCGCCATGACCGCCGGATCCGTCAGGTCGTACGCACGGCGGTCGAGCCATCCGCGGCCCTTCCACTCGCCGTGCTGCCAGTCGCGGGCGGGCGGGTAGCCGGCCCCGACGGCGAGCGGGCTGGAGACCAGCACCTTGGCCTCGATCTTCCCGCCGTCGAGGTGGACGACGGCGGAGACCGGGGTGCGGGTGCCCTCCCGGTAGGTGATGCCGACCTGGGCCCGGCCCAGTTGCCGGTCCGGGCCGTGCTCGGTGATCTGCAGGGCCTCGTCCAGGGAGCGGTAGCCGTCGGCGTCCTCCTGGGCGATCACCATGACGAAGCGGTCGTCGAACCGGATCGGTATCCACAGCCAGTGGAAACCTTGCGGGCGGTGCTCCTCCTCGGCCCGTCCCGGGGCCTCGCCGGGCACCGGGCGCACACCCCAGCTGCGGTCCCGGGTGGCCGTCCAGCGGTCGCGTTCCACGCGGATCTCCTCGCCGTCGCCGGTGCGGACCACGCCGTGGCAGGTGCCGGCCTGGACGAAGCGGCTGGCCTCCAGGAAGAGCCGGCCGCCCCGGTACTGGGCGTGGTGCGGCTCCTCGACGGCAGGGAACGCGGCCTCCCATTCCAGGTCGTACGAGAGGAACTCGTCGTCGCAGGTCAGCCGGAGCCTGCGGAGCGGTTCCAGGACGTCGATGCGCAGCGGCCCGACCTGCTGCCGCATGCGGTCCTCGCCGAGCGCGTCCGAGGCGCGCACCGCGAGCATGCCGGTGCCGCGCGTCAGGGTCGCGTAGGCGTCGGTGACGCCGAGGTTGGGATGGACGCCGAGGCCGGTGACGAGCAGGGCCCGGCCCTCGTGGTCGAAGAAGTGGAAGATCGAACGGTCGTAGGCGTTGCGGTCACCGGTCGCGACGTGGCGCATGGAACGGGCGATCTGATGGACCGGGTACTCGTCCAGGGGCACGGGTCGAGGCGCGGGCATGCGCCTGATGATGCGTCAGCGCGGTCGCGGTGGGAAGGGGTCGTGCCGCGCCGTCCTGCCGCGCCGTCAGTCCCCGCCGGCGTCGCCGTCCGGCGTGCGCCTGGCCCGGCTCGGCTGCACCCGCAGCGGCTCCCCGGGCATCTTGGGGTGGTCCGGCGGGTACGGCATGTCACCCAGCCCGCGGTCGTGCTCGTCGCGTTCGGCCAGTTCCAGGACGGAGTCCAGCCGGAAGGCGTGCTCCTCCATGCCGGCGTGGACGTCGCCCAGCTCGGCGTAGCGCGCGGGCATGGTGACCAGGTCGAAGTCCCGCGGGTGCGCCTGTGGCACCTCCTCCCAGCGCAGCGGCGCGGAGACCGGGGCGTGCGGCTTGGGCCGTACGGAGTAGGCGGAGGCGATGGTGCGGTCGCGCGCGGTCTGGTTGTAGTCGACGAAGATCTTCTCGCCGCGCTCCTCCTTCCACCACGCGCTGGTGACCTGCCCGGGCATCCGACGTTCCATCTCCCGGGCGATGGCGATGGCGGCCCGCCGCACCCCGGTGAACGTCCACTCGGGCTCGATGGGCACGAAGACGTGCAGGCCCCGCCCGCCGGAGGTCTTGGGCCAGCCGCGCAGGCCCAGCTCCTCCAGCAGCCCGCGCAGTTCGCCGGCGACGCGCACGGCGTCGGCGAAGTCGGTGCCCGGCTGCGGGTCCAGGTCGATGCGCAGTTCGTCCGGGTGGTCGAGGTCGCCGCGCCGGACCGGCCACGGGTGGAAGGTGAGGCAGCCGAGGTTGGCGCCCCAGACGACCGCGGCCACCTCGGTCGGGCAGATCTCGTCGGCGTGGCGGCCGGAGGGGAAGCGGATGCGGCCGGTGGGGATCCAGTCCGGGGTGTTCTTCGGCGCGCGCTTCTGGAAGAACGACTCGCCCTCGACCCCGTCCGGGTAACGCTCCATCGTCGTCGGCCGGTCGCGCAGCGCCCGCAGGACGCCGTCGCCGACCGTGAGGTAGTAGCGGGCCACGTCCAGCTTGGTGAAGCCCGGTTCCGGGAAGTACACCTTCCCCGGGTTCGAGATCCGGACCGTCCGCTCGCCGACGGTCAGCTCGACCGCCTCTGCCATGCCGTCACCGCCTCTCCCGTCCCCGACACGGTAGGCCCGACGGGCGGGCGGCGCCCGTCGGGCGGAGAATCGCGGCATGGACCTGCCGGTGATGCCGCCCGTGAAGCCGATGCTCGCCAAGTCCGCCACCGAGATCCCGCCCGGCATGCTGTACGAGGGCAAGTGGGACGGGTTCCGCGCCATCGTCTTCCGCGACGGCGCCGAGGTGGAGATCGGCAGCCGCACCGGCAAGTCCCTGACCCGCTACTTCCCGGAGGTCGTCGAGGCGGTCCGCGCCCAACTGCCGCGGCGCACCGTCGTCGACGGGGAGATCGTCATCGCCGGCGAGGGCCGGCTGGACTTCGACGCCCTGCTGGAGCGCATCCACCCCGCCGACTCGCGCGTGCGGCAGCTCGCCGAACGCACCCCCGCCTCGCTCGTCGCCTTCGACCTGCTGGCGCTCGGCGACCGCTCCTTGATGGCGGACCCGCAGACCTGGCGCCGCCAGGCCCTGGTCGACGCGCTCGGCACGGCACGGCCACCGGTCCACGTCGCCCCCGCCACCACCGACATCGAGCTGGCCCGGCGGTGGTTCGAGCAGTACGAGGGCGCGGGACTGGACGGCGTCGTCGCCAAGCCCCCGGACGTCGGCTACCGCCCCGACGAACGCGTCATGATCAAGGTGAAGCACGAGCGCACCGCCGACTGCGTGCTGGCCGGCTTCCGCTGGCACAAGTCCGGTCCCGTCGTCGGCTCCCTCCTGCTCGGCCTGCACGACGCCGCCGGCCGGCTCCAGCACGTCGGCGTCTGCGCCTCCTTCGCGATGCGCCGGCGCGAGGAACTCGTCGCCGAACTGGAGCCGCTGCGCATGGAGTCCGCCGAGGGCCACCCCTGGGCCGACTGGGCCGAGGTGGGGGCACACCCGGCGAAGCCAGGGGGAGAGCCCGGCGGCCGCATGCCCGGGGCCCAGAGCCGCTGGAGCGCGGGGAAGGACCTGTCCTGGATCCCGCTGCGGCCCGAGCGGGTCCTGGAGGTCGCGTACGACCACATGCAGGGCGACCGCTTCCGGCACACCGCCCGGTTCCGCCGCTGGCGGCCCGACCGCGACCCCGCCGGCTGCACCTATGCGCAGCTGGAGGAACCGGTCGGCTACGACCTCGGCGACATCCTGCGCTGAGGACCCGCAACGCGCACCGGGGCGAGCCGCAGCCGCTGCGGCGGCCGCAGCAACCGCCCCTCCGGGCCGGCGGGCAGGGCGGGCTCCGCGGGGCGTGCACCGGCCTGCGCGTAGGCGGCGAACCAGACCACGACGTCCTCGCCGGTGCGCACGGGCAGCGCCGGGAAGCCGTTGGCCGCGTGCTCGGTGCGGTGCACGGCGCGGGCGCAGTCCGGGGGCGCGAAGCCGGACGGGTCTGCGGGGTGGCAGACGGTCGCGACGACCAGCCCGGCGTCGTCCGGCACGCGGTAACCGGGGCCGCGCAGCAGCAGGACGTCGTCGGAGTCGGTCATGGTCGCGTTGGCCTCCTCGCGGTGCGCCCGCCAGACGGGGCCGTCGTAGAAGGCGTGCAGGGCGCGGATCCTGGCCGCCATGTCGGGGAAGGCCCGCATCCATACGAACCGGTCCGGGTCGTCCAGGTCGCGGAACCGGCCGCCGACCCGGATCCCGGCGGCCTCCTGACCGGTGACGAACTCGCGCTCGAACAGCTCGACCAGGGTGTCCCGGGCGCCGGGGCGCAGGGTGTACTGCCGCAACTCGACGATGTGCGTGGTGTCCATGACCGGGGACCGTAGGGGCGGCCCACTGACATCCCCTGTCAGTGGGCCCGCGTCACAGCGCCTGCCGCCTGGTGAGCTGGGTGAACGCCAGCCAGCCGGGCAGCACCGGCAACCAGAAGGTCAGCACCCGGAACAGCAGCACCGCGGAGGTGGCCGTCGCCGAGTCCAGGTGGCCGATGGTGGTCAGACCGGCGATCAGCGCGCCCTCGACCGCGCCCAGGCCGCCCGGGGTCGGGGCGGCGGAGCCCAGCGCGTTGCCCGCCAGGAAGATCACCGCGACCGCCGCGAAGTTCACCTCGCCGTGGAAGGTGCGGATGCTGGCGTCCAGGCACAGCACGAAGGCGAGGGTCAGCAGCAGCGTGCCGCCGATGCCCGTGGTGAGCTTCATCGGCTGCTGCAGCACGTCCAGCATGCGCGGCACCACCCCGGCGAACAGCGCCCGCACCCGCGTGGACACGAAGCGCCGCAACGGCGGCACCGCGGTGACGACCAGGAAGAGCACCCCGGCCGTCAGCAGACCCGCCATCACCGTCCGCGACGGCGACAGGGAGGGCGTCTTCTCGGTGCCCGTGATGTAGCCGAACACCAGCAGCAGGCTGATGTGCGAACCGAGGCCGACCAGCTGCGAGGCCCCCACGCTCGCCACCGCCAGGCCCGGGCGCACGCCCGACTTCTGCAGGTAGCGCGTGTTGAGCGCCACGCCGCCGATGGCCGCGGGGGCCACCAGCTTCACGAAGGAACCGGCGACCTGCGCCAGCGTGGTGCGGACGAAGGACAGCTTCTCCGGCACGAAGCCGGACAGCGCCATCGCCGCCGCGACGTAGCTGAGCGCGGAGGCCAGCACGGCCACGATGACCCAGATCCAGTTCGCCTCGGCCAGCAGCGTCGCCGGGTCGATGCTGCTGATCTGGGAGAGCAGGAAGTACGCGGCGAAGGCGCCCGCGATGATGCTGATCAGCGTGCGCGGCCGCACCCGCTCCAGCCGTACCGGCTCCACCGGGGCCTGCGGACGGATGAGCAGCACCTGGTGGCGGATCCGGGTGAGCAGGTCCTCCTCGCGGACCCCGTCCAGCGCGTCCTCGATCGCCTTCTTCTCGGCCCGCCGCTCGGCCTTGGTCTCCTTGCCCGCGTCCTTGCCGGCTGCCTCACCCGCGTCACCGGTCTCCTCGTCCGCCCTCCGGGCGCGGGACGCGGCCAGCACCGCCTCGCGTTCACGCTGCGCCCGCTCCCTGGCGAGCTGCTTCAGCGTGGCCCGGGTGGTGCGGCTCAGCGCGATCGGCTGCAGCAGCGGCAGGGAGTCGGCGACGGCGTCCGGGCCCAGCACGGCCACGGCCGAGGCCACCGACCGCTCCGGGCCGACGCGCAGCGCCAGGGTGGTGAGCAGCTGCGCCACGTCCATGCGCAGCACGATGTCGCCCGCCGCGATCTCCCCGCCGCGCAGGTCGGTCAGGAAGACGTCGCCGTGGCGATCCATCTTCAGCGCCTCGCCGACCAGCCTGCGGTGCGCGATCCGCCGCGACTGCAGCGCCCGCACCTGCTCCCAGGCGCCGTGCAGCACCTCGTCGGTGATCTCCTCGTCCGACAGCGCGTCCAGGGAGCGCCCGCCCATGTGCTCGTACACCAGCATCACGGCGTCCGGGCCCAGCTCGGAGGTGGCGATCAGCCGCGGGGCGTTGGCGCCGGCGGCGATGGCCGCGTAGGCCAGCAGCGCCTCCTGCTCCAGCGCCTGGCGCAGCGACTGCAGGCTGCGCCGCTGGGTGATCCCGCGCAGCTGGAGCCGGCGCCACATGCGGTAGAAGAAGCCGTGCGCCTGCTGCTCGCGGTCCACGACCGTGACGTCGAGCAGCGGGCCCTGCTCCAGGGTCACCAGGTAGCGGCGGCCCCGGTCGGAGTCGGGCGCGTCGGGGAACTCGTCCTCCGCGCGGACCGCCGTCAGCGGGGCGAAGCCCACCCGGCGCAGGCCCGCGAGCAGGTTCTGGCCGGTCGGGCGGACGTTCGGCGAGCCGACCCCGTAAAGCGTGCCGTACGCCACGGTCCAGCCGATGAGCACGGTCACGATGATCGAGAACGGTGTCGTGTAGCCGCCCACCAGCACCGCGAAGGAGTCCACGACCAGCACGAACCACAGCGCCACCCGCCAGCGCGGGCGCCGGGCCATGCCGACCGCCGTCATGTAGGCGATCACCGGGGCCAGGTAGCCGTGGACCGGGTCGGTGATCCCGCCGCCGGGCGCGTCGCGGGTCAGCGCGTCCCGGATCGCCACCGGCGCCGCGTCCGACACCCACAGGTCGGTGGCGAGCGACACCCCGTGGGCCAGGACCGCGGCCAGCACGCCGTCGGCGATGCGCAGTCCGTCCCGCTTGATCAGCCGCTCCACGGCGAACGCCACGGGCACGATCAGCACCGCCACGGTCGCCAGCAGCCCGGCGATCGTGATCAAGGGCTCGGGCGCGTGCGTCGCGCCCTCGGCGATGTCCTGCTCCACGCCGGAGGTCGTCGCGTGCGCGAAGCCCGCGATCATCAGCACGATCGCGATGCCGAGGAGTCCGAAGAGGAAGCGCATGAGGTCGACGGGCCGGTGCACGCGCGCGGGCAGCAGCGGCTCGTCCCGCGCCACCGGGTCGGTGTGCGGGGTGGTGCCGGTGACGGACTCCTCGGCGCCGGGGCCGTCGGCGGTGCCGGGGGCTTCGGTGTCCGGGGCCTCGGCGGTGCCGGGGGTGCCGTCCTGGGCGTCGTCCCCGGACCGCGCGGGCGTCACCGCCGCTTGTCCGGCCGGGGCCTTCGATGTGGCGCGGGTCTCACCGCGCGGGGCGTCACCGGACGCGGACACGGCCTGCCCGGCGCGCTCGTCCGGGGTCGCCGGGGCGCCGTCCCCGGGGCCCTCGGAGGCAGCCGGGACCGCGCGAGCGGCTCCTTTCCCGCTCACGTCGTGCTCTCCTGCTGTCTCTTTTTGATCTCGTATCACCAGTCACCGCCCGGATGATGGTGGCACGAGCGGCGCGCGCATGGGCGCAGGAGGGGGCAATTCGCCGTCCCGGGCGCCCCCGTACGCGCATGCGCCGGCCGCGACTGTCGGTGCCGTGGGGCACCATGTGACGGATGAGCAAGGACACCGCACACGACCCGGACGACGGTCCGGACGACGACGTCCAGGAGCTGCCCGCGTACGCGGAGCGCGTGCTGGACGTCGCCGAGCGGATCCCGCCCGGACGGGTCATGACCTACGGCGACGTCGCCGAGTGGCTGGAGGAGGGCGGTCCCCGGCAGGTGGGCCACGTCATGGCGCTGTACGGCGGGGCCGTGCCGTGGTGGCGCGTGGTGCGCGCGGACGGCGGGCTGCTGCCGGGCCACGAGCTGCGCGCCCTGGAGCACTACCGCGCCGAGGGCACCCCGCTGCGCCAGGCCCCTCGGGCCGCGAAGGGCCACATACCCCGCCTCGACATGCGCAGGGCCCGCTGGGACGGCACGGACCCCGTGCCCGCCCCCGGCGGGGACGACTGACGACCGGACGCTCACACCATCCAGCTTCCGCCATCGGCGACCGGTTGATGCCATCGGCCGTCCGGACGGAGTACGGTGCCCCGCGCCCGGCCGCTCCCGCATCCGTACGGGAAGGACGGGACGCGCGGCGGTCCCGTCGACCGGTGGCGTACCGTCGGCACCCGGCCTCCCCCGGCCACCGGCGGCACAGGCCGCCGCACACGCACCCGCACGCACACGGAACCGGCGAACCACGTGACCTCCTCCTCCACCCGCCAGACGGACGCCGCCGCACGGCGCTCCGGGGGGACGGTCGGGCCTTCCGGCGGCTACCGACTGCTACGGACCGCTCCGGAACCGGTGACGCCCCCTGAACTGGACGCCGCACAGCGCGCGGTGGTTGAGCACGCGGGCGGTCCGCTCCTCGTGCTCGCCGGTCCGGGCACCGGGAAGACCACCACCCTGGTCGAGGCCGTCGCCGAACGCGTGCGACGCGGCACCGACCCGGAACGGATCCTCGTCCTCACCTTCAGCCGCAAGGCCGCGGGCGAACTGCGGGACCGCATGGCCGCCCGGATGGGCGGCGCGGCCGCACCGCAGGCGACCACCTTCCACTCGTTCTGCTACGCCCTGGTCCGCGCCCACCAGGACCCCGAGCTGTTCGCCGACCCGCTGCGGCTGCTGTCCGGCCCCGAACAGGACCTGGCGGTGCGCGAGCTCCTGGCGGGCGAGGCCGAACTGGAGCGGCGGGGCCGGACCCGGGTGCGCTGGCCGGACGAGCTGCGCGCGGCGCTGACGACCCGCGGCTTCGCCGACGAGGTGCGGGCCGTGCTGGCCCGCACCCGCGAGCTCGGCCTCGGCCCGCGCGCCCTGGCCGCGTCCGCCGGCCGCACCGGCCGCCCCGACTGGTCGGCGGCGGCCGGCTTCCTCGCCGAGTACCTGGACGTCCTCGACCTCCAGGGCGTCATCGACTACGCCGAACTGGTGCACCGCGCGGTGCTCCTGGCCGGGCGTCCCGAGGTGGCCCGCCACCTCGCCGGGGCCTACGAGGCCGTCTTCGTCGACGAGTACCAGGACACCGACCCGGCGCAGGTGCGGCTGCTGCAGGCGCTCGCGGGCGGCGGCCGCCACCTGGTGGCCCTCGGCGACCCCGACCAGTCCATCTACGCCTTCCGCGGCGCCGACGTGAACGGCATCCTCGGCTTCCCCGAGGCCTTCCGGCACGCCGACGGCCGCCCCGCCGGCGTCCGCGTCCTCACCACCTCCCGCCGCTCCGGTGCCGCCCTGCTGGCCGCCACCCGGCTCCTGACGCGGCGGATGCCGCTGACCCGGCTCCCGGCCGCCGCCGTCCGCGCCCACCGCGAGCTCGCGCCGGTCCGCGAGGGCGGCTCGGCCGCCGTCCGCACCTACCCCACGCCCGGTGCCGAACTCGACGGCATCGCCGACGTGCTGCGCCGCGCCCACCTCGAGGACGGCGTCCCCTGGTCCGACATGGCCGTCCTGGTGCGCGCGGGTTCCCGCTCGCTGCCCGTGCTGCGGCGGGCCCTGACCTCCGCCGGGGTGCCGGTCGAGATCGACGGGGACGACCTCCCGCTGCGCGACGAGCCCGCCGTCGCCCCCCTCCTGCTCGCCCTGCGGGTCTGCGCGCACGCCGCCCTGCCCGACGCCCCCGAGCCGGGCCTGCGCGTCGAGGACGCGCTCACCTTGCTGGTCTCCCCGCTCGGCGGCATGGACGCCGCCGACCTGCGCCGCCTGGGCCGTGCCCTGCGCGAGGAGGAGCGGGCCGCCGGGGTCGCCGTACCGCGGCCGTCGGACGAGCTGATCGCCGAGGCGCTCGCGGAGCCCGAGCGGCTGGTGGCGCACGACCCGTCGTACGCGCGGGGCGCCCAGCGGCTCGGCGGGCTGCTGCGCAAGGGGCGCGAGCTGCTGGCCGGCGGCGGCACCGCCGAGGAGGCGCTGTGGGAGCTGTGGGACGGCACCCCCTGGCCCGGCCGGCTGGAGCGGGCCGCGGCGCGCGGCGGCGCGGCAGGACGCAACGCCGACCGGGACCTGGACGCGGTGTGCGTGCTCTTCGACACCGCCGCCCGCGCCGAGGAGCGCACCGGCGGCCGTGGCGCGCTGAACTTCCTGGAGGAGCTGTCCGCCCAGGACATCGCCGCCGACGTGCTGACCCGGCGCGCCGTCCGGCCGGACGCCGTACGGCTGATGACCGCGCACCGCTCCAAGGGCCTGGAGTGGCGGCTCGTTGTTGTCGCCGGCGTCCAGGAGGGGCTCTGGCCCGACCTGCGCCGCCGCGGCTCGCTGCTGGAGGCCGACCGCATCGGCCGCGACGGCCTCGCGGAACCGCTCACCCCGGGCGCCCTGCTCGCCGAGGAGCGCCGGCTGTTCTACGTCGCGGCCACCCGCGCCCGTGAGCGGCTCGTCGTGACCGCCGTGAAGGCCGCCGCCGACGACGGCGACCAGCCCTCCCGCTTCCTCACCGAACTCGGCGTCGAGCCCGTCGACGTCACCCACCGGGCCCGCCGCCCGCTGTCGGTCGCGGCCCTCGTCGCCGAGCTGCGCGCCACGACCGTCGACCCGGCCGCCTCCCCCGCCCTGCGCGAGGCCGCCGCGCGGCGCCTGGCGCGCCTGGCGGCCCTGGAGGACGCGGGCCAGCCGCTGGTGCCCGCCGCCCACCCCGAACGCTGGTGGGGCCTGTACGAGCAGACCCGCTCCGAGGTCCCGCTGCGGGACCGGGACCAGCCGGTCACCCTCTCCGGCAGCGCGCTGGACCAGCTGGCCAACACCTGTGCCCTGCAGTGGTTCCTCGGCCGCGAGGTGAAGGCCGAGCCGCCCTCCACGGCGGCCCAGGGCTTCGGCAACGTCCTGCACGTCCTCGCCGACGAGGTCGCCTCCGGCAGCACCCCGGCCGACCTGGACGTGCTCATGGAGCGGCTGGACTCGGTGTGGAACGCCCTGGCCTTCGACGCGCCCTGGAAGTCCCAGCAGGAGAAGGAGAACGCCCGGGCCGCCCTGGAGCGCTTCCTGCGCTGGCACGTCATGGAACGCGGCCGCCAGGCCGTCGCCTCCGAGCACGGCTTCGACGTCACCCTGGAGACGGGGGACGTGGCCGTCCGCATCCGCGGCAGCATGGACCGCGTCGAGACCGACGCCGAAGGCAACGCCTACGTCGTCGACTTCAAGACCGGCAAGGCCAAGCCCACCGCCGCCGAGGTCGAGGGCCACCCGCAGCTCGCCGTCTACCAGCTCGCCGTCCGCGAGGGCGCCGTCGACGAGCTCTTCCACGGCACCCGGCCCGCCCCCGGCGGCGCCGAGCTCGTCCAGCTCCGCCTCGGCGCCGCCCGCCGCGACGGCGGCGACACCCAGCCCACCGTCCAGCACCAGGAGGCGCTGAGCGGCGACTGGGCCGACACCCTGCTCGCCGGCGCGGCCGCCCGCGTCCTCGACGAGCGCTTCACCCCCTCCACCGGCCAGCACTGCGAGAACTGCGCCTTCCGGGCCTCCTGCAGCGGCCGCCCCGAGGGCCGGCACGTGGTGGAGTGAGGCGGGGGTCTCAGCAGCCGGGGGCCTCGGCCCGCAGCCCGAGGTCCTGGGCCGCCTTCAGCAGGCGCTGGTCGTACGTGACGAACACGAGCGGATCCGCGCCTGCCTGGCCGGCGAGGAGCTGCGCCGTCGCGAGGTGGATCGAGTCGAGCGGGCGGAGCAGTGGATCACCGTAGGCGGAGGCCGTGGCACGGACGGCTGCATCGATCTCGAACCGGTAGAGCCGGGTGATCACACCGGGGACGCCGGCGAGTGCCTGCGGGGCCGGATGGCATCCGGCGGTAACGGGTGGCGGCGGCCGGTGTCGGTGGTGCCCGATAACCTCCCCTTCGTGTCCTCCCTCATCACCGGTCCCGAGCAGCTCAAGGAGCTGCTGGGCATCCCGTTCACCCCGGAGCAGCTGGCGTGCATCACCGCGCCGCTCGCCCCGCAGGTGATCGTGGCCGGTGCCGGTTCCGGGAAGACGACGGTCATGGCGGCCCGCGTGGTGTGGCTGGTCGGCACCGGGCAGGTCGCCCCCGAGCAGGTGCTGGGGCTGACGTTCACCAACAAGGCCGCCGGCGAGCTCTCGGAGCGCGTACGCAAGGCCCTCGTCCGGGCCGGGGTCACCGACCCGGACCCGGCGGACCCCGACCACGCGCCGGGTGAGCCGCAGATCTCCACGTACCACGCATTCGCCGGACAGCTCCTGAAGGAGCACGGGCTGCGCATCGGGCTGGAGCCGACCGCGCGGCTGCTCGCCGACGCGACGCGCTACCAGCTGGCGGCGCGCGTCCTGCGGGCCGCGCCCGGTCCCTTCCCGGCGCTCACCAAGGGTATCCCGACCCTGGTCAGCGATCTGCTGGCGCTGGAGGGCGAGCTGGCGGAGCACCTGGTGCCGCCCGAGCGGCTGCTCGTCCACGACCGGGAGTGGCTCGCCGCCCTCGACGGCGTCCGGCTCACCAACGCGGATCTGCGCAGGCTCCCCGAGACGGCGCGCGCCCGCATCGACCTGACCGGGCTCGCCGCCGCGTACCGCGCCGAGAAGAAGCAGCGCGACCTGCTCGACTTCGGCGACCAGATCGCCCTGTCGGCGACCCTGGCCCGCACCCGCCCCGAGGTCGGCCGCATCCTGCGCGAGCAGTACGCCGTGGTGCTGCTCGACGAGTACCAGGACACCTCCGTCGCCCAGGGCCTGCTGCTCTCCGCCCTGTTCGGCGACGGCACGGGCCATCCGGTGACCGCGGTCGGCGACCCCTGCCAGGCCATCTACGGCTGGCGCGGCGCCTCGGTGGCCAACCTCGACGACTTCCCGCTCCACTTCGCGCACGCCGACGGGACGCCCGCCCGGCGCCAGTCCCTGTCGGAGAACCGGCGCAGCGGCGGCCGGCTGCTCGACCTCGCCAACGACCTCGCCGCCGAGCTGCGCGAGCGTCACGAGGGCGTCGAGGCCCTGCGGCCCGCGCCCGGCGCCGAACGGGACGGTGTCGTGCGCTGCGCGCTGCTGCCCACCCAGGAGGCGGAGATCGCCTGGATCGCCGACTCCATCGCGCACCTGGTGCGCACGGGCACCGCGCCCGGCGAGATCGCGGTGCTGTGCCGGGCCGCCGCTCACTTCGCCGACATCCACGCGGCGCTCGTCGCCCGGGACGTGCCGGTGGAGGTGGTCGGCCTGTCCGGGCTGTTGCACCTGCCGGAGGTCGCCGACCTGGTCGCCGTCTGCGAGGTGCTGCAGGACCCGACGGCCAACGCCGCCCTCGTCCGGCTGCTCACCGGGCCGCGCTGGCGGATCGGGCCGCGCGACCTGGCGCTGCTGGGACGGCGGGCCCGGCTGCTCGTACCGGGCCGCGGCGGCACCGCGGACCGGCTGGCGGCCGCCGTGGAAGGCGTCGACCCGGCCGAGGTGATCTCGCTCGCCGACGCCCTGGAGACCTTCGTCGACGGCGAGCCCGACGACCACCTGCCCTTCTCCGCCGAGGCGCGGGTGCGCTTCGCGCGCCTGGCCACCGAGATACGCGAGCTGCGCCGGTCGCTGGCCGACCCGCTCATGGACGTACTGCACCGGGTGCTCGCCGTCACCGGCCTGGAGGTCGAGCTCTCCGCGTCCCCGCACGCGCTGGCCGCCCGCCGCCGGGAGACCCTGCACGCCTTCCTGGACGTGGCGGCCGGCTTCGCCTCGCTGGACGGCGACGCCACGCTGCTGGCCTTCCTGGGCTTCCTGCGCACCGCCGCCCAGTACGAGAAGGGCCTGGACAGCTCGCTGCCCGGCGGCGAGAACACGGTGAAGGTGCTCACCGCGCACAAGTCCAAGGGGCTGGAGTGGGACGTCGTCGCCGTCCCCGGGCTGGTGCGCAAGGGCTTCCCGAGCGAGCGGGGCCGCGAGCTGTGGCACTTCAACGCCAAGGCGCTGCCGCACGCGCTGCGCGGTGACGCCGCGACCCTCCCCGACGTCGAGGAGTGGTCCCGGGCGGGCCTGGCCGCCTTCAAGGCGGCCATGGCCGAACACAACCGGGTCGAGGAGCTCCGGCTCGGCTACGTCACCTTCACCCGGCCCCGCTCCCTGCTGCTCGGCTCCGGCCACTGGTGGGGACCCAGCCAGAAGCGGCCCTTCGGCCCGTCCGCCTTCCTCGACGCCCTGCGCGCGCACTGCGAGGCCGGCCACGGCGAGGTCGAGCACTGGGCGGAGGAGCCCGCGCCCGAGGCCGTCAACCCGGCCCTGGCCCGTACGGCCGAGACGCCGTGGCCGCTGCCCCTGGACCCGGCCGCCCTGGCCCGCCGTCGCGAGGCCGCGCGCAAGGTGCTGGCCCACCTGCGGGCGCCGGCCGCGTACCCGGTGGCCGCTCCTCCCGACCCCGACTGGCCGCCGCCCCCCGAGGACGAGGAGGAGCCGCCGTACGACGCGTACGACGACCAGTACGGCGAGGAGGACACCGGCGACTGGGAGGACTGGTCCGACGACCGGCCGCCCGCCATCCCCGGGCAGCCCGGCCCGCACGGGCCCGGGCCCTCCGTACCCGGGCCCGCCTCCGTACCCGTGGCCGCGTCCGGGTTCGACGGCGGTGAGCTGCTGCTCCCCGAGGAGGCCCGCGCCGTCGCGTCCTGGGACCGGGACCTCGACGCGCTCACCGAGGAGCTGCTCCGCTCGCGCGCGGCCGTCCGCGACGTCCCCCTGCCCGCCACGCTCAGCGCCTCCGCGCTGCTGCGGCTGGCCGCCGACCCCGACGGCTTCGCCCGCGAGCTGGCCCGCCCCATGCCCCGCCCGCCACGTCCCGCGGCCCGGCGCGGCACCCGCTTCCACGCCTGGGTCGAGTCCCGGTTCGAGGAACTGCCGCTGATCGCCCCCGAGGAGCTGCCCGGCATCGAGGGCGACGACGAGATCGCCGACGAGCGCGACCTCGCCGAACTCAAGGAGGCCTTCCTGCGGACCCCGTACGCCGAGCGCACCCCCTACCGCGTCGAGGCGCCGTTCCAGATCGACCTCGCCGGGAGGGTGATCCGCGGCCGGATCGACGCGGTGTACCGGGAGGGTGAGGGCTACGAGATCGTCGACTGGAAGACCGGGCGGGCCGGCACCGCCGACCCGCTGCAGCTCGCCGTCTACCGGCTCGCCTGGGCCGAGCGGCACGGAGTGCCGTTGTCGCAGGTCACGGCCGCTTTCCTGCACGTGAGGACGGGGGAGCTGACCCGGCCCGAGGCGCTGCCCGGCCGGGCCGCGTTGGAACGCCTCCTGCTGGGCGGCCCGGAGCCCGGGCCGGGGGACGCGCCCGGTGCCGACGCCGAGGGTCCCGGCGTCGCCCGATAGGCTCAAGGGCATGAGCACCACCCCGGACAGCGCCGTCCGCAGTTACGTCGAAGCACATCGTGACGCCTTCCTCGGCGACCTCGCCGAGTGGTTGCGCATCCCCTCGGTCTCGGCCGATCCGGAGCGCTCCGCCGACGTACGGCGCAGCGCCGAGTGGCTGGCGGCGAAGCTGAAGGAGACCGGTTTCCCGGTGGCCGAGGTGTGGGAGACCCCGGGTGCTCCCGCGGTCTTCGCCGAGTGGCCCTCCGACGCGGCGGACGCGCCGACGGTGCTGGTCTACGGCCACCACGACGTGCAGCCCGCCGCCCTCGAGGACGGCTGGGACGGCGAGCCCTTCGAGCCGCGGGTCCGCGACGGCCGGATGTACGGACGGGGCGCCGCCGACGACAAGGGACAGGTGTTCTTCCACACGCTCGGCGTCCGCGCCCACCTGGCCGCCACCGGCCGCACCGCCCCCGCGGTGAACCTGAAGCTGCTGGTCGAGGGCGAGGAGGAGTCGGGCTCCCCGCACTTCACCGACCTCGTCCGCGCCCACGCCGGACGGCTGGCCTGCGACACCGTGATCGTCTCGGACACCGGCATGTGGGACGAGGACACCCCCACCGTGTGCACCGGCATGCGCGGCCTGGCCGACTGCCAGATCGACCTGTACGGCCCCGACCAGGACATCCACTCCGGTTCCTTCGGCGGCGCCGTCCCCAACCCGGCGACCGAGGCCGCGCGGCTGGCCGCGGCGCTGCACGACGCGGACGGCCGCGTGACGATCCCCGGCTTCTACGACGGCGTCGTCGAGCTCACCGACCGCGAGCGCGAGCTGTTCGCCCGGCTGCCCTTCGACGAGGAGCGCTGGCTGCGCACCGCGAAGTCGCACGCGACGAGCGGCGAGGCCGGCTACTCCACCCTGGAGCGGGTCTGGGCCCGGCCGACCGCCGAGGTGAACGGCATCGGCGGCGGCTACCAGGGCCCCGGCGGCAAGACGATCGTGCCGTCCTCGGCGCAGCTGAAGCTGTCGTTCCGGCTGGTGGCCGGGCAGGACACCGACCGGGTGCAGCGGCTGGTCGCCGACTGGGTCGCCGCGCGCGTCCCGGCCGGGATCCGGCACGAGATCACCTTCTGGGGGGCCACCCGCCCCTGCCTGACCCCGCTGGACCACCCCGCGCTGGGCGCGGTGACCCGGGCCATGGGCCGGGCCTTCGGCAAGGAGGTCCTGTTCACCCGCGAGGGCGGCTCGGGCCCGGCGGCCGACCTGCAGGACGTGCTCGATGTCCCCGTCCTGTTCCTGGGAATTTCCGTGCCGTCCGACGGTTGGCACTCGGTGAACGAGAAGGTGGAACTCGACCTTCTGCTCAAGGGCGTGGAGACGTCCGCGTACCTCTGGAGCGAGTTCACGACTCTGTGAGCATCCGCATCCATCCGCGCGCTACGGGGAGTTGACAGCAATCTTGTCCGATACGTCCGGAACCGGAACCACCTTCGACGCGACGGCCTTCCCGCCGCCCCTCGCCCGCCCGTCGGGCGTGGACCGCGCCGCCGAGCACCGGCTCGACGAGGCGTGGCTGGCGGCGGCCTGGAGCCACCCGAAGACGCAGGTGTTCGTGGTCTCCGGGGGGCAGGTCCTGGTCGAGGACACCCCGGACGGCCGCACCGAGCTGGTCATGATGCCGAGCTTCGAGGCACCGGAGAGCGAGGTGCACCGCTACTTCCTCGGCGTCGACGAGGAGGGGGTGCGCTACTTCGCGCTGCAGAAGGACGCGCTGCCCGGACGCCTGGACGAGGCCGCCCGCCCGGCGGGGCTGCGGGAGGTCGGGGCCCTGCTGTCGGACCGCGACGCGGGGCTCATGGTGCACGCGGTCGCCCTGGAGAACTGGCAGCGCATGCACCGCTTCTGCTCGCGCTGCGGCGAGCGCACCGTGGTGGCCGCCGCGGGTCACATCCGCCGCTGCCCGGCCTGTGGCGCGGAGCACTACCCGCGCACCGACCCGGCGGTGATCATGCTGGTCACCGACGAGGAGGACCGGGCGCTGCTGGGCCGCCAGGCGCACTGGCCGGAGGGACGCTTCTCGACGCTGGCCGGCTTCGTCGAGCCGGGGGAGTCCATCGAGCAGGCCGTGGTGCGCGAGGTCGCCGAGGAGGCCGGCGTGACCGTCGGCGAGGTGGGTTACGTCTCCAGCCAGCCCTGGCCGTTCCCCTCCAGCCTGATGCTGGGCTTCATGGCGCGCGCCACGTCCGCGGAGATCACCGTGGACGGCGAGGAACTGCACGAGGCGCGCTGGTTCTCCCGCGAGGAGTACCGCAAGGCGATGGAGACCGGCGAGGTGCTGCCGCCGTACGGGATCTCCATCGCGGCGCGGCTGATCGAGCGCTGGTACGGGATGCCGCTGCCGGCCCGCCGCTGAGCGCGGGCCCGTGCGGCCCGGCCGTGCCTGCCGCGCGGCCGGGCCGGGCCGGGCCGGCCTCAGCCGGCGAGGGCCTGCTTGACCTGGGCCAGGCTCGGGTTGCTGAGCGCGACCGGCTCGGCGCCGCTCTTGGGGGACACCAGGAGGGTCGGGACGAGCTGGTTGCCCCCGTTGACGCTCTCGACGAACTTCGCCGACTCCGGGTCCTGCTCGATGTTGACCTCCGTGAAGGTGATTCCCTCACGGTCCAGCTGACCCTTCAGGCGGCGGCAGTATCCGCACCACGTGGTGCTGTACATCGTCACAGTGCCGGACATCGGTGTTCGCTCCTCAAGGTGGGGGATGACGTCGATCCCGAGAACGCTAACCCCTTGCCTCGGCATTCCTTGCAATCGTTCGCGGTACGACCATCCCACCTCAGCTGTGGATAACTTTCCCGGCCGTCTCCCGGGACCTGGCAGCATGGCGGGGTGACTGCACCAACCCACACCCCGCTCTTCCCGGACTTCCCCGCCGTCCCGGACTCGGCGGACGCCGTGCTCGCCGGGCTCGACCCCGAGCAGCGCGCGGTCGCCACCGCCCTGCACGGCCCGGTGTGCGTGCTGGCGGGAGCCGGCACGGGCAAGACGCGCGCGATCACCCACCGGATCGCGTACGGGGTGCGGGCCGGGATGATGCAGCCCGCCAGTGTGCTCGCGGTCACCTTCACCGCCCGTGCGGCCGGTGAGATGCGCGGACGGCTGCGGCAGCTCGGCGCGGGCGGCGTGCAGGCGCGCACCTTCCACTCCGCGGCGCTGCGCCAGCTGCAGTACTTCTGGCCGCGGGCCATCGGCGGCGACATGCCGCGGCTGGCCGAGCGCAAGATCCAGCTGGTCGCGGAGGCCGGGGCGCGCTCCCGCATCCGGCTGGACCGCAACGAGCTGCGCGACGTCACCGGCGAGATCGAGTGGGCCAAGGTCACCCAGACCGTCCCCGAGGACTATCCGGCGGCCGCCGCCAAGGCGGCCCGCGACATCCCGCGCGACGCCGCCGAGATCGCCCGCATCTACACGACGTACGAGCAGCTCAAGCGCGACCGCGGGGTCATCGACTTCGAGGACGTGCTGCTGCTCACCGTCGGCGTCCTGGAGGACCGGCCGGACGTCGCCGAGGCCGTCCGCTCCCAGTACCAGCACTTCGTCGTCGACGAGTACCAGGACGTCAGCCCGCTGCAGCAGCGGCTGCTGGACCTGTGGCTCGGCGGCCGGGACAACCTCTGCGTCGTCGGCGACGCCTCGCAGACCATCTACTCCTTCACCGGCGCCACCCCGGAGTTCCTGCTCGGGTTCCGCAGCCGGCACCCGGAGGCCACGGTGGTCAAGCTGGTCCGCGACTACCGCTCCACCCCCCAGGTGGTGCACCTGGCCAACGGGCTGCTGTCCCAGGCCCGGGGCCAGGCCGCCCAGCACCGTCTGGAGCTGGTCTCGCAGCGCGAGGCCGGCCCCGAGCCGGTCTACACCGAGTACGCCGACGAGCCCGCCGAGGCCGAGGGCACCGCCCGGCGGATCCGCGAGCTGATCGACGAGGGCGTGCGGCCCAGCGAGATCGCCGTGCTCTACCGGGTGAACGCCCAGTCCGAGGTCTACGAGCAGGCGCTGGCCGACGCCGGCGTGCCGTACCAGCTGCGCGGTGCCGAGCGCTTCTTCGAGCGTCCCGAGGTCCGCGAGGCCGGGATGCTGCTGCGCGGCGCCGCGCGGGCGGGCGGCGGATCCGACCCGGGTCTGGACGACGCGGACCTGCCCGCGCACGTGCGGGCGGTGCTCAGCAGCCGCGGCTGGTCCTCCGAGCCCCCGGCCGGGTCGGGCGCGGTCCGCGACCGCTGGGAGTCGCTGGCGGCCCTGGTGCGGCTCGCCGAGGACTTCGCGCGGGCCCGGCCGGAGGCCACGCTCGCGGACTTCGTCGCCGAGCTCGACGAACGCGCAGGCGCCCAGCACGCCCCGACCGTCGAGGGCGTCACCCTGGCCTCGCTGCACGCCGCCAAGGGCCTGGAGTGGGACGCGGTGTTCCTGGTCGGCCTGACCGAGGGCACGATGCCGATCACCTACGCCAAGACCGACGAGCAGGTCGAGGAGGAGCGCCGGCTGCTCTACGTCGGCGTCACCCGCGCCCGGTTCCACCTCGCCCTGTCGTGGGCCCTGTCCCGCTCGCCGGGCGGCCGCGGCGGCAGGCGGCCCTCGCGGTTCCTGGACGGGCTGCGGCCGGGCTCGGCGGCCCGGGGCAGGGCGGGCGGCCGTTCGGCCGCCACGGGCGGCGTGGAGCGCGGCTCGGGCGGCAGGAAGCGGCGCGGGCCGGTGCAGTGCCGCGTGTGCGGCCGCACCCTGTCCGACGCGGGTGAGATCAAGCTGATGCGCTGTGAGGACTGCCCCTCCGACATGGACGAGGCGCTGTACGAGCGGCTGCGCGAGTGGCGGGTGGAGCAGGCGAAGGCACTGGGCCAGCCGGCCTACTGCGTCTTCACCGACAAGACGCTGCTGGCGATCGCCGAGGTGCGGCCCACCACGGAGGGTGAATTGTCCGTCATCTCCGGGGTCGGGGCCCGCAAACTGGACAAGTTCGGCGCCGACGTCCTCGCCCTGTGCACGGGGCGGGAGCCCGTCGGTGGGGCCGGTGACGAAGCTGTTGCGGAAGAGCCCGGAAAATAGTTTGCGCGCCCCGAGGAAATCCCCATAGCCTGCGTGAGCGCGAACGGCGCGGCTCTGTGAAGGACCTTCCCGGAGCGGTGCGATCCGTGATGTACTGACCCAGCACCACCTGTCAGACCAGCCCAACGAGACGCCGAGAGGAGGCGAGACCAGTGACCAGGTTCATGACGAAAATGACCGATCGTCCGGTCGCCGCCGCCTGCTCCCTTGGTGCCTCGCTCCGTGGCACCGGTCTGTCCAGCCGCCTGTCCGGCGGTCTGCCCACCACCGTTCTCTCCATCCGGGAGCGCGGCGGCGAGCGACCGACGCAGGCGCCGGCGGTGGCAGTAATGGCTGAGGCCCAGGCCTATGCCTTTGCGGCGACCAATGGTGCCGGAACCCAGAAGCAGCAGCACCCGAAGTGGGCCTCCCGCGGGCTCGAACCCTGGAGTGATCCAGCCTGATCGACGATCAGGCCGGCACCTCCAGGGCCGCGGAATCCCAGACCGGGATCCGCGGCCCTTCTGTTTTCCCCACCCCCCGACAAACAGATGAGGAACGAAGCGATCGTGCATCTCACCCCGCACGCACCGTCCGTACCCGCCCCCGTACGCCCGCCTGACCCGGAGGTCCCCTTGCTGCCCCTCACCGAGCTCGACGACGAGATCGACCGCCTCGGCGTCCCCGTCCCGTGCCGGACCTACGACCCGGAGGTCTTCTTCGCCGAGTCCCCGGCCGATGTCGAGTACGCCAAGTCGCTCTGCCAGACCTGCCCGGTCCTCGAGGCCTGCCTCGCCGGCGCGAAGGACCGCCGTGAGCCCTGGGGTGTCTGGGGTGGAGAGCTCTTCGTCCAGGGTGTCGTGGTGCCGCGCAAGCGTCCCCGTGGCCGTCCGCGCAAGAACGCGGTTGTGGCATGAAGCGCCCTGCCGTCGGAACGATCGACCGTCCCCTCACGCACGACCCCAAGAAGCAGGCCCCGATGAACCCGTCCGCCACCGAACGCCCCGCCCCGCCCTCCGACGCTCCCGCTGAGCGTCAGAACAGGAACCTCGAAATGCAACTCATGCCAGAAGCCATGGCCCGTGCCCATATGCAAGAGCGCCTCTACGAGGCCGAGCACGAACGGATGGCCCTCCGCGTGCTCAACGCCCGGCGCCTGCAGCGCCGCGCCGAACGCGCCTCGCTGCGCGCCCGCCGGGCGCTGGCGATGGCCGTGATGCAGTAGCGCTCACACATCGGCAACGACACACAACCGCGGGGCCGGTCGATTTCGACCGGCCCCGCGGTATCGTCACGAAGTGGACCAGAAGACTCAATTCGAACGGGTCGGGACTGCTCCCACCACGACGACGTGCGCCCGCTGCGGGGCCGTCGCCGAGGGACTCCCCCTCACCTGGACCTGCTCCGTCGAGAACGGCAGTCGCGTGTACTTCTGCGACGACTGCGCCCGCACCAACATCCGCAGTATCGAGGGCCGGCTGGACTCCTCCTGGTGGTAGGGCCGTCCCGGCGGCCCCCCTGTGCCTAGGCCGAGGCGTCCTCGGCCTCGGGCAGCGGGGCCAGGTCCTCCCCGGAGAAGCCCGGTAGCCACTCGAGCAGCTCGTCCCGCAGCCTGACCGTGGCCGCCAGCTGGCACAGCACCCCGATGGTGCTGAGCGTCACCCGGTGGATGAGCAGGTACGAGGGCGGCAGGTTGAGCTGCTTGCCCAACTGGTGCGCGGGTGAGCGCGGGTCGGCGACCCGCGCCGCCTGCGCGCGCATCCAGCCACGCGCGAAGGTGAACTCGTCCACCGCCGCGGGCTCGATGATCGGCCGCAGGTAGTCCAGCACGGCGTCCGGGTCGAGTGCGATCGTCGGCTTGACGAAGCCCTCCTGGCGGAGCATCGAGTGCACCGACTCCGCGTCGTCGGCCAGCGCCAGGCGCAGCGCCGTCCCTATCGGCACCGGCAGGCCCTCCGGCAGGCGGTCGACGGTGCCGAAGTCGAGCACGCCCAGCCGCCAGCCCTCCGCCGGGCCGTCGTCGACGAGCAGCCGGAAGTTGCCCGGGTGCGGGTCGGCGTGGAGCAGCCCCGTGCGGGCGGGGCCGGCGAACAGGAAGCGCGCCAGCAGTTGACCGGCGCGGTCGCGCATCTCCGGCGTGCCCCGCGAGATCACCTCCGCCAGCGGCACCCCGTCCATCCACTCCGTGACCAGCACCTGGTCCGTGTGGTGCACCACGTCCGGCACCTCCACGTCCGGGTCGTCGGCGAACTCCACCGCGTGGGCGTGCTGGGCCTGCGCCTCCAGCTCGTAGTCCAGCTCCTCCGAGACCCGGTCGCGCAGCTCCGAGATCAGCGGCTTGATGTCCATGCCGGGGATCAGCGGCCCGAACAGCCTCGCCACCCTGCCGAGTTGGTTGAGGTCCGACAGCAGGGCGTCCCCCGCGCCGGGGTACTGGACCTTCACCGCCACCTTGCGGCCGTCGTGCCACACGGCCCGGTGCACCTGCCCGATCGAGGCGGCCGCCGCCGGCTGGTCCTCGAACTCGGTGAAGAAGGTGCGCCAGTCCTCGCCGAGGCGCTCGGCCAGTACGGCGTGCACGGTGCGGGCGGGCATCGGCGGCGCCGCGTCCTGCAGCTTGGTGAGGGCGGCGCGGTAGGGGCCCGCGACCTCCTCGGGCAGGGCGGCCTCGAAGACCGACAGGGCCTGCCCGAACTTCATGGCACCGCCCTTCAGCTCGCCGAGGACCTTGAAGAGCTGTTCGGCCGTCCGCTCCTGCAGCTCGGTGGCGACCTCTTCCGCGGGGCGCCCGCCGAGCCGCTTGCCCAGTCCCAGTGTCGCCCGCCCGGCGAATCCCAGTGGGAGCGCCGCCAACTTGGCGGTACGGGTCACCGCTTTGCGCGGAAGATCAGACATGCGCCCCCTCTTTCCGATCGGTCACGTCGTCATTGTCCCCCGCCCCTCCCGGACCATGGCACCGGCCGTGTCACAAACCTCCGGCGCCGTCCGCCGCACCGGCACCCGCGGCGTGCGCACCGCAGCCGCATCTGCGGTCACCCGGTACCGGCCGCACCTCCGTGGTCAGCCGGGCGAGGCCCATCTCGACGCGCCCCCCGCAGCTCGGCGGCCGGCCGCCGTCGACGAAGGCCAGGGCGTGCGCCGCGGCGAGTCCCGCGACCGTGGTGGCCAGCGCGACGTCGCAGGCGGGGACCCCGCTGCGCCCGGACCTCAGCTGCGCCAGCACCCTGGGCCAGGCCGCGTCGGCATCCGCCATCCGCAGTCCCAGACATCCCGCACACCCCGTGCTCCCCGGCACCACCAGGGGACCCACCACGCCCCGGCCTTCCAGCACCCCCGCGTACAGATGGGGGATCCCGGCGGCCATCAGCGGTTCGGCCTCCTGGGCGTCAGGGGCGTAGGCGGCCAGGCCGTCGCGCGGCGCGACCACCACCAGTGACAGTCCGGGCTCGGGCGCGGCGGACGGCCCCCGGCGGCCCACCGCCGCCGCCCGCGGATCGGGCGCCGCCCTGCGCACCAGACCTCGCGCCGCCGCGTCCCGGCGCTCGCCGATGTGTTCGGCGGGGATGCCGCCCGGCGCGGTGTCCCAGGGCTCGACCCGGCCCCCGTCGCGCACGTCGACCCGGCCGACCCCTGCCGCGGAGAGGACCGCCGCGATGGTCGCGCCGACCCGGCCCGCCCCGGCCACCCGTACGCGGGCCGCCCGCCGCCGACCCATCCGGTCCGCCGCACCACCGGGGTCGGAGTGCACCACGGACAGCGCCGCCAGGTCGGGGCGGAGCCGGTCCAGCGCGGCCGAGTGGTGCCGTATCGTCTCGGACAGCTCGGCGTGCGCCGTCGCGTCGTCGAGCACACCGCCCTCGGCCAGCAATCCGAGCAGCCGCCGCGCCTGCGGGGGCCGCAGCCCCAGCGATTCGGCATCGCGGGCGAGCGGACCGAGTCCGCGCGTGCCGTCGAGCAGGTCGAGGAAGGCGGCGGCCGCACCGTCCACCGGGTCCAGGACCACCGCGTGCGCCGGGTCGACGCCGAATTGCAGGCTTTCCCGGCTGCGCCAACTGCGGCGCATCGCCGGCTTGAGCATGGGACGCATCGCCACCCCCGTGGGCAGAGTTCCCGATCGAGAGATCGTTCCGATTCCGTGTCGGGCCAGCATGCCCGATATCCCCGCACGGGCTGTGAAAGTTATCCACAGGCGATGCAAATGATCATTCGATATGACTACGGCCCGGTATCTCTCTGCTCTCCTTTCTCACCGAGCACCCCCGCGGGCGGGACTTCCCGGACCCGGTGCGGGTAACGTCGGGGCGTGTCCGCCGACCCCGCCCAGAGCCTTTCCGGCCAGCCCCCGCGCGCCCCTCGGACCAGCGCGGTCGAAGTGCGCCGAAGCGCCCGTCGACGCCGGACGGTGTCGGCGTACCGCGAGGGCGACGTCACCGTGGTCCTCATCCCCGCCCGGATGTCCGTCGCCGAGGAGAAGCGCTGGGTGACGGTCATGCTGGACAAGCTCGCCGCCCAGGAGAGCCGCCGCAGGATCGGCGACGACGGGCTGGCCGCCCGCGCCGCGCAGCTGTCCGCGCAGTACCTCGGCGGCCGCGCCATGCCGCGGACCGTGCGCTGGGTCACCAACCAGAACTCCCGCTGGGGCTCGTGCACACCGGCCGAGGGCAGCATCCGCCTGTCCCACCGCCTCCAGGGCATGCCCGAGTACGTCGTCGACTACGTGCTCCTCCACGAGCTCGCCCACCTCCTGGTGCCCGGCCACGGGCCGGACTTCTGGAAGCTGCTGGAGTCCTACCCGCGCACCGAACGTGCGCGCGGGTACCTCGAGGGCGTCGCCGCCGCGGCCCGGCTGCCCCACCCGCCCACGGCACGCGAGGAATAACGGGGGAATAGCCCCTGTCACGGCCAGCGGTTAGCCTGGCGCAACGCAGCAAGTACGTACGTACGGATGGGGGGACGGTCCTTAGCAATGGCCAGGGAATTCCAGCGCGGCCACAAGGCCAAGATCAGTGACCTGACCGCAGGGACGGATCTGTACATCGGCGTGCAGATCAGCGGTCCCGGTCTCGGCTTCGACATCAGCTGCTTCGGGCTCGACGCCGAGGAACAGCTGTCCGACGACCGCTACTTCATCTTCTTCAACCAGCCCAAGTCGCCCGAGGAGGCGATCCAGCAGCTGGGGGCGCAGGCCGGGGACACCGAGTCCTTCCGCGTGACGCTGGACCGGATCCCCGCGCAGATCCAGAAGCTGAGCTTCACCGCGACGATCGACGGCGCCGGGCAGATGTCGCAGATCGGCCCGGGCTACGTCAGGATCGTCGCCGGGGGCGAGGAGGTCGCCCGCTACGCCTTCTCGGGCGCCGAGTTCAGCACCGAGCGCGCGGTCATGCTCGCCGACTTCTACCTCAAGGACGTCTGGCGCTTCGCCGCCGTCGGCCAGGGCTTCGACGGCGGGCTCGACGCCCTGCTGAAGAACTTCGGCGGCGAGGTCGCCGAGGAGCAGCAGGCCGCGCCGCAGCAGCCCGCCGCGGCACCGGGCTTCGGGCCTCCGGCGGGTGCCGCGCCCGGGTTCGCGCCCCCGGCGGCCTCCGCGCCGCCCGCCCCGCCCCAGCCCGCCCCGGCCTTCGGCGCTCCGCCCGCACCGGCTCCGGCCCCCGTGCACGCCGCCCCCACCATGGTGGCGCCGATGACCACGCCGACGCAGGCCCCGCCGCAGGCGCCGCCGGGCCAGCCGCCGTTCGGCCAGGTCCCGCCGCCGCAGGCGCCTCCGGGCCAGGTCCCCGGCCAGATGCCGGGTCAGCCACCCTACGGCCAGCCCGCACCGGGCCAGCCCCCGTACGGCCAGCCCGCACCGGGCCAGTCCCCGTACGGCCAGCCCTCCTACGGTCAGCCCGTCCCCGGTCAGCCGATGCCGGGTCAGGGCATGCCCGGCCAGCCCGCGTTCGGCCAGCCGCCGCAGGCCCCGCACGCCGGCCAGGTCCCACAGGCCCCGGGCGCCGGTCTGGCGGCCGCGATGCAGAAGTACCGCGAGCTGCCCACCGGCCAGCGCTGGACCCAGCAGAACCCGAAGCTGATGCGCGCCGACCTCTCGCAGGCCGGCGGCCAGCCCGTGCTCGCCCGTCAGGGCAGCATGGTGCTCTACCAGGGCAAGGTCGAATTCGGCTACAAGGGCGCCGGGTTCACCGGCCGTATCGTCGGCAACATGACCGGCCAGGAGATGCAGCTGATGCGCTGCACCGGCCGCGGCCAGGTCTTCTTCGCCGAGGACGCGTCCTACCTGCACCCCATCGAGCTCCAGGGCGACGCCATCTGCGTCTCCGCCGAGAACGTGCTCGCCTTCGACGAGTCCCTCCAGCACGAGGTGCGCCGCATCGAGGGTCACGGCATCCCCGGCGGCGCCCTGTTCACCATGCAGTTCCAGGGCACGGGCACCGTCGTGGTCAAGACCCACGGCACCCCGGTGGTGCTGCCGGTCACCCCGACCACCTACGCCGACAGCAACGCGATCGTCGCCTGGTCGGCGGCCTCGCAGGTGGTGCTCTCCAGCCAGGTGCGGCTGCGCAGGAACGCCTACCCGGGACACAGCGGGGAGACCGTGAACCTGCAGTTCCGGGGCGCCCCCGGCAACTTCATCATCGTCCAGCCGTACGAGGTCTGAGGGGAGCCCGTCATGGACCAGTCACTGATCTCCGGGTACGCCCCGGCACCGGTCACCGCCCGCATGGAGAACCACGGCAGCAGCATGCTGAAGGTGGCCATGCAGAGCGGCCAGGACCTCTTCGCGCGCACCGGTTCGATGGTCGCCTACGAGGGCTTCGTCCAGTACGAGCCCAACCCGCCCGCCGTCCGCCAGATGGCCTCGCAGTGGCTCACTGGCGAGGGGGCACCGATCATGAAGTGCTCCGGTGACGGACTGCTCTACCTCGCCGACTACGGCGCCGACGTCGTCTGCGTCTACCTCAACAACGAGGCGCTGTCGGTCAACGGCAGCAATCTGCTCGCCTTCGACGCCCACCTCCAGTGGGGCGTGGAGCGGGTGAAGGGCCTGGCCAAGTTCGCCGGCCAGGGTCTGTTCAACGTCGGGATCTCGGGCACCGGCTGGGTGGCCATCACCTCGCGCGGCACCCCGGTCGTGGTCGACTGCGGCCGCGGCGAGGACGAGACCTACGTCGACCCGGACGCCCTCGTGGCCTGGTCGAGCGGGCTGAAGACGAAGGCGAAGCGCAGCTTCAAGGCGTCGGCCCTCATCGGGCGCGGCAGCGGCGAGGCCTTCCAGATCGGCTTCTCCGGTCAGGGCTTCGTCGTCGTACAGCCCAGTGAGGACAGCACCGACCGCCTCCGAGTCCGGGGCTGAGGGGGAGCGAGACACCATGCAGAGCCCGCTTTTCGGCTACACCGAGGTCCAGACCGAGGACCAGTACGCACTCCAGAACCCGTACCTGCTGAGGGTCAAGCTCGACGGCCGCACCGACTGCCTGGCCCGCAAGGGCGCCATGGTCGCGTACCAGGGCCTGATCGAGTTCGACGGCGAGTACCAGAGCCACGCCCAGCGCACCGCCCGCTACCGCACCGGGGAGGGCCTGGAGCTGATGCGCTGCTCCGGGCAGGGCACGGTCTACCTCGCCAACCTGGCCCAGCACATCCACGTCGTCGACGTGGACCAGGAGGGCCTGACCGTGGACGGCGCCTATGTGCTGGCGCTCGACTCCGGGCTGCACTGGGAGGTCATCTCCGTCGACAGCCAGTTCGGCATCTCCGGCAGCGGCGCCTACAACCTCAACATCTCGGGGCACGGCAAGGTCGCGCTGATGACCTCGGGCAAGCCGCTGCTGATGCCGGTCACCCCGGACAAGTACGTCTCGGCCGACTCCGACGCGGTCGTCGCCTGGTCGTCCTCGCTCCGGGTGCAGATGCAGGCGCAGACCAGTTCCTCGGGAGTCTGGCGGCGGCGCGGCAACACCGGCGAGGGCTGGGAGCTCAACTTCCTCGGCCAGGGCCACGTCCTGGTGCAGCCCAGCGAACTGATGCCGCCGCAGAACGCCCAACTCGGCGGTGGCGCCGCCGCCCAGTACGGCTTCGGCCAGCAGGGCGCGCACGGGATGAACCAGGGCAACATCTTCAGCAACCGCTGAACTCCCGCGGCCGGTCCCGCCCCGCGCGCCGCCTCAGAGCAGCGCGCGGGTGCGGGCCAGCAGCGTCCGGACGGAACCGTCCGCGACGTCGGCGACCTCGTCGTAGGAGAACCACTTCAGGTCCAGCGACTCCTCGCTGATCTCCTCCACCGCGCCGGGCGGCGCGACGGCGGCGTACTGCACGTCGAGGTGCCAGGCGCACGGCGTCAGGTGCCGGTCGAGGTTGACCGGCCCGGGACGCAGCAGGGTGAGTCCGCGGATGCCCGATTCCTCGACTCCCTCACGCAGCGCGGCCCCGGCCAGCGAGGTGTCCTCCGGCTCGCAGTGCCCGCCCATCTGCAGCCACATGCCGAGCTTCTTGTGCAGGGTCAGCAGCACCCGCCCGCGCTCGGGGTCCACCACCAGGGCGCTGCCCGTGACGTGTCCCGCGGCGCAGGCCTTCCACATGCCGTCCGGGTGCGCCTGCAGGTGGGCCAGGTAGGTCTCCCGGAGCCGCTCCTGCCCCGTGTCGGGCGCGGACCAGTCCTTCAGGACGCGTACGGCGTCGTCGTGCAGGCTCACTTCTCGTCGTCGTCCTTGCCCTCGTCGGTGCCGTCGTGCTCGTGCTCGTCCTCGTCCCGCCGGACGTCCTTCCCGTGGCCGCCCGCGGCCTCGCCGAGGATCTTGTCCAGCTCGGAGAAGTCCAGCTGCTCGTGGTGGACGAAGCCGTCGGGGTCGTCCAGGTCGGCGGCGGTCGGCAGCATGTCGGGGTGGGCCCACAGCCCGTCGCGTCCGTCGACGCCGCGCGCGTCGGTGAGCGAGGCCCACAGCCGCGAGGCGTCCCGCAGCCGGCGGGGCCGCAGCTCCAGGCCGATCAGCGTGGCGAAGGTCTGCTCCGCGGGGCCACCGCTCGCCCGGCGCCGGCGCAGCGTCTCGCGCAGCGCCCCGGCCGACGGCAGGTGCGGGGCGGCGGCCGCGTGCACGACCGCGTCCACCCAGCCCTCGACGAGGGCCAGGGCCGTCTCCAGACGGGCCAGCGCCGCCTTCTGCGCCGGGGTGTCCTCGGGCTGGAACATGCCCTGCTGCAGGGCGTCCTGGAGCGCCTCGGGGTTCGACGGGTCGAGCTGGCCGACCGCGTCCTCCAGCTTCGCGGTGTCCACCTTGATACCGCGGGCGTACCCCTCGACGGCGCCGAACAGGTGTGCCCGCAGCCACGGCACGTGGGCGAACAGCCGCTGGTGCGCCGCCTCGCGCAGCGCCAGGTAGAGCCGGACCTCGTCCTGCGGCACGCTCAGGCCCTCGCCGAAGGCCTCCACGTTGGCGGGGAGCAGCGCGGCCTTGCCGGCCGGGCCGAGCGGCAGGCCGATGTCGGTCGAGCCCACGACCTCACCGGCGAGCGTGCCCAGCGCCTGCCCGATCTGCGTGCCGAACATGGCGCCGCCCATGGAGCGCATCATGCCGAGCAGCGGGCCCGCCATGGCCTGCATCTCCTCGGGCAGCACGTCGCCCATCGCCGTCCCGACGCGCTCGGCGACCGGGTCGACCAGCTCCTTCCACACGGGCAGGGTCGCCTCGACCCATTCGGCCCGGCTCCACGCCACGGCCGAGCCGGCGCCGGAGGGCATCGACGTCACCCCGTCGAGCCACAGGTCCGCCAGCCGCAGCGACTCCTGGACCTTCGCCCGGTCCGCGGGACCCACGCTGACGTCCTTCGAGCCCTCCGGGGTGCCCTGGGCCACCGTCTGCCGGGCGATGTCCTTGGCCATGTCCCAGTTCACCGGGCCGCCCTCGTACGAGAGCATCTGCCCCAGCTGCTGGAAGGCCGCGCCCAGGTCGTTGGGGTTCAGCGAACCGAACATGGCGGCGAACGGGTTGTCCCCGCCGGCGCCGCCGCCGAAGGGACTCCCGCCGCCGTAGCCGAAGGGATTGGCCGGTCCCCGGGAGCCGCCGCCGGAACCGCCGGACTTCTTGCCGTCGTCCCCTTCCTCGGGCTCCTCGGGAGGGACTCCGAATCCGAATGGGATGTCGCTCACGGTTTCCTCGGCTCTGTGTGTTGTGGGCTGTACCTCCAGCCTAGACACCCGTCAGGCAGGATGGCTGCGTACGGACCGCGGTTGCGGACCGCGCACCCGGTACCAGAGACAACCGTGGGAGACACCTGGTGAGTTCCCCAGAACCGACCGTTCGCCCAGAGCGGAGCGGCGGCAGGGCCCCCGCCGGACCTGTGGTCGCCGTCACCGGCGCCGCCTCCGGTGTCGGCCTGCTGCTGGCCCTGCGGCTGGCCGAATCCGACCAGGTCAAGAAGGTCGTGGCGATCGACGAGCGCCGCGGCGACGTCCCCGGTGCCCAGTGGGCGGTGCTCGACGTTCGGGACCCGGCGATCGCCGAGCGGCTGCGCGGCGTGGACGTCGTCGTCCACCTCGCGCTCGACCTGGACCTGGAGTCCGACCCCAAGGCGCGCAGCGCCTTCAACGTGCGCGGTACCCAGACGGTGCTCACCGCGGCGGCCGCCGCCGGCGTGCCGCGCGTGGTGCTGTGCACCTCGGCCATGGTCTACGGCGCCCACCCGGACAACGACGTCCCGCTCGCCGAGGACGCCCCGCTGCGCGCGACCGCGGAGGCGTCCTTCGTGGGCGACCTGCTGGAGATCGAGCGGCTGGGCAAGCGCGCCCCCCGCGCGCACCCCGGCCTCAACGTGACCGTCCTGCGCCCGGCCGTGCTGGTCGGCGGCACCGACACCGCGCTGACCCGCTACTTCGAGTCGCCGCGGCTGCTGGTGGTGGGCGGCAGCCGCCCCTGCTGGCAGTTCTGCCACGTGGAGGACCTGGTGACGGCGCTGGAGCACGCGGCGCTGGAGAAGGTGGACGGCGAGATGACCGTGGGCTGCGACGGCTGGCTGGAGCAGGAGGAGGTCGAGGAGCTCTCGGGCATCCGCCGCATGGAGCTGCCGCCCGCGGTGGCGCTCGGCGCGGCCTCCCGGCTGCACCGGCTGGGGCTCACCCCCTCCCCGGCGGGGGACCTGGCGTACACGATGCACCCGTGGGTGGTCAGCGGCAGCAGGCTGCACGAGTCGGGCTGGCGGCCGAAGTGGACCAACGAGGAGGTGCTGGCCGTCCTGCTGGAGGAGGTCTCCGGCCGCAACTCCGTCGTCGGGCGGCGCCTGGGCCGCAAGGACGCGGCCACGCTCGGTGCGGCCGGCGCGACGGTCGCCCTGGTCGGCACGGCGGCGATGGTGCGGCGGGCGCGCAAGCGCCGCGGTGTCTGAGCGTCGCCGCGCGAACTCGCTCCGGAAGGGGGTTTCCGCATGGCGGGTGATGGGGCAGCATGAGCGGCATGGCACAGACGCACGACGAACCCGTCCGGCTCATCGCGGTCCGGGACACGGAGCTGTCCGTGGACGAGGTCTTCCGCGCCGTGGGGCACGATTCCGCCGGGGGCACCGCGCTGTTCGTCGGCACGGTCCGTGACCACGACGGCCCGTCGGACGCGGAGGTGACCGGGCTCGGCTACTCGGCGCACCCGGGCGCGGAGGCCGAACTGCGCCGGGTCGCGGAGAAGGTCGTCGCGGACTTCCCGGTCAAGGCACTGGCCGCCGTCCACCGGGTGGGCGACCTGCGCGTCGGCGACCTCGCGGTCGTCGTCGCCGTCTCCTGCCCGCACCGGGCCGAGGCCTTCGCCGCCTGCCGGCGGCTCATCGACGACCTCAAGCGCGAGGTCCCGATCTGGAAGCACCAGGCCTTCGCCGACGGCACCGAGGAGTGGGTCGGCGCCTGCGCCCACTGACCCCCGGGGAGGGCGGTCGCCGCCCGCCTCGCCACTGAGTGGCCCACCTGCGGTTGCGTAACCTGCCACCCGCTCTGAACGTTGTAGCAGCAGAAGATTAGTCTGCTCATAGTTCTTGATCGGCATGCGCGTCCAGGAGGCCGAAGTGGCAGCGCTCGCATGGTTGCTCATCCCGCTGGTCGCCGCGATCGCCGCGGCCGTCTGGGGAAGCTGGGCGGCGCGTACGCGGTCCACCGGGGACGGCGCCTCGCTCGCCGACTACGAGCGTTTCCGCGAGGCCATGCAGCGCACCGGATCGGGCGGCCCGGCCTGAGGCCCCACGGGGCGGCTGCGGGTTCCGTACCGTACTGTCGTTCCATGCCACGCCGCACCGCGACGCTGCTCGCATCGACCCTGACCCTGATAGCGCTGCTGTGTGTCGCGCTCCTGTGGCCCGTGCCGTACGCGGAGATGTCGCCGGGTCCGACGGTGAACACGCTCGGGTCGCACGGCGGGGATCCGGTGCTGCAGATCTCGGGGCACAAGACGTACCCGACCAGCGGTCACCTCAACATGACCACGGTGCGGGTGACGAGCGCGGACTACTCGATGAACCTGGTGGAGGCGGTCGTCGGCTGGCTGGCGCACGACCAGAAGGTCGTCGAGCACGACACGCTCTACCCCAAGGGGCAGACGGCCGAGGAGGCCGACCAGGAGAACGCCGAGGAGTTCACGCAGTCCCAGGACAGCGCGAAGGTCGCGGCGCTCGACGAGCTCGGCATACCCGTCGGCTCCCGGGTGATCGTCTCCGCCGTGGTCAAGGGCGCCCCGGCCGAGGGCGAGCTGCACGCCGGAGACGTGATCAAGGCCGTGGACGGCGAGCCGGTCAAGGCGGCGGGCGACGTCGCATCGCTGGTCACCAAGCACCAGCCGGGGCAGAAGGTGGTCTTCACCGTCGTGCCCAAGGGCGCCAAGGGCGACGCCACCCAGGACGTGACCATCACCACGGCGAAGTCGGACGACGACGGCGAGGCCCGGGCGGTCGTGGGCATCCAGGCCGGCGTCGAGCACACCTTCCCGTTCAAGATCGACATCAAGCTGGCGGACGTCGGCGGCCCGAGCGCCGGCCTGATGTTCGCGCTGGGCATCGTCGACAAGCTCACCCCGGAGGACCTCACCGGCGGCAAGTTCGTCGCGGGCACCGGCACGATCGACGACGAGGGCAAGGTCGGTCCCATCGGCGGCATAGACATGAAGACCATCGGCGCGCGGCAGAAGGGCGCCGAGTACTTCCTGACCCCCGCCGACAACTGCGCGGAGGCGGCGACCGGCACCCCGAGCGGCCTCACCCTGGTCAAGGTGAAGACCATCGACGACGCCCTGGACGCGCTCAAGGACATCCGCGACGGCAAGACGTCGGCCCTGCCCTCCTGCACGAAGGGCTGAGCGGCGGACGCATCCGTACGGCCCGACGGCCCCGGGGAACTCCCCGGGGCCGTCCGTGTCACTCCTCGAAGGTCGCCGCCAGGGCGTCGGCCAGCCCCGGCACCAGCGCGGAACCGGTCAGCACCTCGGTGGGGGAGTCCTTCTCGCGCAGCCGCACCGCCGACTCCCGGGACCCGTCCCGCAGCACGCCCACCGTCATGCGGACCTCCTGGCGGTCGGGGTGCGCGGCGACCCAGCGGGCCAGCGCGGCGTCGTCCAGCCCCTGCGGGATGGACTCCTCCGCGGACGGCGGCAGCATCAGCCGCTCCACGGTGAGCGCGCAGCCGCTGACGACACCGGGCCAGGCGATGGTGGCCAGGAACTCGTCCAGCGCGGCGCCCGGCGGCAGCTCGTCCTGCTCGATCGGGGTCAGCCCCGCGGCCGCCCCGTCTCCGAGGCCGAGTTCCTCGGCCAGCTTGGGCTCCTGTACGCGCAGCGCCGCGGTGTCGACGAGGGCGAAGAGCCGGGCGGGCTGGTCCCAGCCGAGGCCGGACGCGTAGTCGTCGATTTCCAGGACGGCACGGGTGAGCGGGTTCGCGGTGAGCGGCGCACCTTCGGACGTGTTGTTGGACATGCTCATCATCCTGCCTGTTCTGTGACCCGCATCCCCAATCGGGAGCCTTGGGGAACTGAGTAAACGCTGAGTAAGTTGCATCAGTGGGCGCCGGTAGGGCGTCCGACGGAGACCGACACTTCGAGGTGCGCACCTTGGTATTCCAGATGCCGGACCGCGGCGGGGGTCCGCACGGGCCGCGGATCAGAGTGGGCCGCCCGTCGCGGCGAGCCCGGACACTGCTCATGACCCTGGGCGTCCTGGCCGTGCTGGCCATGGCCTTCGTCATGTTCTCGGGTTTCTGGACCGACTGGCTCTGGTACCGCTCCGTCCACTATTCCTCGGTCTTCACCACCACCCTGTGGACCAAGATCGGCCTGTTCTTCGTCTTCGGTCTGCTGATGGCCGCGGCCGTCGGCGTCAACGTGTACCTCGCGCACCGGCTCCGGCCGCCGCTCAGCGCGATGTCGATGGAGCAGCAGAGCCTCGACCGCTACCGGATGGGCATCGCCCCCTACAAGAAGTGGGTGCTGCTCACCGTCTGCGCGCTCGTGGGGCTGATCGCCGGAGCCTCCGCCTCCAGCCAGTGGCGCACATGGCTGCTGTGGACGAACTCCACGTCGTTCGGCACCAAGGACCCGCAGTTCCACGTGGACATCTCCTTCTACGCCTTCGACCTGCCCTGGTACCGCTTCCTGCTGAGCTTCGGCTTCGCGGCGGTCGTGCTGTCGCTGCTGGCGGCGGCGCTGGTGCACTACCTGTACGGGGGCCTGCGGCTCACCTCCCCGGGCGGCCGGGCGACGGCGGCGGCGACCGGGCACCTGTCGGTGCTGCTGGGCCTGTTCGTCACCTTGAAGGCCGTCGCGTACTGGCTGGACCGCTACTCGCTGGCGGTGAAGTCCGGCAACCTCAGGTCGGGCGACTGGACGGGCCTGCGCTACGTGGACGCCAACGCCTACCTGCCGGCCAAGACGATCCTGTTCGCCATCGCCATCATCTGCGCGCTGCTGTTCTTCGCCACCCTGTGGCGGCGCACCTGGTCGCTGCCGCTGATCGGCTTCGGCCTGATGGTGCTGTCGGCGATCCTGATCGGCGGCCTGTACCCGGCGATCGTGCAGAAGTTCCAGGTGCAGCCGAACGAGGCCGCCAAGGAGCAGCCGTACATCCAGAAGAACATCGACGCCACGCGTGAGGCGTACGGCATCGACCACGCCGACGTGACGGACTACTCGGGCACGAGCGGCGACGGCAAGGAGAAGCTGCGCAGCGACGCCGACACGGCGGCGTCCATCCGCCTGCTGGACCCGAACGTGGTCTCGCCGACCTACCAGCAGCTGCAGAAGGTGCGCGGCTACTACGCGTTCCCGTCCACGCTCGACGTCGACCGCTACACGATCGACGGCAAGGAGCAGGACACCGTGGTGGGCCTGCGGGAGCTGAACCTCGAGGGCATCCCGCAGCACAGCTGGATCAACGACCACTTCAAGTACACGCACGGCTACGGCATGGTGGCGGCCAAGGGCACCACCACGACCGCCAGCGGCGAGCCGGACTTCACCGAGTACAACCTGCCGACCAAGGGCGACCTCGGGACGTACCAGCAGCGGATCTACTACGGCGAGCAGACCAAGCAGTGGTCGATCGTCGGCGACAAGACCACGCCGGAGATCGACTACACCGACGACAGCGGCGAGAAGCCGTACACGTACACCGCCAAGAGCGGCGTCGGCCTGAAGAACCCGGTGACCAGGCTCGCCTACGCGGTGTCCTTCGGGGAGCCGCAGATCTTCTACTCCGGCGCCGTCGGCGACGACTCGCAGATCCTGTACAACCGCATGCCCAAGGAGCGGGTCGAGGCGGTCGCGCCCTGGCTGACGATCGACGGCGACTCCTACCCGGCGGTCGTCGACGGCCGGATCGTGTGGATCGTCGACGCCTACACGACGAGCAACGGCTACCCGTACTCGTCGCGCACGACGCTGGGCGACACCACCGCGGACTCGCTGACCGACGGACAGCGCGCCGTGCTGGCGCAGCAGAACCAGGTCAACTACATCCGCAACTCGGTGAAGGCGACCGTCGACGCGTACAGCGGCAAGGTCACGCTCTACCAGTGGGACACCGAGGACCCGGTGCTGAAGACCTGGATGAAGGCCTTCCCGGACACGGTCGAGCCCAAGACGGCGATCGACGACGCGCTGATGGCGCATCTGCGCTACCCGCAGGACCTGTTCAAGGTGCAGCGTGAGCTGCTGACGCGCTACCACGTCACCAAGGCGTCGACCTTCTACAGCGGCAGTGAGGTGTGGGCGGTGCCCAACGACCCGGCCGCCAAGACCGGCAAGTCGGTGCCGCCGTACTACCTGAGCCTGAAGATGCCCGGCCAGAACGACCAGGCGTTCTCGCTCACGACGACCTTCACGCCGAACAAGCGCGAGAACCTCAGCGCCTTCATGGCGGTCGACGCGGACGCGAAGAGTCCGGAGTACGGCGCGATCAGGGTGCTGAAGCTGCCGTCGAACACCACGGTGTCCGGACCGCAGCAGGTGCAGAGCCAGTTCAACTCCGATCCCGACGTGGCGGAGAAGATCAGGCTGCTCAAGGGCGGTGACTCGGAGGTCGAGTACGGCAACCTGCTGACCGTGCCCCTCGACGGCGGGCTGCTGTACGTCGAGCCGGTCTACGTCCGCGGCGCGGGCACCAACTACCCGCTGCTGAAGAAGGTGCTGGTGAGCTACGGCGGCCAGACCGAGTTCGAGGACACGCTCGCGCAGGCGCTCGATGCGGTGTTCGGCTCGGACGGCGGCACGCCCGAGACGCCGCCGGAGACGGGCGGGGGCACCCAGCCGCCGGCCTCCGGCAATCCGACGGTCGCCCAGGCCCTGGAGGACGCCCAGCAGGCGTACGACGCGGGCCAGAAGGCGCTCAAGGAAGGCGACTGGGGCGCATACGGCCAGGCGCAGAAGGATCTCGCCGACGCGCTGAAGCGGGCCCAGGAGGCCGAGCAGCAGGCGGGCAGGCAGGGCTGACGGGGCCCACCCCGCGTCGTGGTACTGTTGTTCCACCGACGCGGGGTGGAGCAGCTCGGTAGCTCGCTGGGCTCATAACCCAGAGGTCGCAGGTTCAAATCCTGTCCCCGCTACTGTTGGAAAGGGCCCGGAGTCAATAGACTCCGGGCCCTTTCACTTGTAGGGGGGAACTGGTACCGCAGAGGTTTCGGTTGGCATCATGTCGGGAAGTCGACAAAACGCTGTAGTGACCTACGAAGTGACCAACTGGGATCGGCTGAACTCTGCAGGTTTGCCGCATACCAGGTGTACTGCGGGTACGGGTGATGCGACGATGGACCTCATGGGGGATGGTGCAAGGCTGCTGAAGACTCGTCAGATCCGGGATCCCGGGTCCACGGGGCGGACGACCGTGCCCGCGGCCGGGGCCGCGCTGGTGCCGGCCGTCGCCGACCTGCTGCCCGCTCCGCGGGTGGGCGGTCTCGACGAGGAGCGCCTCATCGAGTCCGACCTCCCGGACGAGGAGACCCTGGAGGCCCGCGAGGAGGCCGAACTCGAGGCGCGCCACCGGCGGGCCGCCGAGCACGGCGACATCGGGGCCATGAGCGTCCTGGGCACCCTGCTGCTGCGCCGCGGCGACCTCGAGGGCGCCGAGCCCCATCTGCGCGGCGCCGCCGCCGGAGGGGACCGCCCGGCCGCCAACAACCTGGGCCTGCTGCTGCACCAGCGCGGCTACGCCGACGAGGCCGCCGCCTGGTGGCGCATCGCGGCGGTCGCCGGTTCGGCCGCGGCCGCGCACGCGCTCGGCCGGCACTTCCGCGAGCGCGGCGACGAGCCCGGCGCCGAGTACTGGCTGCGCCAGGCCGCCGAGTCCGGGCACACCCTGGGCGCGTACGCGCTGGCCGACCTCCTGGACCACCGGCGCGACGTAGGCGCCGAGCGCTGGTTCCACGCCGCCGCCGAGCACGGCCACCGCGAGGCCGCCTACCGGCTCGCCGGCATCTGCGCCGAGCGCGGCGAGGAGCGCGAGGCCGAGCAGTGGTACCGGCAGGCCGCCGCCCGCCGGCACCGCAGGGCCGCCCTGCGCCTCGGCACGCTCCTGGAGGAGCGCGGCGAGTTCGAGGAGGCCAAGCGCTGGTACCTGACCGCCGCCCGCGACGGGGAGCCGCGCGCCGCCTGCGCCCTCGGCTTCCTGCTGCGCGACGCCGGGGACGTCGACGGGGCCGCCACCTGGTGGCGGCGTGCCGCCAACGCCGGCGACGGCAACGCCGCCAACGCCCTGGGCGCGCTGCACGCCCAGGAGGGCGAGACCCAGACCGCCGAGCGGTGGTACCGGGCCGCGCTCGAGGCGGGGGACATCAACGGCGCCTTCAACCTCGGTCTGCTCTGCGCCGGTCAGGGCCGCACGGCCCAGGCCGAGCAGTGGTACCGCAAGGCCGCCTACACCGGGCACCGAGAGGCGGCCAACGCACTCGCCGTGCTCCTGCTGCAGCGCGGCGACGCGGCGGGCGCAGAGCCCTGGTTCTCCAAGGCGGCGGAGGCGGGCAGCGTGGACGCCGCCTTCAACCTCGGCATCCTGTACGCCGGGCGGGGCGACGACGCCACCGCGCGGCGCTGGTACGAGCGTGCCGCGGCCAGCGGCCACGGCGAGGCCGCGCTCCAGGTGGCCATCGCCTTGCAGAAGGAGGGCGACGCGCACGGCGCCGAGCGCCACCTGCGCTGCGCGGCGGGCGGCGGCAGCCCGGAGGGCGCCTTCCGGCTCGGCGCGCTGCTGGACGGGCAGGGCACGCAGGAGGCCGAGGGCGAGGCCGAGGAGTGGTACGCCCGCGCCGCAGGCCAGGGGCACCGCCGTGCCCAGGTGCGGCTCGGCATGTGCGCCGCCAAGCGCGGGGACGTCGTGGATGCCGCCCACTGGTACCGGGAGGCCGCCGAGGGCGGCAGCCGCAACGGGGCCTTCAACCTCGGGCTGCTCCTCGCCCGCGAGGGCGCGGAGCCGGAGGCCGCCCTGTGGTGGACGCGTGCCGCGGACGCGGGCCACGGACGCGCCGCGCTGCGGCTGGCGCTGCTGGCCGCACGGCACGGACAGCTCGCGGACGCCCAGGCGTGGTGCGCCCGCGCGGTGGAGTGCGGCCCCGCCGAGGTGGCCGAGCGGGCCGCCCGGCTGACCGACGCCCTGGAGCACGAGCTGTCCGCGTGAGAAGCGATTTGCGCTGCTCAGCGCCGGGAGGGTAGTCTGAAGACACAACGACGCGGGGTGGAGCAGCTCGGTAGCTCGCTGGGCTCATAACCCAGAGGTCGCAGGTTCAAATCCTGTCCCCGCTACTGAAGAGAGGGCCCGGAAGCCATGGCTTCCGGGCCCTTCTCGTATGCGTTGGGTACAGGCCAGGCATGGTTCGGGCAAAAGGGTGCCGACGATCCTGGGCCCGCCGGCGCCGGCGCGCGATCCTGAGGACAGGCCCTCAGGCGGCGCGAGGAGGCGGGGTTGCTGCGCAGGCGGCGTAAGCGGCGGCCGACGGAACTCAGGGATGTGACGCGGTGGGGTCGGCTGTGCGCGGCCGCGGAGGTGGAGGGCCTGCTGCGCGAGCTGCGCAGCGCCGCCGACGACGAGGAGGCCGCCTACGACCGCGCGGCGGCCCTCAAGGCGCTGGCCGCGGCGCCGCCCCGGCTGTGGCTGCTGCTGGACCGTGCCGCCCGGGTGCAGGAGGGCACGCCCCCGGCGCCCGGCGAGAGTGAACCGCTGCGCCTGTTGCTGGCCGCGATGGACCGGGACGGCCGCATCCGGCAGGCCGCCGTGGAGGAGCTGGCGGTGCACGGCGGGCCGCTGGTGGCCTCCGCCCTCGCGCTGCGGACGGCGGACTGGGTGGACCAGGTCCGCGACCGGGCCCTGGAGGCGCTGCTGCGCCGTACCGCCCCGGACGAGGCCGCCGCGGCCGTACGGCTGCTGCTGAGGCTGCGCGGACGGAGCCGGGCGACGCACACCCCCGAGGCGTACCGCGGGGTGCTGGCGGCGCCCGAGGCCCGGCGGGCGGTGCGTGCGCTGGCCGCCGACACGGACCCGCTGACCCGGCGCTTCGGGGTCGAGCTGGCCCTGGAACTCGGCGAGTTCGTCCGCGGGGACCTGGTGCGCACGGCGCTGCGCGACCCGGACCAGGTGTGCCGCAGACTGTGCGCCGAGCGGCTGCTGCAGATGGACCCGGACCAGGCGGGGCGGCTGCTGTGGGCCCGCTCGGCGGCCGTGCGGGAACTGGCGGTCGCGGCGCTGCCCGACGACGTGCCGGCGACCCGGCTGACCGCGCCGTTGGCCGACCCGGCGCGGATCGTCCGCGCCCAGGCCCGCTGGCGGCTGTACAGCAGGGGAGAGCCGCCGGCGCTGGCGTACCGCAGGCAACTACTGCGCTGCGGCCCGCAGAGCCCGCCGCGGCTGGTGGCCGGGCTGGTGACGGGGCTGGGGGAGTGCGGGGACGCCTCGGACGCGCCGCTGCTGCTGCGGCTGGCCCGTGAGGTGCGCACTCCGTGGCCGGCCGTGGTGCGCCGTGCCGCGGTGCGCGCGGCGGGACGGCTCGTCCCGCGGGAGGGGCTGCTGCGGCAGCTGGCGCCGTTGGCCGTGGATCCGGACCCCGGGGTGGCCAGGGAGGCCTTCGAGGCGCTCTCCAAGGTCGCCGGCCAGGTGCCGGTGGAGACGGTGTGGGTGGGCCGCACCCGGCCGGAGCCGGGGGTGCGCAAGGCCGCGGAACGTGTGCGGCGGGCCGCGCAGCGTCAGGCGCAGGCGGGGCACAGGCCCCGGTAGGTGACCTCGACCTGGGAGACGGTGAACCCGAAACGCTCCGCGTCGGGCAGGTCCGCCAGCGGGTTGCCGTGCGGGTGGACGTCCCGGACGGTGCCGCAGCTGGAGCACACCAGGTGCTGGTGCGGGCGGTGGGCGTTGGGGTCGTAGCGCTTGGCGCGGCCGTCGGTGGCGACCTCTATGACCTCGCCGAGCGACACCAGTTCGCCCAGGGTGTTGTAGACGGTCGCGCGGGAGATCTCGGGCAGTCGCGCCGCCGCGCGGGCGTGCACCTCGTCGGCGGTCAGGTGGACGTGGTCGCCGTCCAGGACCTCGGCCACGACGCGCCGCTGCGCGGTCATGCGCCATCCGCGGCCGCGCAGTCGTTCCAGCAGGTCACTCATTCCATTTCACCTATCAGTGGGATGGCAACAGCTTAACAGTGACAGTCCGTGTTCCGACCTGGTACGAGTTTGGGGCTCTTCTTGACTTGGACTCTGTCTATCGTAGGATCGCTTCCGGCGTAAGCCACGGCACAGCACCAACCCAGGGAGAAGCACGTGACGGTTCAGGAGACCGGCCCGCTGACCACGGAGGCGGGCGCCCCGGTCGCGGACAACCAGAACAGCGAGACCGCGGGCCCCGGGGGACCGGTCCTGGTCCAGGACCAGCAGCTGCTCGAGAAGCTCGCCCACTTCAACCGCGAGCGCATCCCGGAGCGCGTGGTGCACGCCCGTGGCGCCGGCGCCTACGGCACCTTCACGGTGACCGCCGACGTGACGAAGTACACGCGGGCGAAGTTCCTCTCCGAGGTCGGCAAGCAGACCGAGACCTTCCTGCGGTTCTCCACCGTCGCCGGCAACCTGGGCGCGGCGGACGCGGTGCGCGACCCGCGCGGCTGGGCGTTGAAGTTCTACACCGAGGAGGGCAATTACGACCTCGTCGGCAACAACACCCCGGTGTTCTTCATCAAGGACGCCATCAAGTTCCCCGACTTCATCCACACCCAGAAGCGCGACCCGTACACCGGCTCCCAGGAGGCGGACAACGTCTGGGACTTCTGGGGGCTGTCACCCGAGTCGACGCACCAGGTGACCTGGCTGTTCGGTGACCGCGGCATCCCGGCGAGCTACCGCCACATGAACGGCTACGGCTCGCACACCTACCAGTGGAACAACGAGGCCGGCGAGGTCTTCTGGGTCAAGTACCACTTCAAGACCGACCAGGGCATCCAGAACCTCACCCAGGAGGAGGCCAACCGGCTCGCCGGTGAGGACCCGGACTCCCACCAGCGCGACCTGCGCGAGGCCATCGAGCGCGGCGAGTTCCCGAGCTGGACCGTGCAGGTGCAGATCATGCCCGCGGCCGAGGCGGCGGCCTACCGCTTCAACCCGTTCGACCTCACCAAGGTGTGGCCGCACGAGGACTACCCGCCGATCGAGATCGGCAGGCTGGAACTCAACCGCAACCCGCAGAACATCTTCGCCGAGGTCGAGCAGTCGATCTTCTCCCCGGCGCACTTCGTGCCCGGCATCGGCCCGTCCCCGGACAAGATGCTGCAGGGCCGGCTCTTCGCCTATGGCGACGCCCACCGCTACCGCGTCGGCATCAACGCCGACCACCTGCCGGTGAACCGCCCGCACGCGACCGAGGCGCGCACCCACGGCCGCGACGGCGCGCTCTACGACGGCCGCCACGGCGGGGCCAGGAACTACGAGCCGAACAGCTTCGGCGGCCCGGCGCAGACCGGCCGTCCCCTGTGGCCGGCCACCGCGGTCGCCGGGTACACCGGCAACCACGAGGCGCCCTCGCACGCCGAGGACGACGACTTCGTGCAGGCCGGCAACCTCTACCGGCTGATGTCGCAGGAGGAGAAGGAGCGCCTGGTCGCCAACCTCTCCGGATTCATCGCCAAGGTGTCGCGCGACGACATCGCCGAGCGCGCGATCGGCAACTTCCGCCGTGCCGACGAGGACTTCGGCAAGCGGCTGGAGGCCGCCGTCCAAGCCCTGCGCGGCTGACGGGCGTCCGTCCCGCAGACCCGGAGGGGACCGGGTGCGTCCAGGCACCCGGTCCCCTCCGATCCATGTCCGGGCCGTCAGCCGGCCAGGGCGCGCGCAGGTTGCCAGCAGCGCACGATGTCGCGTACGGAGACCATGCCGACCGGGTTGCGGTCGTCCAGCACCACCAGGTGCCGGAAGCCGCCGCGTACCATCGCGGCGGCCGCCTCTTCGAGGGTCCACTGGGGCGCGGCGAAGACCACGTCGGTGGTGGTGTGGGCGGCGGCGAGTTCGAGGTCGGGGTCGAGCCCCGCACCGATGGCGTTGAGGATGTCGCGCTCGGTCAGGATGCCGAGACCGCAGGTGTCGGGATCGAGTACCACCGCCGCGCCCACCCGTCGGGCGGACATCAGCCGGGCGGCCTGGCGGAGGGTGTGGGCGGGACCGACCGTGAGAACGACCGTGCTCATGGCGTCGCGTACGAGCATGGGATACCCCTCGGGCTGCGTCGTGGCCGTCTTGAGAACCGTTTCACAAATGCACAAGCTCACGCATTCTCATGTTCACATGCGCCGCGGTCCGCAGCAAGGGGCGCGCGGAGGGTGATCGGTAGTGTGAGGGGTCGGTCGACTACGGGCGGTTCAGGAAGTCGAGCATGTCCTCGTGCAGCAGCCCGTTGGACGCCGCCGCGTTCCCGCCGTACGGTCCCGCGGTCCCGTCCAGGCTGGTGAAGCGCCCTCCGGCCTCGCGCACGATCACCTCGTTCGCCGCCATGTCCCACAGGCTGAGTTCGGGCTCGGCACAGATGTCCACGGCGCCCTCGGCGACCATCATGTAGGGCCAGAAGTCACCGTAGGCGCGCGTCCGCCAGCAGGACCGGGTCAGGTCGAGGAAGCCGTCCAGGCGGCCCTGCTCCTCCCAGCCGCTCAGCGAGGAGTAGGCGAAGGAGGCGTCCGCCAGCCGGCTGACCTGCGACACCCGCAGCCGCGTGGCCGAGGACAGGCTGCGCCCGGTGTACGCCCCGCCACCCTTCACGGCCCACCAGCGGCGCCCCAGGGCGGGCGCGGACACCATGCCGACCACGCCCTCGTCGCCCCGCTCCCCCCGCACCATGAGCGCGATGAGGGTGGCCCACACGGGCACCCCGCGGACGTAGTTCTTGGTGCCGTCGATCGGGTCGACGATCCAGCGGCGCGGACCGCTGCCCTCCGTGCCGTACTCCTCGCCGAGCACGGCGTCGCGCGGCCTGGCCCGCCCGAGCTGACTGCGGATCAGTTCCTCGGCGCGCTTGTCCGCCTCGCTGACCGGCGTCATGTCGGGCTTGGTCTCGACCTTGAGGTCCAGGGACTTGAAGCGCTCCATGGTGGCGGCGTCGGCGGCGTCGGCAAGGATGTGCGCCAGGCGCAGATCGTCGTTGAAGTCCGGCATGGAGCGAACAGTATCGATCGCGGCAGGTCGAGGTCACGCAGGGTGCGCGGGGAGGGTTGACACGGACCGACGGCCCGTCAATTCTGGCCCACGGCCCCCTGAGGCCGCCCGGTACCGGTGGAGACCGCTTGAGACCCGCTTGAGACCGCTTGGAGGCGATCGTGCCGACAGCGCGTGAATCACTCCTGGACGCGGCGCTGTCCGCACTGGGCGACCGCTCGTGGGCGACGATCAGGATGGTCGACGTCGCGGCCACGGCCGGGGTGTCGCGGCAGACGCTCTACAACGAGTTCGGCACCAAGGAGGGGCTCGCGAGAGCCCTGGCGAGGCGGGAGGCGGAGACGTTCCTGGCGGGCGTGGAGCGCGCCCTGGACGCCGCCGGGCGGCAGGGCGGCGACGCCGGCGACTGCTTCGCCGCCGCGACCGCCTGGACCTTGCACAGTGCCCGCCGCAGCCCGCTGGTGCGCGCGGTCCTCACCGGCTGCCGCGGGGACCGGGTCCCGGCGGCGGCCGTCGTGCCGGTGCCGGTGCTGCGGCTGCCGGGCCGGCGGCAGCGGGGGGACGACGCCCCGCTCGCCCCGGCCGAACTCCTCGACGGCTTCCGGGCGCGCGCAGCGACCGTGCTGGGGCGGCGCTTCCCCAGACTCGACCGGGCCGAGGCCGACTGGGCCTGCGAGGCCGCGGTGCGCGTCACCGTCTCCTACGTCGTCGCGCCCGCGGCCTCCGACGAGGAGGCGTGCCGGCGGGTCGCCCGGCTGGTCCGGGGGCTGCTCCAGCGCGGCTGGTGACGGGCGCGGCCCGGCCCCCGGTGCGGACCGGCCGGGGCGGTCAATGGGTGGAGCCGGAGAGCTGGAGCCCGATGACGCCCAGGACGACCAGGCTGATGGAGATCAGCTTCAGGGTCGAGACGACGTCGCCGAGGAAGGCCATGCCGTAGATCGCGGTCCCGGACGCCCCGATGCCCGTCCACACCGCGTACGCGGCCCCGACGTCCAGCTTCTTCAGGGCGAGCGTGAGCAGGCCGAAGCTGCCGAGCGCGAAGGCGCAGAACGCGATGGTCGGCCACAGGCGGGTGAACCCGTGGGAGAGCTTGAGGCAGACCGCGAAGCCGGTTTCGAGGAGTCCAGCGACCACCACGAGGAGCCAGGCCATCGAACGCCCTCCCGTTTCCGTCTGTCGATGAGCGATCATCACACAGCATGCCCGGAAATGGGGTCTCAGTCCCCTTCCTTGCGCTCACGCGTCGCGAGCAGCCGCCGCAGCGAGAACAACCGGGCGGGTTCCGCGTGCCCGTCGGCGACCCAGGCGTCCAGCGCGCAGTCGGGTTCGTCGTGGCTGCAGGCCCGCGGACAGTCCTCCGTGCCCGGCTCCAGGTCGGGGAAGGCGTGGATGACCCGGGACGGATCGACGTGGTGGAGGCCGAAGGAGCGCACCCCCGGGGTGTCGATGACCCAGCCCTCCGCGCCGCTGAGCGGCAGCGCGAGCGCCGAGGTGGTGGTGTGCCTGCCCCGTCCGGTGACCGCGTTGACGAGGCCGGTCGCGCGCTGACGCTCCACCAGGGCGTTGACCAGGGTGGTCTTCCCGACGCCACTGTGGCCGACGAAGGCGGTGATCCCGCCCTTGAGGTGCTCGCGGACGGCCGCCGTCGCGTCGGCGTCGAAGTGCTCGTGGCTGGTGACGACGTAGGGGACGCCCAGGGGCGCGTACGTCTCCAGCAGCGTTTCCGCCGAGGCGAGATCGGACTTGGTGAGCACCAGCAGCGGTTCGAGCCCGGCGTCGTACGCCGCCACCAGGCAGCGGTCGATGAGCCGGGGGCGCGGCTCGGGGTCGGCGAGGGCGGTGACGATGGCGAGCCGGTCGGCGTTGGCGACGACGACCCGCTCGTACGGATCGGTGTCGTCGGCGGTGCGGCGCAGCACCGAGCTGCGCTCCTCGACGCGCACGATGCGCGCCAGCGTGTCCTTCTCGCCGGACAGGTCGCCTACGATGCCGACCCGGTCGCCGACCGCGATGCCCTTGCGGCCCAGTTCGCGCGCCTTCATCGCGGTGACCGTGCGGTCCTCGACGAGGCAGGTGATGCGGCCGCGGTCGATGGTGAGGACGAAGCCCTCCTCGGCGTCCTCGTGCTTGGGCCGGATGCTGGTGCGGGGGCGGTTGCCCTTGCGGTTCGGGCGGACCCGGACGTCGTCCTCGTCGGTGTGCTTGCCGTAGCGCCGCATGGTTCAGGCCCGCACGGGGGACGCGGAGGCCGCCGGTGCCGTGCCCAGCATGGCCGTCCACATCTCGGGGAAGTCGGGGAGGGTCTTGCCGGTGGTCGCGACGTTCTCGACCCGGACGCCGTCCACGGCGAGGCCCAGGACGGCGCCCGCGGTGGCCAGCCGGTGGTCCTCGTAGGTGTGGAAGACGCCGCCGCGCAGCGGCCGCGGCCGGATGCGCAGTCCGTCCTCGGTCTCGGTGACGTCGCCGCCGAGCTCGTTGATCTCCTTGCTCAGCGCGGCCAGCCGGTCGGTCTCGTGCAGACGCAGGTGCCCCACGCCGCGCAGCACGGACTCGGAGTCGGCGAGCGCGGCGACCGCCGCGATGCCGGGCGTGAGTTCGCCGACGTCCGACAGGTCGGCGTCGATGCCGTGGATCCGGCCGGACCCGGTGAAGACCAGGCCCGTGTCCGTCAGCTCGCACGAACCGCCCATCCGGGTGAACAGCTCGCGCAGCGCGTCACCGGGCTGGGTGGTGCGCCGCGGCCAGTCGGGGATGACCACACGGCCGCCGGTGACCAGCGCGGCGGCGAGGAAGGGCTGGGCGTTGGAGAGGTCCGGCTCGACGGTGAGGTCGACGCCGAGCAGCGCGCCGGCGTCGACCCGCCACACGTCGGGCTCGCCGCCGTTCTCCGGGGTGTCGACCTTGGCTCCGGCGTGCCGCAGCATCTCCACGGTCATCTTGATGTGCGGCAGCGACGGCAGCGTCGGGCCGGTGTGCCGCACCTCGACACCCTGGTTGAAGCGGGGGCCGGACAGCAGCAGGGCACTGACGAACTGGGAGGACGAGGACGCGTCGACCGACACCGGGCCGCCGTCCAGCGCCCCGCCGCCGTGCACGGTCAGCGGCAGCGCGCCGCGGCCCTCGTCGTCGATGCGGGCGCCCAGGGTGCGCAGCGCGTCGATGACCCCGTTCAGCGGGCGCTCGTGGCTGCGCGGGTCGCCGTCGAAGTGCACCGGGCCGTCGGCGAGCGCGGCGACCGGCGGCAGGAACCGCATCACGGTGCCGGCGTTGCCGACGTCGACGGAGGCCGGACCGTGCAGCCCCGCCGGGATGACCCGCCAGGCCTCGCCGCCGTAGGGATTGACCACCTCGTCGATCTGGACGCCCATGGTGCGCAGCGCGTCGGCCATCAGCACGGTGTCGCGGCTGCGCAGCGGGCGGCGCAGCCAGCCCGGCTCGGAGGCGAGCGCAGCGAGCACCAGGGCGCGGTTGGTGACCGACTTGGATCCGGGCACGGTGACCGTCGCCTGGACGGGGGCGGACGCGAGCGGCGCGGGCCACAGGGCGGTGTGCGCGGGGTTACCGGTCATGACCCCCAGCGTAGTGGCTCAAGAAGAAGGCGAATCGCTCACAAAGCGGACGAAACCTGAAGGAAACAGATACCCGCCCGCAAGGCCTACAGACCCACCAGCCAGCGGCCGCCGCCGAACAGCGACAGCAGCGCCACCGCGTAGAACAACAGCATCCACAGTGCCGCCGGGGTGTGCGTCAGCCGGGCCAGCTGGTCCGCGTCCGATCCGGGCGCCGCACCACCGCGCCGCTTGCGCTGGAGCTCCAGGACCGGCCGTACGCCCCCGAACAGCAGGAACCACACCACCAGGTAGGCGAAGGCCGCCTGGACCCCGGGCTCGGTCAGCCAGGACACCAGCAGGAAGAGGCCGCCGGTCACGAAGACGGTCAGCACCCCGTACGCGTTCCTGATCATCACCAGCATCACCAGCAGCAGGGCCGTCGCCCCCCACAGCAGTGCCGTGATGTGCCCCGCCGCGAGCAGCAGGGCCCCGCCGAGGCCCAGCAGGGACGGCGCGGTGTAGCCGGCCGCCGCGGTGAGGATCATGCCGAGGCCGTACGGCTTGCCGCGGGAGACGGTCAGGCCCGAGGTGTCCGAGTGCAGCCGGATGCCCTGCAGACGGCGTCCGGACAGCAGGGCGACCAGGCCGTGGCCGCCTTCGTGGGCGATCGTGATCGCGTTGCGGGACAGCCGCCACAGGACGTGCGGCAGCACCGCGGCGAGGGCGACGGCCGCCGTGGCGCCGACCAGCCAGGGGGAGGGCGCGGGCTGGGTGCCGAAGATGGAGTCGAAGAGCTGCACGGTTCCGCACCATACGACGGCCTGCTGTGTCCGCGCCGTGGCAATCTGGCACTCATGTGCGGTCGATATGCAGCGAGCCGGGGGCCCGAGGATCTCGTCGGGCTCTTCGACGTGCGGAAATGGGATCCCACCGAGGCGCTGGACCCCAATTGGAACGTCGCGCCGACCGACAGCACCTACGCGGTGCTGGAGCGGCCCGACAAGGAGACCGGCGAGATCGTGCGCCAGCTGCGCACCCTGCGCTGGGGGCTGGTGCCGAGCTGGGCCAGGACGCCCGACGTCGGCGTGAAGATGATCAACGCCCGGGCCGAGACCGTGCACGAGAAGTCCTCCTACCGGCGCCCCTTCGCCTCGCGCCGCTGCCTGCTGCCCGCCGACGGCTACTTCGAGTGGGTCACCGGCAAGGACGAGCGGCAGCTGGAGGAGGAGGGGAGGAAGAAGCGGTCCCGCAAGCAGCCGTACTTCGTCACCCCCGTCGACGGCTCCGTCTTCGCGATGGCCGGGCTGTACGAGTTCTGGCGCGACCGCACCCTGCCCGACGAGCACCCGCGCGCCTGGTGGGTCACCTGCACCGTCATCACCACCGAGGCCGAGACCGAGCCCTTCGCCGACGCCGACGAGCGCCCCGGCGGCCCGCGCTCCCTGGCCGAGATCCACCCGCGCGTGCCGCTGTGGATCACCCCGGAGCACTGGGACGACTGGCTCGACCCCGCGCGCAGCGACGTCGCGGAGCTGCGCGGCCTGCTCGTGCCGCCGCGGCCCGGCCTGCTGCGCGCGTACCCCGTGCGCACCGAGGTGAGCAACGTCCGCAACAACGGGCCAGAGCTGGTCGAGCCGATCGAGGCGCCCGAGGAGGCGACGCTGTTCTGACCGCCCGCGGTGCCAGACTGGCCGCTGTGAGCGAGATCATGGAGACCGTGCCGACGCCCGTGGGGGACGCCCGCGTCACCTGGCACCGGGCCCGCCGGCCGCGCGCCGTCGTGGCGCTGGGCCACGGTGCGGGAGGCGGCGTCGAGGCCCGTGACCTGCAGGCCCTGGCCGCTGCCCTGCCGCCGCGCGGCTGGACGGTCGCGCTGGTGGAGCAGCCATGGCGGGTGGCCGGCAAGAAGGTGGCGCCCGCACCGAAGACCCTGGACACCGCGTGGACGGCGCTGTGGCCCGCACTGGCCCGGCCCGGCCTGCCGGTCGTCGCCGGCGGCCGCAGCGCGGGGGCCCGGGTCGCCTGCCGTACGGCGGTGGAACTGGGCGCGGTCGCGGTGCTGGCGCTGTCCTTCCCGCTGCACCCCCCGGGCAGGCCGGAGAAGTCCCGGGCCGGCGAGCTGACCGGCGCCGGGGTGCCGGTCCTGGCCCTGCAGGGCGGGCGCGACCCCTTCGGCCGCCCCGACGAGTTCCCGGAGGGGCACGAGCCGGTCGAGGTGCCGTACGGCGACCACGGGTTCGCCGTGCCGAAGTCCGCGGACCTCACCCAGGAGGCAGCACTCAGCGTCATCACGGACGCGGTGCTGGGCTGGCTGGAGGAACTGCCCCCGCTTCGGGAATGAGCGGTGCGCGACCCGTGTTGTGCGAGGCGTCCACGCGAAAGAACGTACGCACAGTGAGGAAGGCAGCCGGATGGTCAGAGCCGAGTGCCGCGCCCGTGCCGAGGCGCCCTACCTGTCGTGGCCGGAGTGGCCGGCGATGGGCGGGGCGGACAGGAACAGCGCGCCGATCCCGCCCGGGATATCCTCCGATGGCGTGGGGTCCGCTTACGGCCCCGTGACCGTCGTGGAGGAGGTGGGTCCGGTCAGCGGCAACGACGACAGCCCGTCCGAGGTGCCTGAGGTGCAGGTGGCTCCGGAGTCCGACGTCGAGCGCAGCGCGCGCTTCGAGCGGGACGCCCTGGAGTACCTGGACCAGATGTACTCGGCGGCGCTGCGCATGACCCGCAACCCGGCCGATGCCGAGGACCTGGTGCAGGAGACGTACGCGAAGGCGTACGCGTCGTTCCACCAGTTCCGTGAGGGCACCAACCTGAAGGCGTGGCTGTACCGCATCCTCACCAACAGCTTCATCAACTCCTACCGCAAGAAGCAGCGCGAGCCCCAGCGCAGCGGCACGGAGGAGATCGAGGACTGGCAGCTGGCCCGCGCCGAGTCGCACATGTCGACGGGTCTGCGCTCCGCCGAGTCCCAGGCCCTGGACCACCTTCCCGACTCGGACGTGAAGCAGGCGCTGCAGGCGATCCCGGAGGAATTCCGGATCGCGGTCTATCTCGCGGACGTCGAGGGCTTTGCCTACAAGGAGATCGCCGACATCATGGGAACCCCCATCGGTACGGTGATGTCCCGTCTGCACCGGGGGCGGCGGCAGCTGCGTTCGTTGCTGGAGGACTACGCGCGGGAGCGCGGGCTCGTCCCGGCGGGCGCGGGAGATGAGAAGGGCTCGGGCACATGAGCTGCGGCAACCCGCATGAGACGGACTGCTCCGAGGTACTCGAACACCTTTACGAGTACCTGGACAACGAGATGTCCGACGACGCCTGCGCCAAGTTCAAGCAGCACTTCGACGAGTGCCACCCTTGCTTGGAGAAGTACGGCCTCGAGCAGGCCGTCAAGAAGCTGGTCAAGCGCTGCTGCGGGCACGACGACGTGCCCACGGACCTGCGGTCCAAGGTGCTCACGCGGATCGAGCTGATCCGCGCGGGCGAGGTGGCGCCGGTGCCGGAGCCCGCGGACGGCGGCAGCACGCCGACCGGTTTCCCGGCCGGCTGACGCAGCCCGTACAGGCAAGCCACCCGGGATCACCCGAAGGCGGGAATCGCGGCCGCTCGCCCACCGCGCGACGGCCGCGCCCCTAGCCTCTGTGGGGTGCGTGCGAAGCGGACGGTCTGGATGCTCCCCGCGGCGGCGCGGGTGTACATCCCGCTCGTCGTGGTGTCGGCGTGCGGCGCCCTCGTCACCGGCCCCCACGAGGGCACTCCCTGGGCGACCGCGGCCGTGCTGGCGGTGGTCTACGCGGCAGGGGAACGGACGGGGGCGTCCCTGCCCCCGGTGCTCTTCGCGGCCGCGCTCCTGCTTCCCCCGGGCGCGGCCGCACTCGTCGCCGTGCCCGGTGGCCTCCTCGCGCCGGTCCGGGGCGAGCCGGGCCCGGTGCGCCGGGTCTGGCACGCCGCGCAGCTCGCCCTGGCCACGGCCGCCGCGGCCCAGGTCCGGGACGCCTTCGGGGAAGGCGACTTCGCGCGGTTGCCGGGACTGCTGGTGCCCGCACTGGCGGCCGTCCTCGCCTTCTGCCTCTACTCCGCCGCCCTCACCGCCGGCGTGCTGATCACCGCCGAGCGCACCGCCCCGGCCGTGGCCTTTCGGGAGGCCCTGCTCGAACCGCTCGCCCCGCACCTCACCTACGGCCTGGTGGGGCTCATGGCCGCGGTGCTCTGGCAGGGCCCGTACGGGGCGGTGGCCGCGGTCCTCGCCCTGCTGCCGACGCACATCGCCCGCTGGGTCGTCGGGCAGGCGCGCCGCGAGCGGGCCGCGCACCAGGCGACGGTGCGGGCGCTGGTGCAGGCCGTGGAGATCAAGGACCGCTACACCCGGGGCCACAGCGAGCGCGTCGGCCGGGCGTCGGCACTGATCGCCCGCGAGATCGGACTGCCGCCCGAGCGGGTGGAGGCCCTGCGGCTGGCCGGCATCCTGCACGACATCGGCAAGCTGGGGGTGCCCACCCGGGTGCTGCGCAAGGACAGCCCGCTCACCCCCGAGGAGCGGCGGATCATCGAACTGCACCCCGGCTACGGCCACGAGATGGTGCGCGGCATCGCCTTCCTCGACGACGCCCGCACCGCGATCCTCCACCACCACGAACGCCTCGACGGATCGGGCTACCCGTACGGCCTGGCCGGCGAGGCCATCCCGTCCTCGGCGCGGCTGGTGGCCGTGGCGGACGCCTTCGACGCGATGACCTCCACGCGGGCCTACCAGGCCACCCGCGGAGTCGACGACGCGCTGGGTGAGCTGCGCCGCTGCGCCGGCAGCCACTTCGACCCCCTCATGGTGCAGGCCCTGGTCCGCGCCGTCCGGCGGGACGGCTGGAACCCGGCGGTCACCGCCGACGAGCCGGAACCCTTCGCCCCCGCGCAGACCCGGCGCCACGCCCGCCGCGAGGCCCCGCCCGGCCGTACCCCCGAGCCGCGCCCGTGAGCGCCTCCGGACGCCGCGGAGGCGGCGACCACCGGCGCCGGCGCAGACGCACGCCGTTGGTCGTGCTCGCCGTCCACGGGGTGGCGCTCGCCGTGGGCGGCGCCGCCCTGGTCTGGACGGCGTCGCACGGCGTCGCCGATCCCGCGGCGGCGGCCGCGTTCGGGGCGCTGGTCGTGGTCGGCGAGGCCTTCCGGATCCCGGAGCCCGAGGGACGGGAGGCCGCCCCCGTCGCCTTCGCCGGGGCCCTGGCGTACGCGCTGCTCGCGGCCGAGGCGGTGGCGGTGGTGGTGGCGGTCTCCGCCGCCGCGGTGATCGCCGGGCAGCTGAGGGGCGCGCCACGGGACGCGGCGGCGCGGCGCGTGCTGACGGTGGCGTTCGCCGCGGCGACCGGGCAGCCGCTCTACGGCGGCAGCGGCGGCCATCCGGGCTACGCCGTCCTCCTGCTGGCCAGCACGATCCTGTGCGACGCCGTGCTGGCCGCCGTGCTGGGCGCCGCCCGCACCGGGCATCCCTTCGCCTCCGTCCTCCGCGACGAACTGGCCGTCCTGCCGGGCGTCGGCTCCGCCGTGTGCGCCGGCGGGGTCGTGCTGGCGCAGGCCGAGCAGGCGGCCGGGCTGTGGGCGCTGCCCGTGTGCGGGGTGCCGCTGCTGCTGACGCAGACGGCCTTCCGGCGGCACGCGGCGATCCGGGCCACCCATCGGGAGACCATCGCCTCACTGGCCAGGGCCACCGAGGTCGCCGGCTACACCCCGGTGGGGCACGCCCGCCGGGTCAGCGAGCTCAGCCACGCCATGGGACGGGAACTCGGCCTGGGCGGACGGTCGCTGGCGGCCCTGGAGCACGCCGCGCTGATGCACGACATCGGCCAGCTCTCCCTCGTCGACCCCGTGCCCGGCGGTGCCACCTCGTCCCTCGATCAGGTGGAACGCCGCCGCATCGCCCTGCTCGGCGCGGAGGTCGTACGCCGGACGGGTGCCCCCGAGGAAGTCGCGCGGATCGTGGAGGGACAGGCCGATCCGTACCGGGAGCAACCGCTCGCGGGACGCATCGTGCGTACGGCCAACGCCTACGAGGACCTGGCCGGAGGCGGCACCGCCGTGGGCCGGGGGCTGCAGGCGCTGGAGCGGTTACGCCTCGATACCGCGCACGAATACGACCCTCGCGTGGTCGAGGCGCTGACCAGGGTCGTTGCCCGGGCCGGGCAGTGAACCCACCGGTAATGAGCGGGCGCACCAAGGGGCATGGTTGGATGCCCGCAGGGGCGCAGAGCGCTCAAGAGGCGCACCATGGCGGCGATGCTGCCAAACCGACGCGCCCGGCCGTGTGTGACAGGCCCTGCCGATGGCAAGGAGGACTGATGAGCACCGCTGAGCACGGGACGTGGGGGGACGGACGGGGCACCGTGGGGCACCAGCGAAAGCGAACGGCAGGCGGGACACCTTGAGGATCTTCGGCAGGGCACGGCACCGGCCCTCCGCCACGTGGCGGCAGGCGACCGACCGGGCGTTCACGTTGATCAGCGACGGACGGTACGAGGACGCCGGTGCGCTGCTGATCCGTGCGGCCGACCTGGAGCCCTGGCGTTCGGAGTCCTGGTACAACCTCGCGCTGCTGCACAAGTTCCGGCACGACTGGGAGCAGGCCCGCACCACCGGTCTGCGGGCCGTCGCCCTGCTGGACCGCGCGCCCGGCGCCCCCGACTGGTGGAACGTCGGCATCGCCGCCACCGCCCTGCAGGACTGGCCGCTCGCCCGCCGCGCCTGGCAGGCGTATGGGCTGCGGCCCGACGCGTCAGGGACCGGCCCCGTCGAGATGGAGCTGGGCAGCTCGGCGGTGCGGCTCTCCCCGGAGGGCGAGGCCGAGGTGGTCTGGGGCCGCCGGATCGACCCGGCCCGCATCGAGGTGCTGAGCATCCCGCTGCCGTCCTCCGGCCGCCGCTGGGGCGAGGTCGTGCTCCACGACGGCGTCCCGCACGGCGAGCGGCGCACCGCCGGCGGCGCCACGTACCCCGTCTTCGACGAGATCGAGCTGTGGGCGCCCTCGCCGGTGCCGACCTGGCTCGTCCTGCTGGAGGCGGCGACCGAGTCGGACCGCGACGCCCTGGAGCAGCTCGCCGCCGACGCCGGGTACGCCGCCGAGGACTGGTCGTCCTCCGTACGGCTGCTCTGCCGCACCTGCTCCGAGAGCCGCATGCCGACCGACGACGGCTCCGACGCCTCCCGCGACCCGCACGACCAGGGCGAACCCGGCCACCCGGGCCACCTCAGCCACCGCACCCCCGGCGCCCTGTGGGCCCCCGAGCGCGAGTGCGGCATCGCCGCCCCGGTCGGCCTGGTGCGCGGGCTGCTGGACAGCTGGGTCGCCGACAGTCCGGACACCCGGGACTGGCGTGATCTCGAAGAGGTCTGCTGACACCGTCGCGGGCACGTACCCTTGATGGGCTATTGAGCTTTGGAGAAGGCCCCAGGAAGGCGTACGACGGACCATGTCGCAGCAGGAGACCGAGCAGACCGCATTCACCGACGACGTGACGGACGCGGAGGAGCGTGAGGCCGCCCACCGCGAGCGCGGCACCGCCCGCCCCATCACGGTCGTCGGCAACCCGGTGCTGCACCAGCCGTGCAAGACGGTGACGTCCTTCGACGACGAGCTGGCCACGCTGATCGACGACATGTTCGCCAGCCAGCGCGCCGCCGAGGGCGTCGGCCTCGCCGCCAACCAGATCGGCGTGCCCCTGCGGGTCTTCGTGTACGACTGCCCGGACGACGACGGCGTCCGCCACGTCGGCCACGTGGTCAACCCCGTCGTCGACGACCTCCCCGCCGAGCGCCGCGTCCTGGACGACGGCAACGAGGGCTGCCTGTCCGTGCCGGGCGCCTACGCCGAACTGCCGCGCCCCGACTACGCGGTCTGCCGCGGCCAGGACCTGCACGGCAACGACGTCGTCATCGAGGGCAAGGGCTTCTTCGCGCGCTGCCTGCAGCACGAGACCGACCACCTCAACGGGTACCTCTACATCGACCGGCTCTCCAAGCGGGACCGCAAGGACGCGCTGAAGCAGATGGCGGAGCTGACGCCGAAGTACGAGACCGTCCCGAACGACTGATCGGTTCCTGCCGTTAACCTGTTCGTCCCCCGGCATGATCGCGCCGGGGACGAGCAGGGGAGGGACATGCGACACAGAGCGCTGACGGCCGCGGCGGCGGGTGCTGCGGCGATGGTGGTCCTGACGGCGCCGGCCGCGCACGCCGAGGGGCGGGGGGACATCCGGGTCATCAAGACCGTGGTGGACCACGGCACCAATGTGATCGTCGGGACGAAGAAGACCGTCGAGTTCCCGGTCGCCATGACGATCAGGGACAACTCGGGGATCAAGAAGGTCTCGCACGTGAGCGCCTTCAACACGAAGAACGGGTTCGGACCCGTCGACTGGACCGGCACCCGCTGCGAGAAGAAGAGCGCCACCACGTCGGTGTGCACGGCCACGATGACGATCCACCCGGAGTGGATCCGGCCGTACGGCGAAGGCGGGATCGAGGGCTGGAACGCCAACCAGGTCGCGGGCGTCTGGCAGGTCAACGCCACGGTGAACGCGAACGACCGTGACTACTGGATCAGCGACAACATCGCCCGGTTCAAGGTGAAGCGCGCCTCGGTGCTCACCACCGACGCGGGCCCGGAGCCGGTCGCCAAGGGCGGCAGGCTCACCGTCAAGGGCAAGCTCACGCGGGCGAGCTGGCAGAGCCTGAAGTACTGGGGCTACGCGGGGCAGCCCGTGAAGCTGCAGTTCAAGAAGGCGGGCTCCACGAAGTGGAGCACCGTCAAGACGGCGACCACGAGCAGCAACGGCTCGCTGAGCACCAAGGTGACCGCCACCGCGGCGGGCAGCTGGCGCTGGTTCTTCCCGGGCACGACCACGACGGCCCAGGTGACCTCGGCCGCCGACGCGGTCGCCCTGAAGTGACGGCGAGGGGGCCCGGCCGGGCCCCCTCGTTCGTGCATCCCGCGGCGCGGATCAGAAGTCGTCGTCGAAGGAGACCGAGCCCTCGACCGCCACCTGGTAGGCGGAGGCGCGGCGCTCGAAGAAGTTGGTCAGCTCTTGGACGTTCTGCAGCTCCATGAAGGAGAACGGGTTCTCCGAGCCGTAGCGGGCCGGCAGGCCGAGGCGGACCAGTCGCTGGTCGGCGACGCACTGCAGGTACGCGCGCATGGAGTCGGTGTTCATGCCGGGCAGGCCGTCGCCGCACAGGTCGCGGGCGAACTGGAGCTCCGCCTCGACGGCCTCCTCCAGCATCGCGGTGACCTGCTTGCCCATCTCCTCGTCGAAGAGCTCGGGCTCCTCCGCGCGGACGGTGTCGACGACGTGGAAGGCGAAGTCCATGTGCATCGACTCGTCGCGGAACACCCAGTTGGTGCCGGTGGCGAGCCCGTGCAGCAGGCCGCGCGAGCGGAACCAGTAGACGTACGCGAAGGCGCCGTAGAAGAACAGGCCCTCGATGCAGGCCGCGAAGCAGATCAGGTTGAGGAGGAAGCGGCGGCGGTCCTCCTTGGTCTCCAGGCGGTCGATGGACTCCACCGAGTCCATCCAGCGGAAGCAGAACTGCGCCTTCTCGCGGATGGAGGGGATGTTCTCCACGGCCGCGAACGCGGCCGTGCGCTCCTCGGGATCGGGCAGGTAGGTGTCGAGCAGCGTCAGGTAGAACTGGACGTGCACGGCCTCCTCGAAGAGCTGCCGCGACAGGTACAGCCGCGCCTCGGGGGAGTTGATGTGCTTGTACAGGGTCAGCACCAGGTTGTTGGCCACGATCGAGTCGCCGGTGGCGAAGAAGGCGACCAGACGGCCGATCATGTGCTGCTCGCCGGGCGAGAGCTTGGCGAGGTCGGCGACGTCGGAGTGGAGGTCGACCTCCTCCACGGTCCAGGTGTTCTTGATCGCGTCGCGGTACCGCTCGTAGAAGTCCGGGTAGCGCATCGGACGCAGGGTCAGCTCGAAGCCCGGGTCGAGCAGTCTCTTGGTGGAGCTCATCACTGGCAGGCCTCGCAGGACTCGGGGTTCTCAAGGGAGCAGGCGATCGCGTCGGCGTCGGGCGTCGTCTGCTGGAGCGGGATGGGGGCCGCCGCGCGGGCGGACTGGGCGATGCGGGTGGCCGGGCGGGAGCGCAGGTAGTACGTCGTCTTCAGGCCCTGCTTCCAGGCGTACGCGTACATCGAGCTGAGCTTGCCGATGGTGGGCGCGGCCATGAAGAGGTTGAGCGACTGGCTCTGGTCGAGGTACGGCGTACGGGCCGCGGCCATGTCGATCAGGGCGCGCTGCGGGAGCTCCCAGGCGGTGCGGTACAGCTCGCGGACGTCCGCGGGGATCCAGTTGAAGCCCTCGACGGAGCCGTTGGATTCGCGCAGGGCGTCGCGGGTCTGCGCGTCCCAGACGCCGAGCTTCTTCAGGTCGTCCACCAGGTAGGAGTTGACCTGCAGGAACTCACCGCTGAGCGTCTCGCGCTTGAAGAGGTTGGAGACCTGCGGCTCGATGCACTCGTACACGCCCGCGATCGAGGCGATCGTGGCGGTCGGGGCGATGGCCAGCAGCAGCGAGTTGCGCATGCCGGTGGCGGCGACGCGGGCGCGCAGCGCCTCCCAGCGCTCGGGCCAGTTCTCCTCGGTGTCGTAGTGGTCCGGGTGGAGCACGCCGCGGGCGGCGCGGGTCTGCGACCAGGCCGGGTGCGGGCCGTGGCGCTCGGCCAGGTCGCAGGAGGCCTCGTAGGCGGCGAGCATGATGCGCTCGGCGATCTTCGTGGACAGGGCCTTGGCCTCGGCGGAGTCGAAGGGCAGCCGCAGCTTGAAGAACACGTCCTGCAGGCCCATCGCGCCCAGGCCCACCGGGCGCCAGCGCTCGTTGGAGGAAGCGGCCTCGCGGGTCGGGTAGAAGTTGATGTCCACCACGCGGTCGAGGAACGTCACGGCGGTGCGGACGGTGGCGTCCAGCCGCTCCCAGTCGATGGCTTCCTCCCCGGCGCCGCCGTCTTCGCCCACGAAGGCGCCGAGGTTGACCGAGCCGAGGTTGCAGACCGCGGTCTCGCCGTCGTCGGTGACCTCCAGGATCTCCGTGCAGAGGTTGGAGGAGTGGATCACGCGGCCGGGCTCGGCGGTCTGGTTGGCGGTGCGGTTGGACGCGTCCTTGAAGGTCATCCAGCCGTTGCCGGTCTGCGCGAGGGTGCGCATCATGCGGCCGTACAGCTCGCGCGCGGGGAGGGTCCTGCGGGCCAGGCCCGCGGCCTCGGCCTTGCGGTAGGCGGCGTCGAACTCCTCGCCCCACAGGTCGACCAGCTCGGGCACGTCGGCGGGGGAGAACAGCGACCAGGTGCCGTCGGTGTCGACGCGGCGCATGAACTCGTCCGGGATCCAGTGCGCCAGGTTCAGGTTGTGGGTGCGGCGCGCCTCCTCACCGGTGTTGTCGCGCAGCTCCAGGAACTCCTCGATGTCCGCGTGCCAGGTCTCCAGGTAGACGCAGGCCGCGCCCTTGCGGCGGCCGCCCTGGTTCACGGCGGCGACGGAGGCGTCGAGGGTGCGCAGGAACGGGACGATGCCGTTGGAGTGGCCGTTGGTGCCGCGGATCAGGGAACCGCGGGAGCGGATGCGGGAGTACGACAGGCCGATGCCGCCGGCGTGCTTCGACAGCCGGGCGACCTGATGGTAGCGGCCGTAGATCGAGTCCAGCTCGTCCAGCGGGGAGTCCAGCAGGTAGCACGAGGACATCTGCGGGTGCCGGGTACCGGAGTTGAAGAGCGTGGGGGAGCTGGGCAGGTAGTCCAGCCGGCTCATCAGGCCGTAGAGCGCGGCGACCTCGTCCACCGAGCGGCCGGTGCGGTCCTCGGCCAGGCCGCAGGCGACGCGGAGCATGAAGTGCTGCGGGGTCTCGATGACCTGGCGGGTGATCGGGTGGCGCAGCAGGTAGCGGCTGTGCAGGGTGCGCAGGCCGAAGTAGCCGAAGCGGTCGTCCGCGCCGTCGGCGAGCGCGCCGTCGACCAGTGCGTCCAGCCGCGCGGCGTGCTCGGCGACGAAGGCGGCGGTGCCGTCGGCGATCAGGCCCTCGCGGTGGCCCACCGCGATGGACGTGGAGAACGACACGGCGCCCTCGCCCGCGGCCTCGTCGGCGACGGCGAGGGTGAGCAGGCGGGCGGCGAGCCGCGAGTACTGCGGGTCCTCCGCGATCAGCCCGGCGGCGGCCTCGGTGGCCAGCCCGCGCAGTTCCGCCTCGTCCGCCGTGGCGCTGCGGCCGCGCAGCGCGGCGGCGGCGACCCGGCCGGGGTCGGTGTCGGGGAGGTCTGCGGTCAGTTCCGTCAGGACGCGCAGCAGATCGGCTCCGGTTGAGGCAGGTTCCGATGCGGTGGCGGGTGCGGCGGGCGCGATGGTCACGTGTGCTCTCTCCCTCGTACGGCGGCGACGCGGAGGAGCGACGGGGCGCACGCAGGGCAGGCCAGGGCATGCCGCGGCGCGTCCGCCGGCCCAACCCGCGAGGCCCGGACACTTCACCGTCCGGACGGCGCGCCGGACGGTGCCGTCGGCAGGTACTCGGACTCGCGGGCACGCCTTCAGGCGCCCGCACACCGTTGCGGGGCAGTCCCGGATTCCCACCGGCTTCCCCTGCGGCGACAGCGGAGTTGAGCATACATCTAGTGGCGCCCGCCCGTGACACCACCAGATGTTGTGTCGGTGCGGTTACACAGTGACGGACTCACCGGTGCCAGTCATGGCCGTCGCGGGAGTCGTGGACGTGCCCGGTCAGGGCGGCGAGGGCCAGGGCCAGGAAGAAGACCAGTGCGGTGACGGTGGCGAGGAAGGTTTCCATGCCTTCGACTGTGCTCCTCGTGCGACCCCGCCGGGAGTGGCAGGACCGACGCACTACCTCGAAATCCTGCCACGCCCGCGCAGCCCCTCTGTCATCCTGGACGCATGCTGCAGAACGTGGCCGTGGTCCTGCTCGACGGTGTCCATCCCTTCGAACTCGGGGTGGTCTGCGAGGTGTTCGGAATCGACAGGTCGGACGACGGCCTGCCGGCGTACGACTTCGCCGTGGCGTCCGCGGAGGGCCCGACGCTGACGTCGCCCGCCGGGTTCACCATCGGCACCCGGCACGGGCTGGAACGGCTGGAGGAGGCCGACCTGGTCGCGGTGCCCGCCGGGGACTCCTACGTGCGCCGGTCGTACCCGCCGGAGCTGCTGGAGGCGCTGAACCGCGCCGTCGGGCGCGGGGCGCGGGTGCTCAGCGTCTGCTCGGGGGTCTTCGTGCTGGCCGCCGCCGGCCTGCTGGACGGCCGCCGCTGCGCCGCCCACTGGCGGCACGCGGAGGAACTGGCGCGGCGTCACCCCCGGGTGCGCGTCGAGCCCGACGTGCTGTACGTGGACGAGGACCCGGTGATCACCTCGGCCGGCACCGCCGCCGGGATCGACGCCTGCCTGCACCTGGTCCGCAAGGAGCAGGGCAGCGACGTGGCCAACGCCATCGCCCGGCGCATGGTGGTGCCCCCGCACCGCGAGGGCGGCCAGGCGCAGTACGTCGACCGCCCGCTGCCGCGCACGCGCTGCGACACCGTGGGCGAGGTCCTGGCGTGGATGGAGCGCCACCTGGACCGCGAGGTCACCGTCGACGAGCTCGCCGCCCGGGCGCACATGTCGCCGCGCACCTTCGCGCGCCGCTTCCAGCAGGAGACCGGCACGACGCCGTACCGCTGGCTGCTGGGCCAGCGGGTGCTGCTGGCACGGGAGCTGCTGGAGGGCACCGACGAGACGGTGGACGCCGTCGCCGCGCGCGCCGGTTTCGGCAACGCGGCGACCCTGCGGCACCACTTCGCCCGCTGGGTGGGCACCACCCCTCAGGCGTACCGCCGCACCTTCCGCTGCCCGGAGCCGGCCCGTACGGCATGACGACGGGCCGCCGCCCCGTCCCAGGGCGGCGGCCCGTGATCGTGGCCGGGGCGGCGGTCAGTGACCGGCGCCCACCGGCAGGTCCTTCTGCACGCCGGGGTCGCCGGCGTCGGCCGTGAAGTCGGCCTTGCTGGTCTCGTCCACGCCCTCGGGGGCCTTCAGGGCCCGCAGGACGAAGGTGAGGACCACGGTGACCACGACGTTGAGCACGAAGGCGGTCAGGCCGATGTAGCCGATCTGGCCGATGACGGGGATGGTGTCGGAGGAGCCGCCGAAGTGCTTCTGGGCCGGGCTGGCGACGCCGTAGGCCACCCAGGTGCCGTAGACCATGCCGACGGCCCAGCCCGCCAGCAGTGCCCAGCGGTGGAACCAGCGGGTGAACAGGCCGCCGACCAGGGCCGGGAAGGTCTGCAGGATCCAGATGCCGCCCAGCAGCTGGAAGTTGATCGCGACCGTCTTGTCCATGGTGAGGACGAAGATCAGGGCGCCGACCTTGACCAGCAGCGAGACCACCTTGGAGACCTGGGTCTCCTGCGCGGGGGTGGCGTCCGGTTTGAGGAAGTCCTTGTAGATGTTGCGGGTGAACAGGTTGGCCGCGGCGATGGACATGATCGCCGCCGGCACCAGCGCGCCGATGCCGATCGCGGCGAAGGCCACGCCCGCGAACCAGGACGGGAACATGTTCTCGAACAGCTGCGGGATCGCCAGCTGGCCGTTGTAGCCCTTGACCCCGGCGCCGACACCGCTGGCCAGCGCCATGAAGCCGAGCATGGCCAGCAGGCCGAGCATCAGCGAGTACAGCGGCAGGACGGTGGTGTTGCGGCGGATGACGTCGCGGCTGCGGCTGGAGAGCACGGCGGTGATGGAGTGCGGGTACATGAACAGCGCGAGCGCCGAGCCCAGTGCGAGGGTGCCGTAGGCCCATTGGGCGGTGTCGCCGGGGGCCAGGGATCCGCGCGGCTTGCCGGTGGCGGGGTTGACCTGGGAGTAGGCGTCGCCGGCCTTGGCGAAGATGTCGTCGAAGCCGCCCAGCTTGATCGGGATGTAGATGATCGCCACCGCGATGACGATGTAGATCAGCGTGTCCTTCACGAACGCGATCAGCGCCGGTGCCCGCAGGCCGGAGGAGTAGGTGTAGGCCGCCAGGACACCGAAGGCGATCAGCAGCGGCAGGTCCTTGATGAACCAGTTGGACGACTCGCCGCCGCCCACGCCCATCACGTCCAGCACGGCCTGGATGCCCACCAGCTGCAGCGCGATGTAGGGCATCGTGGCCAGGATGCCGGTGACGGCCACCGCCAGCGACAGGCCCTTGGAGCCGAAGCGTCCGCGCACGAAGTCGGAGGTGGTGACGTAGCCGTGCTTGTGCGACACCGACCACAGGCGCGGCAGGAAGGTGAAGATCAGGGGGTAGACCAGGATCGTGTACGGCACGGCGAAGAAGCCGGACGCGCCCGCCGCGTAGACCGCCGCCGGCACCGCCACGAAGGTGTAGGCCGTGTAGAGGTCGCCGCCGAGCAGGAACCAGGTGATCCAGCCGCCGAAGCTGCGGCCCCCCAGGCCCCACTCGTCCAGGTGTAGCGCGTTCTCGGCCCTGCGCCAGCGCGCGGCCAGGAAGCCCAGGACCGTGACGACCAGGAAGAAGAAGATGAAGACGGCGAGTGCGACGCCGTTGACCCCGTCCTTCACTTCGCGGCCTCCTTCCGTGCCCGCTCCTCACGACGGACCATGACGTACGCGGCGTACGTCAGCCCGGAGGACAGGAACACCCACAGCATCTGGTACCAGTAGAAGAAGGGGATGCCGATGAACTCCGGGGTCAGCTTCGCGTACGAGCCGACCCAGAGCATGGCGACGAAGGGGATGACGAGGCAGACACCGGCGATCACACGTGTGGTGGTGACCACCGGCGGCCGCCCGGAGGTTCCGGATGGTTCGGACATTGCTACGGCTCCGTCCTGATCTCTTACTCCTGTGTAATGCGCAGGCAATCTAGAGTCAGGACGGTCGGCACGTCACTACCGCCCGCATTGCGGTATGGAAACGATCTACAAGGCCGGGGAACCGTACCGGGGTTACGGACGTTGCAGCCGGGCCACGAACTTGTAGCGGTCACCGCGGTAGACCGAGCGCACCCACTCCACCGGCTCGCCGCCGGTGTCGATCGAGTGCCGGGACAGCAGGAGCATCGGCAGCCCGACGTCCGTGCCCAGCAGGCCCGCCTCGCGCGGGGTGGCGAGCGAGGTCTCGATGGTCTCCTCCGCCTCGGCGAGCCGGACGTCGTAGACCTCGGCGAGGGCCGTGTAGAGCGAGGTGTACTTCGCCAGGCTGCGGCGCAGCGCGGGGAAGCGCTTGGCCGACAGGTGGGTGGTCTCGATGGCCATCGGCTCGCCGTTCGCCAGGCGCAGGCGCTCGATGCGCAGTACGCGGCCGCCGGCCTTCATGTCCAGCAGTTCGGCCAGCCGGTCGTCCGCGGTGATGTAGCCGATGTCGAGCAGCTGTGAGGTCGGCTCCAGGCCCTGGGCCCGCATGTCCTCGGTGTACGAGGTCAGTTGCAGCGCCTGGGAGACCTTGGGCTTGGCGACGAAGGTGCCCTTGCCCTGGATGCGCTCCAGGCGGCCCTCGACCACCAGTTCCTGCAGCGCCTGCCGCACGGTGGTGCGCGAGGTGTCGAACTCGGCGGCCAGGGTGCGCTCGGGGGGCACCGGGGAGCCGGGGGGCATCGTCTGCGTCAGTTCGAGCAGATGGCGCTTCAGGCCGTAGTACTTGGGCACCCGCGCGGTCCGTCCGGCCACGGTCCCGGGCGCCTCCGCGGTCTCCGTCACCGCTGTGCCGGCCTCGCCGTCCGTCTCCATCGCCTCTGCTCCCGAGTGCTGTCGTGCTGCCGTCACCGGCTCCTCCGTCATTCGCGGCTCACATCGTGGCACGGGCCGGGCTCATATCGCGTTACGAGCCCAGATGTCGGTCCGGTAACGGACGCGTCCGGTGCTCTTATACACCCTTGACACCCCTAAAGGTCTAGGCCAAGCTTCGGGCACTGGTCTACACCACTTGGTACTCACTGCCCTGGGGAGGGTGTTGTGAAGCGCAAGCTGATCGCGGCGATCGGTGTCGCCGTCATGGTCGCCGGCGTTGCGGCCTGCGGTTCGGACGACAAGGGCTCCGACAAGGCCTCGGCGCCGAAGGAGATCACCGTCTGGCTGACGGTCGACGCACAGAAGAACTGGCCCGAGCTGGTCAAGCAGGCGGACGACGCCTTCACGGCCGAGCACAAGGGCGTGAAGATCCACCACGAGTACTACGAGTGGACCGCCAAGAACCAGAAGCTCGACGCCGTCCTCGCCACCAAGAAGGTGCCGGACGTGGTCGAGATGGGCAACACCGAGACCCTCGGCTACCTGGTCAAGGGCGCGTTCGCGCCCATCGACAAGAGCAAGTTCGAGAACTCCGGCGACTGGCTGGACGCCCTCGAGGGCTCCGTGACGTACAACGGCAAGACCTACGGCGTGCCTTACTACGCCGGTGCCCGTGTCGGCACCTGGCGCAAGGACGTCGCCAAGGCGGCCGGCGTCACCAAGGCCCCCACCACCTGGGCCGAGCTGACCGACGCGCTCGACAAGATCCAGAAGAAGAACGGCGACAAGTTCTCCGCCTGGTACCAGCCCAGCCGCGACTGGTACACCGCGCTGGCCTTCGTCAAGGACGCCGGCGGCGACGTCGCCAAGGAGGACGGCGGCAAGTGGACCGCCACCCTCTCCGACCCCAAGTCCATCGAGGGCCTGAAGACCTGGAAGGGCGTCCTCGACGCGTACTTCCACGGCGACAAGAACAAGGACGAGTCCGACCGTTACATCGTCTACGGCCAGGGCAAGTCCGCGCTCATCTACGGCGCCAGCTGGGAGGGCGGCGCCGCCGCCGACCCGAAGACCGACAAGACCGGCAAGCTGAAGGACAACCTGGAGACCTTCGCGCTGCCCGGCCCCAACGGCGAACTGCTGCCGAACTTCATCGGCGGCTCCGACCTGGTCATCCCGGCCAAGTCCGCCGCGCAGGACCTCGCCGCCGACTGGATCAACGGCTTCACGAACAGCGCCGCCCAGAAGGTCCTCATCTCCAAGGGCAACCTGCCCAACGCCAAGTCGCTGCTCGCCCCGCTGAAGGACGACCCGGCGACGGCCGCATCCGCCCGGGCCAACGAGAACACCTGGTTCGTCCCGACCGCCCCGGGCTGGCTGCAGGTCGAGAAGAAGCAGATCCTGCAGAACATGCTCAACGACATCGCGGTCGGCAAGGCCTCCATCGAGGACGCGACCAAGTCCGCGGACGAGCAGATCAACGCGGTGATCAACGCCGGCTGACCGGCACACGGGCAACACGGTGATCGACGCCGGCCGGCCGCCCCGGGGCGGCCGGCCCCGGCGCGACGCCAGGGACTGGAGCAGCCGAGGAGCACATGATGAGTGCCGTTGACACACCGTTGGACAAGGTGCCGCGCCCGCGGCCGGCGGGAGCGGGCCGCAGGCCACGCCGCTTCGGCGGAGCCGCGCTCCCGTGGACGCTGCTCGCGCCGACCATCGGCGTCCTGCTGCTGGTCCTCGGCTACCCGCTGGTCCGGCTGGTCACCCTCTCGTTCAAGCAGTACGGGCAGGCCGAGCTCTGGCAGGGGCTGCCCGGCGACTGGCAGGGCGTCGCCAACTACACCCACGTCCTGGGGGACTCGGTCTTCTGGGGCGTCGTCCTGCGCACGCTGCTCTTCACCCTCGCGGCGGTGCTGCTCACGCTCGTCGTCGGCATGGGGGTGGCCCTGCTGATGCAGCGGGTCTCGCCCTGGGTCAAGGCGCTGATCAACATCGTGCTGGTGGCGAGCTGGGCGATGCCCGTGGTCGTCGCCATCACCATCTTCAAGTGGATGTTCGACAGCGACTACGGCGTCCTCAACTGGCTGCTCAGCCGGCTGCCGGGGGTGGACCTCAGCGGCCACAACTGGTTCACCGACACCAAGCAGGGCTTCCTGGTCATCACCCTCATGGTGGTGTGGGGCGCCATCCCCTTCGTCGCCATCACCCTGCACGCCGGCCTCACCCAGGTGCCCAAGGAACTGGAGGAGGCCGCCCGCATGGACGGCGCCGGGCCGGTCAAGGTCTTCCGGCACGTCACCCTGCCGGTGCTCAAGCCGATCATCGTCATGCTGACGACGCTGTCGGTCATCTGGGACATGGGCGTCTTCCCGCAGGTCTTCCTCATGCGCGACGGCCACCCCGAGCCCGCGTACCAGGTCCTCACCACCTACTCCTACGACCAGGCCTTCGTCGCCAACGACTACGACGCGGGCGCGGCCATCGCCGTCGTCACCGTGCTGCTCCTCCTCGGGGTGATGGCCGTCTACATGCGCCAGATGCTGAAGATCGGAGAGGTGGAGTGACGGCCATGCTCGACACGGCTCCCGCCGAGAGGGTGCCGGCCGCCGCTCCGGCGGCGCGCGCCGCCCGGCGGCCCCGGCGCAAGGGGCGGACGGTCTACAACCTGCTCGGCCTGCTGGTCGTGGTGGTCTCCGGCTTCCCGGTCTACTGGATGCTCAACACGGCGTTCAAGCCCGCCAAGGACGCCATCGACCCCGACCCCAAGCTCTTCCCGACCAGCCTGTCCTTCCAGAACTTCTCCGACGCCCTCGACGTCGGCGACTTCTGGGGATCGGTCGGCCGCAGCCTGATCGTCGCCGGCTCCACCGTCGGCCTCGGCCTGGTCATCGGGCTGCTGGCGGCGCTGGCCATCTCCCGCTTCGTCTTCCGCGGCCGCAAGGCGGTGATCGTCGCGATCCTCGCCGTGCAGATGGTGCCGCTGGTGGCGATGATCATCCCGGTCTTCCTGCTGCTCAACCAGATCGACCAGATCGACAAGCTCTCCGGGCTCGTCATCACGTACCTGACCTTCGTGCTCCCCTTCACGGTGTGGACGCTGCGCGGATTCATCGTCAACATCCCCAAGGAGCTGGAGGAGTCGGCGATGGTCGACGGCTGCACGCGCATGGGCGCGTTCTTCCGGATCATCCTGCCGCTGCTCGCCCCGGGCCTCGTCGCCACCTCCATCTACGCGCTGATCCAGGCCTGGAACGAGTACCTGTACGCGATGCTCATCATGAGCCAGGAGCACCAGACGGCGACGGTGTGGCTCGGCAACTTCGTCACCTCGCGGGGCACGGACTACGCGCCGATGATGGCCGGTTCGACCATGATGGGCGTGCCCGTGGTGATCTTCTTCCTGATCGTGCAGCGCAGGGTCGCCGCCGGACTGACCGCCGGGGCGGTGAAGGGATGACCGAGACCTTGAGCCAGATCCACGACGGCACCGCGGACCCGGGCGGCCTCGTCCGCGACGCCCTCACCGTCCTGCAGCCGGGCTTCCACGGCACCACCGCACCCGAGTGGCTGCTGCGCAGGCTCGCCGAGGGACTGGGCTCCGTCGCCCTGTTCGCCCGCAACATCGAGTCGCCCGGGCAACTGGCCGCGCTCACCGCGCAGCTGCGCGCGGTACGGCCCGACGTCCTGGTCGCCGCCGACGAGGAGGGCGGTGACGTGACCCGGCTGGAGGCCCGCAGCGGTTCCTCCTTCCCCGGCAACCTCGCCCTCGGCGCCGTCGACGACACCGCCCTGACCCGCGACGTCGCCGCCGAACTCGGCCGCCGGCTGGCCGAGTGCGGGGTCAACCTCAACTGGGCGCCGTCCGCGGACGTCAACTCCGACCCCCGCAACCCGGTCATCGGCGTGCGCTCCTTCGGCTCCGATCCGCTGCTGGTCGCCCGCCACACCGGCGCGTACGTCGAGGGCCTGCAGTCCGCCGGGGTCGCCGCCTGCACCAAGCACTTCCCCGGTCACGGCGACACCTCCGTCGACTCCCACCACGCCCTGCCCCGGGTGGACGTCGACCCGGACACCCTGCACGCCCGTGAACTCGCCCCGTTCCGGGCCGCCCTGGCCGCCGGCAGCAAGGCCGTGATGAGCGCGCACATCCTCGTGCCCGCCCTCGACCCGGACCGCCCGGCCACCCTCAGCCCCGCCGTGCTCACCGGACTGCTCCGCGACGAACTGGGCTACGACGGCCTGATCGTCACCGACGGCATCGAGATGCGCGCCATCGCCGACGCGTACGGCATCGAGCGCGGCACCGTCCTGGCGCTCGCCGCCGGCGCCGACGCCATCTGCGTGGGCGGCGGCCTCGCCGAGGAGGAGACGGTGGTCGCCCTGCGCGACGCCATCGTCGCCGCCGTACGCGACGGCGACCTGCCCCGGGAGCGGCTCGCCGACGCCGCCGGACGGGTGCGGAGCCTGGCCGCCTGGGCCGCCGAGCGCTCCGCGGCGCCGACGCTCGCGGCACCGGACCCCGGGATCGGCCTGGTCGCGGCCCGCCGCGCCCTGCGCGTGACCCGTACCGACGCGTACCTGCCGGTCGCCGAGGCGCCGTACGTCGCCGCCTTCACCCCGGTCGCCAACATCGCCGTCGGTGACGAGACCCCGTGGGGCGTCGCCGCCGAGCTCGACCGGATCTTCCCGGGCACCGTGACCGGGAGCTTTCGCGAAGGTGACGCGCTGACCGCACACGTGCTGCGGTCGGCGGGGACTCGTAGGATCGTCGCAGTGGTGCGTGACGTGCACCGTCACCCCTGGATGGCCGAGGCGCTGGGCGCGCTGCTCGCCGCCCGTCCGGACACGGTGGTGGTGGAGATGGGCGTTCCCCAGGCGGCACCGTCCGGCGCGCTGCACATCGCGACCCACGGCGCCGCCCGCGTGTGCGGGCGGGCGGCCGCGGAGGTCATCGCGGGCAAGGAGGCCGGCGACTGAGGTCCGCCGCGGCACATCCGTTCCGGATCCACCTGGAGGCCCCGAGAATGTCCGCCCCGTCGCCGGCCGAGCAGCAGCCGATGCCCGGCCGGATCATGTCCGGCGAGATGGCCGAGCAGCCCGCGGTGCTGCGCCGCATCCTCGAGGAGGGCGCCCCGCGGATCCGGCGGACCGCCGAGCGGATCGCCGCGCGCGGACCGCGCTTCGTCCTGCTCACCGCGCGCGGCACCTCCGACAACGCGGCCCTGTACGCCAAGTACCTGGTGGAGGTGGTCCTCGGCAAGCCCGCGGGGCTGACCTCGATGTCGACCACCACCGCCTACGGCGCGCGCCCGGACCTGACGGACTGCCTGGTCGTCACGGTCAGCCAGTCCGGCGGCTCGCCGGACCTGGTGGCCTCGACCCGGGCCGCCCGCGAGGCCGGCGCGATCACCCTGGCGGTCACCAACAACGCCGACTCGCCGCTGGCCGAGGTCTCCGAGTTCCACATCGACGTCCTGGCCGGCCCGGAGAAGGCGCTGCCGGCGACCAAGACGTACACCGCCGAGCTGCTCGCGCTCTACCTGTTCGTCGAGGGGCTGCGGGGCGGCGACGGCAACGCCGCCAAGGTCCTGCCGGAACTCGCGGAGCAGATCCTCGCCCGCCAGGACGAGGTCAGGGCGCTCGCCGCGCGCTACCGCTTCGCCGAGCGCCTGGTGCTCACCTCGCGCGGCTACGGCTACCCGACCGCGAAGGAGGCCGCGCTGAAGCTGATGGAGACCAGTTACATCCCGGCCCTGTCCTTCTCCGGCGCCGACCTGCTGCACGGCCCGCTGGCCATGGTCGACAACGTCTCCCCGGTCATCGCGATCGTCACCGAGGGCAAGGGCGGCGAGGCGCTCCAGCCGGTGCTGGACCGGCTCCGCGGCCGTGGGGCCGATCTGATGGTCATCGGCAACCAGGCGTCGGTAGACGCCGCCTCCGCAGGCTTCGTCCTGCCCACCGAGGGCGTCGCCGAGGAGGTGCAGCCGGTCCTGGAGATCCTCCCGCTGCAGATGCTGGCCTACGAGATCACCATCGCCCGCGGGCAGGACCCCGATGCGCCGCGCGCGCTGGCGAAGGTGACCGAGACGCGCTGAGCCGGAAGGCGGGCCGGAAAGGGCCCTGACACCACTTCGGGCCGCGGCGCCGGGACGGGACCCTCAACCCGCCCAGCACCGCAGCCCGGAGCTGCCGTCGGCCCGTGGCACGCGGGATGTGCGGTTCCCGCGGCCCGTCAGGGCCGACCATGAGGCCTGGCGCAGTCAGGGCAGAGAGCGCCGGGGCCTCGCTCCACCCTTCTGTGCGGGAAGGATGGAAGTTCGGTTGTACGTCAATTCTGGACTAGACCACTAACGCCTGTCCACAAGGTGACGCAGTCAGATCATAGGTCGTCGGAGACCTTTGTGGGGACTGGATGACGGCGCCTTCCATGAGCGCGGGATACGCTCATTTGCGTGCCCTCCATGAACGATCTCGTACGCCAGCACACGGACCTCGACGATTCCGATCTCGAGTGGCTCCACCTGCTGGTATCGGAGTGGCAACTGCTCTCCGACCTCTCCTTCGCGGACCTCGTGCTGTGGGTCCCGACCAGTGACGGGACCCGCTACGTCTCCGTCGCCCAGATGCGGCCGAACACCGGCCCGACCTCGTACCAGGACGACATGGTCGGCCACCTGGTGCCGCGCGGCCGCCGCCCGATGCTGGACGCCGCACTCGACGAGGGCCGGATCGTCCGGGAGGGTGACCCGGAGTGGCGCGAGGAGGTCCCGGTGCGGGTCGAGTCCATCCCGGTGCGCCGAGCGGGCCGGGTCCTCGGGGTCATCGCCCGCAACACCAACCTGCTCACCGTGCGGACCCCCAGCCGCCTGGAGCTCACGTACCTGCAGAGCGCGTCCGACCTGGCGCAGATGATCGCGGCGGGCAGCTTCCCGTTCCCCTCCGAGCAGGTCGACATGGACGCCTCGCCGCGGGTCGGCGACGGCCTGATCCGGCTCGACGCCGAGGGCGTCGTCCAGTACGCCAGCCCCAACGCGCTCTCCGCCTACCACCGGCTCGGCCTGGCCGCCGACCTCGTCGGCCACCACCTGGGCTCGGTCTCCGCCGAACTGGCCCCTTCGCGGACCAAGAGCCACGAGGCGCTGGTGACCGTCGCCGGCGGCAAGGCGCCGCGAGAGACCGAGATCGAGGGCAACGGCGGCGTCATCCAGCTGAGGGCGATCCCGCTGAGCCCCAAGGGCACGCACAACGGCTCCTTGGTGCTGCTGCGGGACGTGACCGAGCTGCGCCGCCGGGAGCGCGAGCTGATGACCAAGGACGCCACCATCCGGGAGATCCACCACCGGGTGAAGAACAACCTGCAGACGGTCGCGGCGCTGCTTCGGCTGCAGGCCCGGCGGATGGACTCCGACAAGGGCCGGGAGGCGCTGGAGGAGGCGGTGCGGCGGGTCGGCTCGATCGCGATCGTGCACGAGACGCTGTCGCAGAACCTCGACGAGTGCGTGGAGTTCGACGAGATCGCCGACCGCGTGCTGGCGATGGTCGCCGAGATCTCCCCGGGCAGGGTCACCGCGCGCCGCAGCGGGCGGTTCGGCATCCTGACGGCCGAGGTGGCCACCCCGCTGTCGATGGTCCTCACCGAACTGCTGCAGAACGCCCTGGAGCACGGGTTCGGGCCGGGCGAGCAGGGCACCGTCGAGGTGGCCGCCGAGCGGCACGGGCAGAAGCTGGGCATCGCGGTACGGGACGACGGGCGCGGCCTGCCCGCGGAGTTCGACCCGCAGCGTGCCGGCAACCTCGGGCTGCAGATCGTACGGACCCTGGTCGTGGGGGAGTTGGGCGGAAGCTTCGACATGGTCCCGGCCGAGGAGCGCGGGACGAAGGTCGTCCTGGAACTGCCGCTGGAGGGCTGAAACCCGTCGAGGTCCTGCGAGTCCGGTGGGGCGGGGACCTCGCAGGACCGGGCTCCGGGAACGCCGAAGCCCCGGCTGCTCGGGGAGCGGCCGGGGCTCTTCGCGTCGCGATGCTGCGCGGTTCGGAGGTGCTGCGCGCTGCGGCTCGGGGGTAAGCGAGTGCGTCAGGCGCTGGCGTTGCGGGCGCGGTTGCGGGCGGCGCGGCGCTTCATTGCGCGACGCTCGTCCTCGCTGAGGCCACCCCACACGCCGGCGTCCTGGCCGGTCTCCAGCGCCCACTGCAGGCACTGCTCCATCACGGGGCAGCGGCGGCAGACGGCCTTGGCTTCCTCGATCTGCAGCAGCGCAGGACCGGTGTTGCCGATGGGGAAGAAGAGCTCGGGGTCTTCCTCGCGGCAAACGGCGTTGTGACGCCAGTCCATGGCTGCTCCATCTCCTTGTGTTGCATGTAAGTTGCTTGTGAATGTGAACGCTTTCACGAATCCTCAGACACGACACGGGACATCGCCCAGTCTCCTGGTGCGGTCCCGCGGGGGTGTGGTGAGGATTCCGGCTGCCGAGGACGCCCGATGAGCGGCTGTCCCGATCGCCAGGAAGAGCCTCGCAAACCTGGGCTGCGGATACAACCCCTTCCGAAAAGTTTTTTTTGAATCCTCGGTGTCGGCTCCGTCACAGCCGTACTTCCATGGGGTGCAGGGCAGCCTAAACGTTCGAGTGAAAGGACTTTATGTCCTTCTGCTTACACAATCACACGCAGTGCACGGCGTACGCCTGTGAAGGTTGCGCTCATTCGCAGTCCCAGGTGGTCTCCGTCCACCTGGAACGGCAGTGGCGCCTGCGAATGCAAGGTGAAGTCCGTCAGATCGTGCAGGGAGGTCGCGTGCTTGCCCTGCGGCCCGCGCTCCGGGGTCGAACGGAGCAGCTGGGTGGCGTAGCGGGTGACCGTCGCGCTGGTCAGCCGGGAGAGTCCCAGCACGTCGAGGGCGGTGTCGAAGGACGCGCGCGGCGAGGCGTAGATCGGCCGGTTGCCCAGGTAGGTCCACGGCGCGGTGTTGCACACCAGGGCGAGCACGAGGTCGGTCACCGGGTCCTCGCCCGGCCGGTCCAGGGTGATCGCGCCGGCGCGCCGGTTCGGCTCGGTGAGGAACTGGCGCACGACCTGGCGTATGTAGAGCGCGTGGGTGGAGCGCTTGCCGTGCTCGCGCTGCTGTTCCACCCGTCCCACGACACCCGCGTCGAATCCCAGCCCGGCGCAGAAGGTGAACCAGCGCGCGGGCACCCCCTCGTCCTCCGTGCCCGGGGTTCCGCTCACCAGGCCCAGGCCGACCGTGCGGGAGCTGCGCTCGCGCAGCGCGTCCAGCAGCGCGCCGGTCGCCTCCACGGCGTCGTTGGGCAGCCCCAGAGCGCGCGCGAACACGTTCGTGGACCCGCCGGGCACCACCGCGAGCTTCGGCAGGCCGTCGGGGTCGGGGCCGTTGTGCAGCAGACCGTTGACCACCTCGTTGACCGTGCCGTCCCCGCCCAGGGCGACGACCAGCTCGATCTCCCCGCCCTCCGCGGCCTGCCGCGCGAGGTCGCGGGCGTGGCCGCGGTACTCGGTCGCGGCGACCTCCAGCTTCAGGTCGCTGGCGAGCGCGTGCGCGAGTACGTCACGCGTCCGGGCGCTGGTGGTGGTGGCGGCTGGGTTGACCACGAGAAGGGCGCGCATGCCCGCCAGGGTACCTACCGGGCGGTACCGGGCCGCACCCCTGGTGGCCCGGACACGACGGCTACCCTGCTGGGGTGAGTGGCAACGAGAAGCCCGCGCAGCCGGGCCGTACGCGCCGCCTCGCGGCGGCGGCCGCGGTCGCGGCACTGGAAGGCGCCGCCCTGGCGGCCTGGGGGATCGCGATGCTGGCCCTGGGGATCCTCGGCGACCCCGACAGCCCGCGCCAGGCGGAGGCCGGAGGCGTGACCGTCCTCGCCCTGGCGGCCATGCCGCTGGCGGCCGCGTACGGGCTCTGGCACGCGCGCCGCTGGAGCCGCGGCCCCGCGCTGATCATCCAGCTCGTCGCGCTCCCCGTCGCCTGGAGCATGGTGCAGGCGGGTGGCGTCATGATCGCCGCCGGTGCCGCGCTGGGAGTGGCCGCCGTCGCCGAGCTGGTGCTCCTCGTCCACCCCGCGGCCACCGACGCCCTCGGGATCGGGCGTACGGCCGAGCAGTGAGCCGCGGCGCCCGGGGGCGCCGCCGTCACCTCCGCCGTACCGTCACTCCTCGACCAGGAGCTTGTCGCGCAGCTGGGCCAGCGTCCGGGCCAGCAGCCGGGAGACGTGCATCTGGGAGATGCCGACCTCCTGGGCGATCTGCGACTGGGTCATGTTCCCGAAGAAGCGCAGCAGCAGGATCTTCTTCTCGCGCGGCGGCAGCTGCTCCAGCAGCGGCTTGAGCGACTCCCGGTACTCCACGCCCTCCAGCGCGTCGTCCTCGGCGCCGAGGGTGTCGGCGACGGCCGGCGACTCGTCGTCGGTGTCGGGCACGTCCAGGGAGAGCGTGCTGTAGGCGTTGGCGGATTCGAGGCCCTCCAGGACCTCCTCCTCCGTGATCTTCAGGTGCTCGGCCAGCTCGTGCACCGTCGGGGCCCGCCCGTGCTGCTGCGAGAGCTCGCCGGTCGCCGTCGTGAGGGCGAGCCGCAGCTCCTGCAGACGGCGCGGGACACGGACCGCCCAGCCCTTGTCGCGGAAGTGCCGCTTGATCTCGCCGACGACGGTGGGGGTCGCGTAGGTGGAGAACTCCACCCCGCGGTCCACGTCGAAGCGGTCCACGGACTTGATCAGCCCGATCGTGGCGACCTGGGTGAGGTCGTCGAGCGGCTCGCCCCGGTTGCGGAAGCGCCGGGCGAGGTGCTCGACCAGCGGCAGGTGCATGCGGACCAGCCGGTTGCGCAGTTCGGCGCGCTCCGGGGAGCCCGGGGGGAGCTTGCTGAGCTCCACGAAGAGCGCCCGGGCCCCGGCCCGGTCGTGGGTCTCGTGGTGCCCGTGCTGCACCTGCCCGTGGTCCTGCTCCTGCTCCTGCTGCTCCTGCGCCATGCGATCCGCCCGATCCGCCTGATCCGTCTGCCCGGCCGCGTCACTGCTCCCGGGGCCGGACACGGGCCCGGGACCGGGATGCGGCCGCGCCTCCTGGCGCCGCGCCGCAGGGGCGGGTACGGGGCGGCCCCGCACCCCCGGCGTGCTGCCTTCCAGATCGTTCACGGCGATTCCCCCGTTACAGCTGTCCCGGTCCGGCACCGCGCTTCTTGTGCAGGGCGATGCTCACGGTCTTGTCGTCGGCCACGCTGGAGTCCACCTCGCCGGCCAGCGCGGACAGCACGGTCCAGGCGAAGGTGTCGCGCTCCGGGGCGCGGCCGTCAGTGGTGGGCGCCGACACGGTCACCCACAGGGCGTCTCCGACCAGGCGGAAGACGCAGCTCAGCACGGACCCCGGGACGGCCTGCTGGAGCAGGATGGCGCACGCCTCGTCCACGGCGATGCGCAGGTCTTCGATCTCGTCGAGGGTGAAGTCCAAGCGGGCCGCAAGTCCTGCCGTCGCCGTACGCAGCACCGACAGGTAGGCCCCCGCCGCGGGCAGCCGGACCTCGACGAAGTCCTTCGACCCGGGCTCGCCTGCGATCTGGGACACCCTCACCTCCAAGGTGGCACACGCACTGCCCACATCGGCATTGCACTGGATCTGATTCGGTTCGCCAGCGACGCTATCGCGATCCGTACCCCGGTGTCGCCCGGACGGAGCACGGTCGCCGCCATGAATGAGCCCTGCCCCGGCACCCCATGGCTGTCACCCATAGTAGGCGCACGAGCACGCAACGTCGCTAGTGGTCTGCGGTGTCAAATCGAAAGAGATGTCGCTTTGTTGACACGTGCCTGCTCAGCGAGGGCGCGAAGGGGGTCGCCGGTCAGTCGTTGCACCGTCCATTCGTCCTGGGGACGGGCGCCCATCGCACGGTAGAAGGCGAGGGACGGCTCGTTCCAGTCCAGCACGGACCATTCGAAACGTTCGTAGCCCCGTTCCACGCATATGGCGGCGAGTCCGGCGAGCAGGGCCTTGCCGTGGCCGCCGCCGCGCGCAGCGGGGCGCACGTACAGGTCCTCCAGGTAGACGCCGTGGGTCCCGGTCCAGGTGGAGAAGTTCCGGAACCACAGCGCGAAGCCCACGGGCGTGCCCAGGGCGTCGTCCTCGGCCAGGAGCGCGAAGACGGCCGGATCCGGGCCGAAGAGCGCGTCGTGGAGCTGCTGCGTGGTGGCCCGCGCGCTGTCCGGCTCCCGCTCGTACTCTGCGAGTTCGCGGATCATCGCGTGGATCTCCGGGACGTCGGCAGGTGTCGCGGCTCGGATCATGCCAGCAAGGCTAACCGGTCGGCCGCCCGGTCACGACGGCCGCGACCGTCGTCCCGGGCGCGAAGGCACCTTCCTGCGCCAGCGAGAACAGGCCGTGGAGCATCTTCGCGACGTAGACGGAGTCCGGGACGAAGCCGTGCCGCGTGCCGAAGTCCGCCGCGAACGCATCCAGCTCGGGCGAGGTACGGGCGTAGCCGCCGTGGTGGAAGCGTTCGTCCAGCAGCCAGGACCCGCGCGGTCCGCCGAAGGCCGCCTCCTGGAGCCGGCGTATCTCCCCGGCCAGGAAACCGCCGCCCTTGAGGACCGGGAACCCGATGACCCGCTGCCCCGGATCCACTCCGGCCGCCAGGCCCGCCAGGGTGCCGCCCGTTCCGCAGGCCACGCCCACGACGTCCGCCCTGCCGCGCAGCTCCTCGCCGAGCGCCACGCAGCCCCGTGCGGCGAGCGCGTTGCTGCCGCCCTCGGGGACGACGTAGGCGGGCCCCAGACGGTCCAGGAGGGCCGCCAGGACCTCCGGTTCGTCCTTGCGGCGGTAGGTGCCCCGGTCGACGAAGTGCAGCCGCATGCCGTCGGCGGCGGCCTGCGCGAGGGAGGGGTTGAGCGGGCGTCCGGCCAGCTCGTCGCCGCGGACGACGCCCGTGGTGGCCATGCCGAGCAGCCGGCCCGCGGCGGCGGTGGCGCGCAGGTGGTTGGAGTAGGCGCCGCCGAAGGTCAGCAGGCGGCGGTGGCCGCCGTCGAGGGCGGCCCGCAGGTTCAGGTGGAGCTTGCGCCACTTGTTGCCCGGCAGGTCGGGGTGGATCAGGTCGTCCCGCTTGACGAGCATCCGGACGCCGCGCCCGGCCAGCCGTTCGTCGTCGCGCAGCTCGACCAGCGGGGAGGGCAGGCGGACGTCCGGGATCACCCGTCCATTGTGGCCGTTACCTGGGCGAGAGGTGGACGCGGTAGCCCTGGTGGTAGTTCAGGTCCGGCAGCGGGCGGGAGGGCCAGTCACGCGCGTACGCGGGCGGCTGCCCGCCCCGCGGGGTGAGGACGGCGACGGGCTGGGTGCGGGCCAGGCGCAGGATGCCGGCCGGGGTCAGGTTCTCGTTGTTCCCCGCGGTCTGGCCGGAGGCGCAGCGCGCCTGGTAGCCGACGGGCGTCGCCATCGGCCCGGTCACCAGGCACGGCGGGCGCACCCCCAGCCGGTTCAGTTCCGCGGCCATGCGGGCGTAGTCCTCGTTGCCGATGGTCGAGCTGCGCACCGCGCGGTGGAGCACGATCTGCTGGGTGACGAGCTGCGCGAGCACGACGGCGACCACGGCGCCGGTGACGGCCGGACGCAGCGCCGGCCGTACCCGCGCGGGGAGCAGGAGGAGGCACTGGGCCGCGGGCAGGGCGAGCAGGGCGTACGCGGGGAGCAGGAAGCGCGGTGCGGCGTAGTCGATGAGCACCAGATAGGGCAGCGCAAGGGACAGGCCGCACACCGCCGGCAGGAACCGCGCCCCGGGCGCCTGCCCCTCACGCCGCGGCGCGAGGGCGACCCCGGCCGCCACCAGGGCGGGCAGGGCGAACCACCACACGGCGTCACCCTTGTGCTGCCAGACGGCGTCGCAGGGGCGGCACAGTGTGTGCGACGCGTCCAGGGTGCTGAGCTGGTCGGCGAACGCCAGGTGCCAGCCGAGGCCGCCCTCGATGGCGTTCGCACGGTCCATCCGGGCCAGGATGCCGCCGTAGCTGGTGAACGCCTCGACCACCCACTGGGCGCCGCCCAGCAGCACCCCGGCCGTGATGGCCGCGAGCAGCACCGGGCGGCGCCGGCCACGCACGAAGAGCGCGGCGACGCCCAGGGGCAGGGCCAGCCAGGCGGCGTCGTGCGGGCGCAGCAGGGTCAGCGCGGCGAACGCCACCGCCAGCCCGGCGAGCGCGCCCCGGCCGGTGTGGCCCGGCGCCGCCGCCTGCAGGTAGCAGCCCACCGCGATCAGGGCCACCAGCGCGACCCAGAGGTTGGGCATCGCCTGGGGGCCGTACAGCAGGGTCACCCACAGCCCGGTGAAGAGCAGCCCGGCCAGCGCCACCACCCGGGTGCCGAGCAGCGGCCGCCACAGCCACAGGGCCAGGAACAGGGCCGCGCCCGACAGGACCGCCAGGTAGACCCGGAGCGCGAGGGTCGACGCGGTCAGCAGCGCGATCGGCGCGACGAGGACCGGCACGCCCCGGGAGCGGGGCGCGCTGAAGAAGGCCGAGGGGATGTCCGGGGAGACCTGGCTGACGTAGACCGACTCGTCCCAGCCGAGGCCCATGCCGGGCGCGACGACCAGGAGGAGCTGGACCACGGTGAAGAGCGCCGCCAGGGAGGCGAGCAGATGGACCTCGGAGTGCGGGCGGCTGCGCGGCGGTGCGGCGTGGCGCGCGCGGGGCCGGGCATCCGGTGACGTCAGCTCATGCGTCGTCGCCATAGTGCGTCATGGCAACAGCCGTGACGCACGTGATCAAGGCGGCGCGCCGCTCCCCGGGGGCGGCTCGACCGGTGGGGTGAGCGCCGCCGGGCCCGTTCGCCCGGCTGGCGCCGCCGGCGGGGACGACGGGAGACGCGGCGCCTCGCCGGTCCGTGTGCCGGGCCGCTCCGCTCGGCTCCGTGTGCCGGGCCGCTCCGCTCGGCCGGGCCATGAGGGGTGGCGTGCCCGTCGCAGCGGGCCTCCCTCGGCCTTGGCAGCGCTCGCGGCGCGTCTGGGCCCCGGGCCGTGGGCATCGGTGACCTCATGGGCCGGCAGCCGCGGCGGGAGCATCGCCGGGATCGGCCGGGTCTGCTCGGCGAGGCCCTTGGCGGCGAGGACGAGCTCTTGCGCAAGTTCGGCGGGCGCCCACGGTGCCCGGGGCGTTGCCGCCGTCGCGGAGTCGGCTGCGGCATGCGGCTACAGCCGCGACAGTGCTGGGGCCGGGCGTCGTCGGCGGCCGGAAACGGCACGGGGGCCTGCACGCCGGAGGCGCGTGGTCGCCCGCGAGGGGGGCGTCAGCGGTCCGCGGGTACCGCTTTGCCGCGGCGTGACCGGGCGGCCGCGAGGGGGCCCGCCACGAGCCCTCAGGCGGGCGTGGCGAGGGAGGCCAGCCGGGCGAGGGCCTCCTCGGCGTCGGCCATGACGCGTGCGACGAGTTCCGCGCAGGAGGGCAGGTCGCCGATCACGCCCGCGACCTGCCCGGCGGCCATCACCCCCAGGTCCGGGCGGCCGTCGACCATCGCGGACTTCAGCATCATCGGGGTGCTGGCGGCGAGCAGGGTCTGACTCCAGGTCAGCTTTCTGCCGTGCCGCATCGCCAGGCCGTCGCGGACCATGGCGCGCGGGCCCATCCCCGAGACGCGGCGGAAGGCCGCCGCGTGCCGCAGGGCCCGTAGCAGGGCGGCCGCCTTCCCCGAGCGCTCCAGGGCGGCCACCAGGTCGGTGCGGAGCATGCGGTGCGGCAGCCCGTCGACGCGGTCGGTGACGACGACGTCCCGCACGGATGCGGCCAGGTAGCGGGCCTTGACGGCATCGGGCACCGGGCTGTCGGAGGTGAGCAGGAAGCGGGTGCCCATACCGACGCCCGCCGCGCCGTACGCGAGGGCGGCCGCCAGGCCGCGGCCGTCGAAGAAGCCGCCCGCCGCGATCACGGGGATGCCGACGGCGTCCACGACCTGGGGCAGCAGCACCGTGGTGGCGACGTTCCCCGTGTGGCCGCCGCCCTCGGCGCCCTGCACCATCACGGCGTCCGCGCCCCAGGCGGCGACCTTCTCGGCGTGCCGCCGCGCGCCGACGGAGGGGATGACGACCACCCCCGCGTCCTTGAGGCGGCCGATGAGCTCACGGGTGGGGGCCAGCGCGAACGAGGCGACGCGGACGTCCTCCGCGACGATGATGCGCACCCTTTCCGCGGCGTCCCCCGCGTCCGCCCGCAGGTTGACCCCGAACGGCGCCCCCTCGGTGCGCTCCCGTACCTCCCGCACCGCCCGGCGCAGCCGCTGCGGGCTCATGGTGGCCGAGGCGAGGATGCCGAGCGCGCCGGCGTTCGCCGTCGCCGACACCAGGCGGGGACCGGCGACCCAGCCCATGCCGGTCTGCACCAGGGGGTGGCGGACCCCGACGAGCCGTGTCAGCGCGGTCTCCATCAGGCCCGCACCTCCCGCTCCCGCAGCCCCTCGGGGTCGAGGACGGTACGGATCAGCCGCAGCTCCTCGGCGCCGGGCGCGCGGGTGCGCGGCGGGTGCGCGGGGACCGGCAGCGGGAAGCCGGTGGCCTCCTGGAGCGCGGCCGGGGTCACCCCGGGGTGCAGGGAGCGGACGCGCATGGTGCGTTCGGCGGTCTCGAAGTCGAAGACGCCGAGGTCGCTGACGACCCGCCGGACGTCGTGGAACCGGGTGGCGGACGGGCCGGCGGCGGCCGCCCTGTCGTGGCCGACGCCGCACACCATGTCGACGCGTTCGACGAAGACGCGGGGCGAGTGCCGCGGCACCCAGTAGCTGGTCGGGTTGTTGAGCGTGTTGACGGGCGCGCCCCGCACCCCCAGCAGTTGCCGTGCGGGACGCCCCCAGTCGCCGATGCACGAGATGTTCTGGTTGCCGTACCGGTCGAGCTGGCTCGCGCCCATCATGACGTGCCGCCGCCCGCCGGTGACCAGGGCCAGGTGCTGCCGGTAGGGCAGCCAGCCCTCCACCTCGCCCGCCGCGTCCAGGAGGAGGGCCTCACCGTCGGTGAGCAGCAGGCCGGGTGCGAAGGTCAGCCGGGCCAGCCGCGCGCCCAGGGAGGGGATCAGCCCCATGGGGGCGGCCAGCACCTCACCGTCGCCACGCCACGCCTCGGCGCAGGCGACGACGGCGTACTCGGCGCGGGTGGGGTTCACGGCCGCTCCTTCCCCGCGCCGGACACCAGGCGTTCCGCGAAGGCCGTCCAGGCGGCGGGATCGGCGGCGGCCCGGGCGTACTCCCGCTGGAAGTCCTCGTCGCGGTCGTAGTCCGGGACGCAGGAGGTGAAGTGGGCTCCGTGCGGGGCCTCGACGACCCCGGTGACGAACTGCCGCTTCACCAGGAGGGACTGGGGGCCGGCCGCCTTGAGCAGGTCCGCGGTGTCCACGACGCGTTCGCACGACACATAGGCGGCGTCCGCCGCCTCGCAGAACAGGTCGTCGAAGTACGGGTCCGGGCCGAGGTACTGGCCGTTGCCGCGGGCGTCGGCGCGGTTGAGGTGGACCAGGGCGGCGTCCAGGTGCAGCGCGGGGACGGCGACCAGCTCCTCCCCGTCGTCGTAGGGCGAGGTGACCGTCCGCAGCCAGGGGTTGACCCGCATCACGTCGGAGCCGAGCCCGGCGCGCACCGGCAGGAAGGGCAGCCGGTGGGCGGCCGCGGTCAGGCCCCACATCATCATGGCCTCGTCCAGCTCGGTGAGTTCCAGGGCGCCGCGTTGCCGGGCGGCGCGGAAGTGCGGTTCGAGCGGGATCGAGTCCAGGGTGACGAAGGCGGTGACCAGCCTGCGGATCCGGCCCGCCGCGGCCAGCAGGCCGACGTCCGGGCCCCCGAAGGAGACGACCGTCAGGTCCGTGACGCCTGACCGCAGGACGGCCGTCACCAGGGCCATCGGCTTGCGGCGGGAGCCCCAGCCGCCGATGCCGACGGTCATCCCGGAGCGGAGTTCGGCCGCCACCTCGTCCGCGGTCATGACCTTGCCGCTCATCGTCGCCCCCCGGATCCGGACCCGGAACCCGACACGAAGGCGTCGCGGTGCCGGTCCGCGACGCCACTGAGGTTGGCCTCGAAGGTGAAGCCCTGTTCGAAGCGGTAGCTGCGGCGGACGTCGACGGGGTCGATGCCGTTGATGGCGGCCTTGGCGAGGCGGAGCAGCTCGCCGTCCTTGGCCGCGATCTCGCGGGCGAGGGCGAGGGCCGCGGCGTCGAGCTCCCCGCGGGGCACGACCTGCCAGACCGAGCCGTGGCGGTGGAGTTCGGCGGCGCTGACGGTGCGGGAGGTGAAGTAGAGCGTGCGCATCAAGTGCTGGGGGACCAGCCGCGCGAGGTGGGTGGCCGCGCCCAGGGCGCCGCGGTCCAGCTCGGGCAGGCCGAAGGAGGCGTCCTCGGCGGCGACGACGGCGTCCGCGTTGCCGACCAGACCGATGCCACCGCCCAGGCAGTGCCCCTGCACGGCGGCGACGACCGGCACCTCGCACTCGTAGACGGCGGCGAAGGCCTCGTAGCAGCCGCGGTTGGCGCCGATCAGGGCCGTGTGGCCCGCGGTGCGCTGCATCTCCTTCAGGTCGACGCCCGCGTTGAAGCCGCGGCCCTTGGCGCGCAGGACGACGCAGCGGGTGCCCGGGTCGCGGCCGGCGGCGCGCAGGGCGTCCGCCAGCTCGTACCAGCCGCTCACGGGAAGGGCGTTGACCGGCGGGTGGTCGACGGTGACGGCGGCGACGCCGGGTTCGGGGTGCGCGGTGGAGACAGTCATCCGTGGATCAGCTACCTTTCCACCAAACGTTTGTTAGGGGAAAGGTACTCCGGCGTGAGCATGACTGTCGATCTGTCGGACCGGGTCGCCGTCGTCACCGGCGGCACGCGCGGGGTCGGCGCCGGCATCGCCCGTGCGTTCGCGGAGGCCGGCGCCCGCGTCGTGGTCTGCGCCCGCCGCCCGCCGCCCGGGCCGCCGCCCGACGGAGCCGACTTCCGCGCGGTGGACCTGCGCGATCCGGGCGCCACCGCGGAGGTCCTCGGCGCGGTGGCGGAGGCGTACGGGCGCATCGACGTCCTGGTCAACAACGCGGGCGGGACGCCCTACCGGCTGCTCGGCGAGGCGGGACCCGAACGGCACGCGCGGGTCGTCGAGCTCAATCTGCTGGCGCCGCTCAACGCCTCGCTCGCCGTCCACCAGGTGATGGCCCGTCAACAGGGGGGCGGTGCGGTCGTGATGATCGGCAGCGTCAGCGGCGGCCGCCCCTCACCGGGAACGGCGGCCTACGGCGCGGCCAAGGCGGGCCTGGAGAGCCTGGCCCGCTCCATGGCCGTCGAATGGGCCCCGCTGATCCGCGTCAACACCCTGGTGCTCGGAATGGTCCGCACCGAGTCGTCGCACCTGCACTACGGGGACGAGGACGGCGTCGCCGCCGTGGAGCGCACGGTGCCGCTCGGGCGGCTCGCGGAGCCGGTGGAGGTGGGGGACGCCTGTGTCTTCCTCGCCTCCGAGCGGGCCCGTTACATCAGCGGCGCCAGCCTGCACCTTCACGGCGGCGGCGAGGCCCCGGCGTTCCTCGCCGCGGCCGGAGACGGAAGGGGAGCGGGATGGGCGGGATGACCGCGCAGGGCGGCGCCACGACGGGCATCTGCGCCGGGCGCGTGGTCGCCGTCACCGGTGCGGGACGCGGGCTGGGCCGGGCGCACGCCCTGGCGTTCGCCGCCGAGGGCGCCCGGGTCGTGGTCAACGACCTCGGCGGCGGGCCGGACGGCGCCGGGAGTTCGGCCGCGCCCGCCCACGAGGTGGCCGCCGAGATCCGCGCCCGGGGCGGTGAGGCCGTCGTGCACGACGGCGACATCGCCACCCAGCAGGGGGCGGCGTCCCTCGTCGCCACCGCACTGGAGGCGTTCGGGCGGCTGGACACCCTGGTCAACAACGCGGGCTTCCTGCGTGACCGGATGCTCGTCAACCTGGACGAGGACGACTGGAACGCCGTCCTGCGGGTCCATCTCACCGGCCACTTCCTGCCGCTGCGGCACGCGGCCGCGCACTGGCGGGCCGAGACCCGCGCGGGCCGCACCCCTGACGCGCGGATCGTCACGACCACGTCCGGTGCCGGGCTGCTGGGCAGCGTCGGGCAGGGCAACTACGCGGCCGCCAAGGCGGGCGTCGTCGGCCTGACCCTGGTGGCCGCCGCCGAACTGGCGCGGTACGGGGTACGGGTCAACGCCGTCGCCCCGGCGGCCCGGACCCGGATGACCGAGGCGGTCTTCGCCGAGGCCATGGCCGCGCCCGGGGCAGGCGCCTTCGACGCCATGGCACCGGGGAACGTCTCGCCGCTCGTCGTCTGGCTCGGGTCGGCCGCCTCGGCCGGTGTCACGGGGCGGGTCTTCGAGGCCGAGGGCGGCCGCATCACGGTCATGGAGGGCTGGCGGCCGGGGCCCACCGCCGACCGGGGCGCCCGCTGGACGCCCGCGGAGGCGGGGGAGGCCGCCGTGAAGCTGCTCGCGGCGGCGGAGCCCCCCGGGCGGGTGTACGGGGCGCGGGCGGCGGGGGAGTGACGCGGGGGGCGGTGACACGGGCCCCCGCGTCGCGGTGCGGTCGCGCCGATGCCGGGCTCGGCCTCCCGGTCGTCCGGCCGGCGGGTCAGAGCCGTTCGATGATCGTGACGTTGGCCTGGCCGCCGCCCTCGCACATCGTCTGCAGTCCGAAGCGCCCGCCGGTGCGCTCCAGTTCGTGCAGCAGGGTGGTCATCAGCTTCACGCCGGTGGCGCCGAGCGGATGGCCCAGCGCGATGGCGCCGCCGTTGACGTTGACCCGGCCGGGGTCGGCGCCGGTCTCCTTGAGCCAGGCCAGGACGACGGGGGCGAAGGCCTCGTTGATCTCGACCAGGTCGATGTCGTCGATGGTCAACCCGGTCTTCTTCAGGGCGTGCGCGGTCGCCGGGATGGGTGCGGAGAGCATGCGGATGGGGTCCTCGCCGCGCACCGACAGGTGGTGGACCCGCGCCCGAGGGGTGAGCCCGTGCTCGCGGACCGCGCGCTCGGAGGCGATGAGCATGGCGGCGGCCCCGTCCGAGACCTGGGAGGACAGGGCCGCGGTCAGCCGCCCGCCCTCCACCAGGGGTTTGAGGCCGGCCATCTTCTCCGCAGTGGTGTCGCGGCGCGGGCCCTCGTCGGCGGTCACACCGGCGAAGGGGGCGAGTTCGCGGTCGAATCGGCCCCCGTCGATGGCGGCGACCGCCCGCCGGTGGGAGCGCAGCGCGAACTCCTCCATGGCCTCACGGGTGATGCCCCACTTCGCGGCGATGAGCTCCGCGCCGTGGAACTGGCTCACCGGGGTGCTCCCGTAGCGGGCGCGCCAGCCCTCGGAGCCGGAGAACGGGCCCGCGGTCATGCCGAGCGGTTCGACGGCCCGGTGGTTGGCGTAGCCGATGGGGATGGCCGACATGTTCTGGACGCCGCCCGCCACGACGAGGTCCTGGGTGCCGGACAGCACGCCCTGGGCGGCGAAGTGGACGGCCTGCTGGGAGGAGCCGCACTGGCGGTCGACGGTCACGCCGGGGACCTCCTCGGGCAGCCCGGCCGCCAGCCAGCTGGTGCGGGCGATGTCGCCCGCCTGCGGGCCGACCTGGTCGAGGCAGCCGAAGACGACGTCCTCGACCGCGGCCGGGTCGACCCCGCAGCGTTCCACCAGCGCCTTCAGCACATGGGCGCCGAGGTCGGCGGGGTGGACCGCGGACAGCCCGCCGCCGCGCCGGCCGACCGGGGTGCGGACCGCTTCGACGATGTAGGCCTCGGCCATGACTGCTCCTCCGTGGGGACCGGGTGGTGGACCGGGTGCGGCTGCGTCATTCCCTGACGGTGACGCCGTCCAGCACCATGGACAGGTACTGCCGGGCGATCTCCTCGGGGCTGTGCTGCCCGCCCGGCCGGTACCAGGACGCCGCGACCCAGACGGTGTCGCGGATGAAGCGGTAGGCCAGCCGCAGGTCGAGGTCGGCGCGGAACACCCCGGTGGCTGCGCCGCGTTCCAGCGTCCCGAGCCAGAGCCGTTCGAACCTGCGCTGCGAATCGCCGAGATAGGCGAAGCGCGGCTGGGAGGACGCCAGCTGCCGGGCCTCCCGCTGGTAGATCGCGACGGCGTCCAGGTGCCGGTCGATCTCCCGGAAGGACTCGGTGACCAGGGCCTCGACGGTCTCCCGTGGGCCGAGGCCGGCGGCGAGCACGTCCTCGTACCCGGCCCACAGCTCGTCCAGGAAGGCCGAGAGGATCTCGTCCAGCATCGACTCCTTGGAGTCGAAGTGGTAGTAGAGGCTGCCCGCGAGCATCCCCGCCTCGTCGGCGATCCGCCGGACGGTGGTGGCGTCGTAGCCCTGCGCGGCGAACACCCTGGCGGCGATGGCGAGGAGTTCGGCGCGGCGCCCGTCGGAGGGGGCCGTGGCCCCCGCGGGGCTCTTCGCGGTCCTCGGCGTGGTCTTCGGAGTGGTCTTCGGCACGGGGATCATTCTCGCTTCACGCGTGCTGGCTGCTCACCGGGACGACCTCCCCGGTCATGTACGAGGAGTAGCCGGAGGCGAGGAAGACGATCACGTTGGCGACCTCCCAGGGTTCCGCGGGGCGGCCGAAGGCCTCGCGCGCGGTCAGTTCCGCCAGCAGGCCGGGGGTGGTGACCTTCACCAGGTGCGGGTGCATGGCGAGGCTGGGGGAGACGGCGTTGACCCGCACCCCGTACGCCGCCGCCTCCACCGCCGCGCAGCGGGTGAGCGCCATGACCCCGGCCTTGGCCGCGGCGTAGTGCGCCTGCCCGGCCTGGGCGCGCCAGCCGGCGACGGAGGCGTTGTTGACGATGACGCCGCCGGCACCGGAGGCCTTCATCCGGCGCAGTGCGGCGCGGGTGCAGCGGAAGGTGCCGGTCAAAGTGACGTCGAGGACCTCCGCCCACTGCCCGTCGGTCATCTCGGTCAGTTCGGCGGTGCCGCCGAGGCCGGCGTTGTTGACCACGACGTCCAGCCGCCCGTGCCGGCGCTCCGCGAGGTCGAGCAGCGCCGCGACCTGGGTCTCGTCCGTGACGTCGCAGGGGAGCGCGGCGACCCGGTCCGGCCCGAACTCGTCCGCCAGGGCGGCCGCGCACTCCTTCAGCCGCCGCTGGTGGACGTCGCCGATCACCACCCGGGCGCCCTCCTCCAGGAGGCGCCGGGCCGTCGCGCCGCCGATGCCGGCGCCCGCCGCCGCGGTGACGACCGCGGTGCGGTCCGCCAGCAGCGCGTGGCCCGGGTGGTACGGGGGTGGTGGAGTCACGCCGTCGACGTTAATCTACCAAACACTTGTTAGGGAAGGGGGAGCGGGTGGATCTCGACTTCACCGCGGAGGAACGGTCCTTCCGGCACCAGGCCCGGGACTGGCTCGCCGCGCACGTCCCCGCCGTCCCGCTGCCCTCCCTGGAGACGGCCGAGGGCTTCGCCGCCCACCGCGCCTGGGAGCGCCGGCTGGCCGCCGACCGCTGGTCGGTCGTCTCCTGGCCTGCCGCCTACGGGGGGCGGGACGCCACGCTCCTCCAGTGGCTGGTCTTCGAGGAGGAGTACTACGCCGCCGGGGCGCCCGGCCGGGTCGGCCAGAACGGGATCAGCCTGCTCGGCCCGACCCTCCTGGAGCACGGCACCCAGGAGCAGCGCGACCGCGTCCTGCCGCCCATGGCGCGCGGCGAGGTGATCTGGGCGCAGGCCTGGTCCGAGCCGGAGGCGGGTTCCGACCTGGCGTCGCTGCGCTCCACGGCCACCCGCACCGAGGGCGGCTGGCTGCTGCGCGGCCAGAAGACCTGGTCCTCCCGCGCCGCCTTCGCCGACCGCGCGTTCGGGCTGTTCCGCAGCCACCCCGGGGCGCCGCGGCCGCACCAGGGACTGACCTACCTGATGTTCGGGCTCGACGCGCCCGGGGTGACCGTGCGGCCGCTCGCCCGCCTCGACGGGAAGCCGGCCTTCGCCGAACTCTTCCTGGACGGCGTCTTCGTGCCCGACGCCGACGTGGTCGGCGCCCCCGGCGACGGCTGGCGGGTCGCCATGAGCACGGCGGCCGACGAGCGCGGCCTCACCCTGCGCAGCCCCGGCCGCTTCACGGCGGCCGCCCGCCGCCTGGCGGCCCTGTGGCACTCCTGCGGCGAGGACGCGGACCCGGCCGCCGCCGACCGTGTCGCGGACGCGCTGATCGGCGCCCGTGCGTACCAGCTGGCCGCCTACGCGGGCGCCGCCCGCGCCGCCGAGGGCGGCGCACCGGAGGCAGGCGCGTCCAGCCTCACCAAGGTCTTCTGGTCCGAGCTGGACATCGCCCTGCACGAGACTGCGCTGGACCTCCTGGGGCCGCCGGGGGAGGCCGCCGGGGGCCCCTGGGCCGAGGGCTGGGTGTTCGCGCTCGCGGGGCCCGTCTACGCCGGTACGAACGAGATCCAGCGCGACATCGTCGCCGAGCGGTTGCTCGGGCTGCCGAGGGGGCGTCGCGGATGAGGTTCCCGCCGGGCGCCCGGGTCGTGGGGGAGTACGGTCCGGCCTGCTGCTGCCGGGTGCGTGGCGCCGGCCGTGCCGGGGCGTACGGCGCTGGTGGCTCGCGTCGTCCTGCGTGTGCGGGTGCGAGCGGGATGCAGCGCGAGGTCATGGCCGAGCGGTTGCCCGGGCTGCCGAGGGGGCGTCGCGGATGAGGTTCCTGCCGACCGTGGAGCAGGCGGACTTCGCCCACGCCCTGGACCGCATGCTCGCCGCCGCCGGGACGCCGGAGGCGGCGCGTGCCTGGGCCGCGGGGGAGCACGCACCGGGGCGGCGGCTGTGGGCCCGGCTGGCCGACGCCGGGCTCTTCGCGCTCGCCGTGCCGGAGGCGTACGACGGCTACGGCCCACGCCCCGTCGAGCTCGCCCTCGCTTTCGTCGAGCTGGGGCGGCACGCCGTACCGGGCCCGGTCGTCGAGACGGTGGCCGCCGCCGCGCTCCTGGACGCGCTGCCCGACCCGGGGCCGGCCAAGGAGTGGCTGCCCCGCGTCGCCGCGGGACGGGCCGTGCTGGGCCTCGCCGCGCCGGAGGGCGGCCACGCCCTCGACGCCGACGCCGCCGACGCCGTCCTGGTCGTGAGCGGCGACCGGCTGCTCCTGGCCCGCCACCATGGCCCGGTCCTGGCCTCCCTCGACCCCGTCCGGCGTCTGGCCGTCCCGCAGGAGGGCACCGCGGCGGTGCTGGCCGCCGGGCCCGCCGTCGCGGCCGCGGCCGCCCGGGCCGCCGACCGGGCGGCGCTCGTCACGGCGGCCCAGGCGCTCGGCGTCGGGCTCGCGCTGCTGGCCCGTACGGTCGACCATGTGCGGCGGCGCCACCAGTTCGGGGTGCCGGTCGGCTCCTTCCAGGCCGTCAAGCACCGGCTGGCCGACACCCTGATCGCCCTGGAGTTCGCCAGGCCCCTGCTGCACGGCGCCGCCGTGACCGGGACCGGCGCCGACGTCGCCGCCGCGAAGGTGGCCTGCGGCGAGGCCGCCTACCGGGCCGCGCGGACCGCGCTGCAACTGCACGGCGCCCTCGGTTACACGGCCGAGTACGACCTGTCCCTGTGGCTCACCAAGGCCCGCGCGCTGCGCTCCGCCTGGGGTACGCCGGCCCGGTGCCGGGCCCGTGTGCTGGCGCAGACGTCCGGCTGAGCCCCGGGGCGTTCACCGCGTCGAGGCGTCGACCGCGCCCGTCAGCCGGGCGCCCGCGTCCAGGGCGCGGTCCGCCCAGGCGGGCAGCGGCTGCTCCGCCCAGATCACCTTGCCCTCGGGGGTGTAGCGGGTGCCCCAGCGTTCGGCGACCTGCGCGACCAGGAACAGCCCGCGGCCGCCCTCGTCGGTGGTGGCGGCGTAGCGCAGGTGCGGCGAGGTGCTGCTGCCGTCGGACACCTCGCAGGTCAGCGTGCGGTCCAGCAGCAGCCGGACCCTGATGGGCGCGGAGCCGTAGCGGATCGCGTTGGTGATCAGTTCGCTGAGCACCAGTTCCATGCCGAACGCCAGCTCCGACAGGCCCCACTCGTCCAGCTTCTCCGCGACGGCGGCCCGCATCCCGGACACGGCCGCGGGATCGAGGGGCACGTCCCACTCGGCGACGTGATCGGCGGGGGTGCACCGGGTGCGGGCGATGAGCAGCGCCACGTCGTCCTTGGGACGGCCCGGCAGCAGCGCCTCCAGCACGGCCTGGCAGCTCTCCTCGGGCGGCCGGTCCGGGTGGGCGGCCAGGGCCTGCTTCAGCATCTCCATGCCGACGTCGAGGTCCCGCCTGCGGTCCTCGATCAGCCCGTCGGTGTACAGGACCAGCTGGGTGCCCTCCGCCAGCTCCAGCTCCGCCGTCTGGAACGGCATGCCGCCCAGGCCCAGCGGCGGCCCGGCGGGCAGGTCGGGGAACTCCACGCCGCCGTCGGGGCGGACCAGGGCGGGCGGGTGGTGCCCGGCCCGCGCCATCACGCAGCGCCGTGAGACGGGGTCGTAGATCGCGTACAGGCAGGTGGCACCCATGACGCCGGCCCCGACGCCGGTGCCGGACTCGTCCTGGTCGATGCGGCCGACCAGGTCGTCCAGGTGCCCGAGGAGCTCGTCGGGCGGCAGGTCGAGGGTGGAGAAGTTGTGCACCGCGGTGCGCAGCCGCCCCATCGTGGCGGCGGCGTGCAGCCCGTGGCCGACGACGTCGCCGACGACCAGCGCCACCCGGTTGCCCGGGAGCGGGATCACGTCGAACCAGTCGCCGCTGACGCCGGACTGCGCGGGCAGGTAGCGGTGGGCCACGTCCAGGGCGCTCTGCTCGGGCAGCGCGCGCGGCAGCAGGCTGCGCTGCAGGGTGACGGCCAGGGCGTGCTCGCGGGTGTAGCGGCGCGCGTTGTCGATGTTGATCGCGGCGCGGGCGACGAGCTCCTCGGCGAGCGAGAGGTCCTCCTCGTCGAACGGCTCCGGCTTCTCCGAACGCCAGAAGTTGGCGATGCCCAGCACCACGCCGCGGGCCTTGAGCGGGGCCGCGATCAGCGAGTGGATGCCGTACCCCACGACCCGGTCCGTGCGCTCGGGGTCCTGCGCGAGCCAGCCTGCGTCCGCGGAGAGGTCGGCGACGATCTCCGCGCGGCCGCTGCCGAAGCCGCGCGCCTGCGGGGTGGAGGGCAGGAAGTCGATCAGCCTGCCGAGCGGGTAGAGCGGGGCGTCGGAGCGGATGCCGTTGACGGCCGTGCGGCGCATGTCGGAGCCGGCGGTGCCGCTGGGCTCCTCGCCGCGCAGCACCGGGTCGGCCAGGTCGACGGTGACGAAGTCGGCGAAGCGCGGCACGGTGACCTGCGCCAGCTCCTCGGCGGTGCGCACCACGTCGAGGGTCGTGCCGACGCCCAGGCCTGCGTCGTAGAGCAGCTTGAGGCGTTCCCTGGCGTCCTCGGCGCGGCCGGACAGCGCCTGCAGCTCCGTGGAGTCGCGCAGGGTCACGATCGAGCCCTTGGGGCCGCCGTGGCCGTCGGTGGGACGCTGGTTGACCGCCAGCAGGCGGTCGCCGGCCGGCAGCACTTCGTCGGTGGCCACCCGCTGGGAGGTCAGCAGCTCGACCGTGCCCGGGTCGAGCCCGTGCAGGTCGGTGATCCGCCGGCCCTCGGCGTCGGGGGCGAGGTCGAGCAGGCGCTTGGCCTCGTCGTTGGCGAGCAGCAGCCGACCGTCCTCGTCGACGATGAGCACGCCCTCCCGCACGGAGTGCAGCACGGTGTCGTGGTGCTCGTACATGCGGGTCATCTCGGCCGCGTCCAGGCGGTGGGTCTGCCGGCGCAGCCGTCTGGCGACCAGGGCGGTGCCGCCCATGGCCAGGGCGAGCGCGGCCGCGCCGGCGCCGAGGATGATCGGCAGCTGCTTGGCGACCACGCCGGTCACGTTCTTCACCTTCATGCCGGCCGACACCAGTGCCACGACCTGGCCGTGCGGGTCGTCGACGGGGTCGAAGACGGGCACGACCGCCTGGACCTCGTGGCCGAGCGGGCCCTGCACGCTCTCGGTGTAGACCCTGCCCTGCAGGGACGGCCCGATGGTGCCGACGAACTGCTGGCCGATCCGGCCGGGGATGGGGTGCGTGTAGCGGATCCCCTTGGTGTCCATCACCACGATGAAGTCGACCCCGGCCTCCTTGCGGGCCAGTTCGGTGATGGGCTGGAGGGTCTTGGAGGGGTCCGGTTCCTTCAGCACGTCCACCAGGCCGGGGGAGCGGGCGAAGGTGCTCGCCGCCGCGATCGAACGGTTCACGGCCTCGCGCTCGCTGTCGTGCCGGGACTGCACGACGAGCGCGAACACGCCGCCCGCCACGAGCAGCACGACGATCGCCACCTGCAGGATGAAGACCTGTCCGGCGACGCTCCGCGGGCTCTTCTCGGTCAGTGACCGCATTGTGACGCCCCGAATCGGTCGAAAACGTCGACCATGCCGACATTTCTAACACTGCCCGGTTTGAGGTTGCCATAGGCCACAAGGTCCCCGGACCGGGTGCCGGGCCTGCGCGCGGGGCGTACGGCGCGGCGCGGGGCCCGGTGTCGGGTGGCCGGCAAGGAGCCGGGCGACCGCCGTCAGAAGTGCAGCTCGGCCGGGAAACCGGTCCAGCGCAGTTCCTCCGGGAGGTGCCGCATGTCGTTGAGGAGCAGCACAGAGTTCGGCCGGCCGGGGGTGTAGCGGATCACCGTCAGGGCGGCGTTGGCGTGGTTGAGGCTGAGCCAGCGCCAGCGGGGCGCGTCCAGCGCCGCCGAGACCAGCCAGCCGATCAGGAAGTTGTGGGTCACGACCAGCTCGTGCGCCGCCTTGCCCGCCGCCATCGGCCCGGCGAAGCGGGTCAGCGCCTCGGCGGCCCAGTGCGGTCCCCAGGCGCGCTCCTCGGCGGAGAAGTGGTCGAGGAAGCGGGAGAGGTAGTACGCGCTGTCCGGCGGCAGCTCGGACTCCGCGGGGAAGTACGGCGGGTAGTCCCCCGCGAGCTCGTTGGGCGTCACGGGCACCCCGTTCCCCAGCCGCTCGCCGATCAGCGCCGCGGACTGCGCTGCCCCGGGCAGCGGACCGTGGTGGACGGCGGAGACCGGGGAGCCCCCCAGCCGCTCGCCGAGGAGTCCGGCCTGCCGGAAGCCGTTCTCCGTCAGGCCGCTCCCGTCCGGCAGCGCCTCTGCGTGCCGGGTGAGGTAGAGGTAGCGGCTCGCCGTTCCGGTCATGCCCTGTCCCTCTCGGGTGTCGACGACGTCGGGTGTCCCGCGTGCGGGCCGCGGTTCCCGCCGCGCCGCGGGCGGCGCACCGCAGGATGATCCCATGAGCGGGACGTATGTCCACCCGCCCGGCACCCGCTCGGTGAGGGCGCGCGGGAGTCCGCGGGTGACTGCGGGGGCGCGCGCCGTCCCCCTGGCCCACCCGTCACCCGGGCCCCGCGCAGGGGCCGTCGGCGTCCGGATGCGCCACGCGCCCGCGGCCGTACGATGAAATCCACGCCGTCGGCGAGACCGCGGGAGGCCGCGATGGACAGGACGAGGGCGACCGGCCGGCACTACGGGCTGTACGGGCTCGTCGCCGCGGCCGCGGTGGTGGTCGCGGTGGGGCTCGGTGTGCCGATCGGTGCGATCTTCATCCTCGCCGTGGCCCTGATGTGCCCGCTGATGATGCTCGTCATGCTGCACGCCCTGCGCGGGTCCGAGGCGCACCGCCACCCGGTCGTCGAGGCCATCGACGGCACCGCCGGCCGCCGCCGCGGCCCGGGACCCGGCGCCCGGCCGCCTACCGCTTAGCCGCCAGGCTCGCCCGGGCGGCGCGCTCGACCAGCAGGGCACGCTCGCGCTCGTTGCGCGTCAGGGAGGCGGCGCGCAGGAACTCCTCGCGGGCCTCGGCGTACCGGCCGAGCCGCTCCAGCAGGTCACCGCGGACGCTCGGCAGCAGGTGGTAGCCGCGCAGCGACGGCTCGTCGGTGAGCCCGTCCACGAGCGCGAGCCCCTCCTGCGGTCCGTACGCCATGGTGACCGCGACCGCCCGGTTGAGTTCCACCACCGGGGACGGCGCGCGCTGTGCCAGGGCCGCGTAGAGCTCGGCGATCCGCCGCCAGTCCGTGTCCCGCGCGTGCAGGGCGCGGGCGTGGCAGGCGGCGATGGCCGCCTGCAGCGCGTACGGGCCCGGCGGGCCGCCCGCCGCCTCGGCGCGCGCCAGGGCGGCGAAGCCGCGCCGGATCAGCAGCTGGTCCCAGCGCCGCCGGTCCTGGTCGGCCAGCAGGACGGGCTGCCCGTCCGGGCCGGTGCGGGCGGCAGAACGGGAGGCCTGGATCTCCAGCAGCGCGGCCAGGCCGTGGGCCTCGGGCTCCTTGGGCATCAGCCCCGCCAGCACCCTGGCGAGGCGCAGCGCGTCCTCGCACAGCGCCGGGCGCATCCAGTCGTCGCCCGCGGTCGCCGAGTAGCCCTCGTTGAAGACCAGGTAGATGACCTCCAGGACGGAGGAGAGCCGTTCGACCCGGTCGGGCCCGTGCGGCTGCTCGAAGGGCACGTCCGCCTTCGCCAGCGTCCGTTTCGCCCGCACGATGCGCTGGGCGACGGTCGCCTCGGGGACGAGGTAGGCGCGCGCGATCTCGGCGGTGGTCAGACCACCGAGCAGCCGCAGGGTGAGCGCCACGCGGGCCTCGGTGGACAGCACCGGGTGGCAGGCGGTGAAGACCAGCCGCAGCAGGTCGTCCTCGATGTCGCCGTCGGCGGCCGCCTCGGCGGCCGCGAAGTCGGGCTCGTACGCCTGGCCGCCCTCCAGGGTGTGGCCGAGTTCCCGGAGCTTGCGCGCGAAGACCTCCTTGCGGCGGACGAGGTCGATCGCCCGGTGCTTCGCCGTGGTCGTCAGCCAGGCACCGGGGTTGTCCGGGACGCCGGCGCCCGGCCACTGTTCGAGGGCGGCGACCAGGGCGTCCTGCGCGAGCTCCTCGGCGACGCCGATGTCGCGCACGATCCGCGCGACACCGGCGATCACCCGGGCCGACTCGATCCGCCACACCGCCTCGATCGCGCGGCGGGCGTCATCGGTACCTGGAGCCGAAGCCGTCACAGCCACCCATCAGAGCAGCCGCTCCGGGCGAGGGCAACCGGCGGCGCTCCGGGCGCCTCAGGAGAGCTCGGGGGCCTCCTCGACCTGCCGCAGCTCGCAGGTGATCTCCCAGGCGTCGCCGTGGACCTGCAGGAAGCGCTTGGTCCACTCCACGGCCTCCTCCTTCGACTTCGCCTGGACGATCGCGTAGCCGCCGATGAACTCCTTGGACTCGGTGAAGGGCCCGTCGACGACGGACAGCTTCCCGTGGTCCCAGTGCAGCCGGGTCCCCTCGGAGGTCGGCCGCAGACCGGCCGTGTCCAGGAGCACGCCGGCCTTGGACATCTCCTCGATGAGCTTGCCCATCTCCTCCATCAGCCGCTCGTCGGGGCCGCCCTCGGGGACGTTGTCCTCGTTGATCCGGATCAGGGACATGAAACGCATCGCGTTCTCCTTCTTCAGGTACGGGTTCCTCAGGCACGGGTGGGGATCCTCCCCGCTCCTGCCTACGCGTCGAACGGGCGGCGCGCGGATCGACACGTCGGAGGAAGTTTTTCGCGCGGACGTGCTCCGGGGCCGTTCCGGGCCCCGCTCACTCGGACCGGTGACATCCGGCGCCACGGCTTGGACCGGGACGAACGGGTCCGTGATGCTGGGCCACGAGCGGCAGCGCCGCGCCCCGGACCGGATGCCGCGCCGGGCGCGCGGCGACATGAAGGACGAATGGATGACCCAGATCTTCTTCGCCGCCACCCCTTACGCGGCGGCGACCGTCACGGCGGCCATCCGGGCGGGGTTGTTCGGACCCCGTGGGGGCCGCCGCCGTCTCCTCGTGGTGAGCGACGTCTCGGCCGTCCCCGAGCTCGCCACGCCCCTCGACCGCACGCCGGGCTTCGCGGCGCTGCGGCCCGAGTTCGACGCCGTGCGCTCCTGGAACGCCGCCATCGCCCCGCACCACCCGGCCGACTGGTCGCCCCGCGAGGAGGACCTCACCCTGTGGGAGCGGGCACTGCGGCTCGCCTGGGAGCTGGGCGAGGGACCCGTGGAGATCGTCTGTGAGGCGCCGCACTCGCCGCCCGCCCGCTCGGTCGCCGAGATCTTCGCCGAGAGCCCGGTCCACGTGTACGCCGCCGGCCTGACGGGCTACGGACCCACCGCCGACCGGCTGCCGGCCGGTCCCGGTCGCCGTATCGCGCGGCTGCTCCACGTCGACCTGCTGCCGGGGCTGCGCCCGCTGCTGCTCGCCGAGCACGCGGTGGAGCCCGTGGCCGTCCCCGAGGACGTGCTGCTGAACACGCTCCAGGGCATGGCCGCCCTCGTCCCGCCGGTTCCCGAGCGGCACACCGCACTCCTGCTCGGCGAGCACCTGAGCGCGAGCGGCCTCGTCGACGGGCGGGAGGAGGCCGGGCTCCACGTGCGCATGCTCCGCGGAGCGGTCGCGGCCGGTCACACCTCGCTGGTCTACGCCCCCGATCCCGGCGCGCCCGAGGACCTGACGTCCTCGCTCGGCAGGGCCGCCGCCGGGCTCGGCGTGGAACTGGCGGTCCTGGAGGGGCCCGTCGCCGCCGAGGCCCTGCTCGCGCGGTTCCGCCCCGCGCTGGTCGTCGGCTGTTCCTCGACCGCCCTGTTCACCGCCGCGGCCCTGCACGGCATCCCCGCCGCACGCGTCGGCACCGGGCCGCTGCTGGACCGGGTCGCCCCGTACGAGAGCGAGGACCGCATCCCGCTCACCCTCGTCGACGCCGCCCTCCCGGACCTGGAGCGGGACGCCGCCCTCGTCGGCCGCCCGCCGGCCCTCACCGCGGAGGTGGTGGAGGGGACCCTCGCCCCGCTGTTGCGGACCGTGGGCTACTGCATGCAGGCCCGTCTCCACCCCGGGCTGCGCCCGGAGGCCGAGGAGTGGCTCCGCCGTCATCTGCCGCGCCACCCCCAGTACTTCAAGCGGCGCCGCCTCACCAGTCTGCGCCTGCCCGGGGGCAGCCCGGTCCGCGCCGAGGCCCTCCGCCGTCACCGCGCCGTGCGCCGGGTGGTGCGCACCCTGCGCGCCGTGCGGGGCGTGCGTGCCGTGCGCCGCGGGCGGGCGCTGCGGGTGTGACGGGCCGGCGGCCGTCTCACAGGGGCGCGGGAACGCGCGGCAGGGAGCGGGCGCCGGCGGTCAGCACCTCCAGGCAGGCGATGTAGAGATATGCCGGGCCGGTGAGTTCCACGGCGTTCCTGGAGTGGATCCACAGGGCCGGGTGCCGGGCCGGCCTGCGCGGGTCGGTGGCGGCCAGCCACCCGCCGAGGGCGAGGAAGCGCAGCCCGAGCGGGGACCAGACGTCCTCGGCGCGCGGCGGCACCAGGAAGTACAGGAAGCCGCAGCGCCGGTCCCACATGACGGGTCCCACGGGCGCGGTGCTGTCCTGCAGTCGTGCCAGGACCTCGTGGCCCGGTCGTTCGGGGATCCTGACGGCGTCCCACCGGTGGCCGGCCGGCAGCAGCGTCACCCGGTTCCTGGCGCGGGCCCACTCGTCCAGGCGGCGCCGTGGGTCACCGGCTCCTCGGGCGAGCCATGCCGCGAGGGCGGGCCCGCAGAATTCGTCGCACATACCACTCCCGGATTCTGCTGCGAGTGATCGGCGCACGGACACCGTCCGGCCGGGGGAGCCGACGAAGCATGCATATATCTGCTGTCGGCATGTGCGGAGAGCAATGCCCATGACGTTGAATCACTTGATCGGATGGGGCAAAAGCGGCCAGTTTTGGGCAACCGGGTTTCGGGGGCGTTGATCACCCCTAGATTCCGTCCGACGTCACCGGCGCCGGGCGTGACGCACCGCGTCCCGGAGCGTTGAAGGTACGGGTTTCGGAGGAGGGAGGGCAGTTTTGGCGACGCCGGATGAAACCGCCCGGGGAAGCGCAGAATCACTGTCGGGATTCCGGGGTGCGGACCGCCTTCGCAGGGGAGCCCGGTGGGGCGGTCGGGCGGAAGCGGGTCCGTACCGCGTTGTCCATGGCCATCGGACGAGTTGTCTGATGACATTGGACGCTAGCCCCTGGCGCGCCCCGCGGCAAGCATTTCGCGGCAGTTCGGTCCGGCTGGCGTGGCACACCGGGGTGAAGGTGCAGGTGAGGGGGTGTGGGTCCGGGTCGGGTGGGTGGGGCCGCTGTAGACTCGATCTCACTCGTACGGGTCAACCGACGTGCTAGCAGGAAGAATCCATCCCGTGGTGAACGCACTGCAGGAACTGATCAAGCGCCGGCTGGAGCAGCGGGGCTGGTCGTACGGTGAGGTGGCGCGGCGCGGTGGCGTCCCGCGGTCGACGGTGCATCACCTGGCGACGACCGCGCGGGTGGCCCGGATGCCGCAGCAGTCCACGCTGGAGGGCCTGTCGCGGGGGCTGGAGCTGCCGCTGGAGGCGGTACGCCGCGCCGCGGCCGAGGCCTGCGGGATCCACCTGTACGTCGAGGACGGCACCGGCACCACCCCCGACCCCGAGGTGGCCACCCTCATCGCCAGCGTCCAGCAACTGTCCGAAGCCGACCGCCGCCACGTCGCCGCCCTCGTCGAATCCCTCCTCCGCAGCTCCACCGAGCCCCGGTCGGCGTCCGGTCCGGAGTCCGGCTGACCCTTGGGGGCGCGCGCCGGCGCAGGGAACATCGCAACGCCAAACGCCGCTCGGCGTCTACTGCGGACGGCCCGGTCCATCTGGTGCAGCAGCGTGCTGATTTGGCCCTTGCTGCTGTCCGCTGACCGGTACCCGGCGTTCGATTGGCCATGCCCATGCCGTGCCTGACGGGGCGTGTGGTGGTGAAGTAACCCAGAACGGACAAAGAGTGGGGAGCACGGGGATATTCTCTCCAGTCTCGGGACGACGAGTTCGTGGACCCGGGGCCTCCGGTGAGAGGGGTGCACGTGCTTGTCGTTCAAGGGGCGACCGCCACCGCCGTCGTCCGCCACCGGACCGGAGAGCCGGTGGTCCTGCTTTCCGGCGAACTCCCCGCGGTCCTCACGCCGGCCGCCCTGAACGAACTGCTGAATCTGGCCGCGGCCGTCCTCACGGCCGAGGAGATGACCCTCTTCCGCAGTTGCCTGACCGCACTGCGCTGCGGGGAGAAACTCCAGGAACGCCGTATCGAGGTCAGCGGCGCCGTCCTCACCGTCTACAGCAGCTGAGCGGCGGGGCGGGCGGAACGGAATGCGCACAGGGGTGGGCCCCCGGGAAAGTCCCCTTCCCGGAGGCCCACGTCATGGCCGGCGGGTTCAGTAGCGGTAGCGGCAGTCGCAGTCGCGGTCCTGCCAGTACCGGCCGAACCCGAAGCGGTCGTACCGCTGGTGGGCGAAGCCGCGACCGTGGCCGCGACCGTGGCCGTGGCCCCGGCCGCGGTCCCAGCGATCGTCCCACCTGCCGTACCCCCACTGGCGTGGCCCGCAGCGGCCGTAGTCCCCGCCCCAGTTGCCGTGCCCGGCGTTCCGGTAGTGGCCGGACGCGGAGTGGGACGGGGTTGCGGAGGCCGTCGCCGTCATGGGGACCGCCAGGGCGACCGTGGCCAGTGCCGCCGTTGCGGCAGCGCGAACGAATTTTCTCACCGCATTTCTCCTCAAACTCGGTGAATTGCCGGATGGCCCGCCAGACGTTACTCGGGACTTGTGCCGCATTCATTCCGCCGATCGGTGACGCACGGCCGAACGGGCGACCCGTCGGCTTGCCCCCGCTTCCGGGGAAAAACCGCTCCTGAGCTTCGGGAGTTGATGCTCGGGTATCCCTCGGGAGAGGCGGGGGAAACACCCTCCAGGGTGATCTGCATTCGGCATGTCGCCCACTCGGGACGTATTGAAAATGCCCCGGGAAATGCAATCCAAAAAGGGTGGAATTCGGTTCGGGTCAGCTGCTGTAGACGGTGAGGACGGCGCCGCTGACCTCGATACGGCGTTCCTGGAGTTTCTCCCCGCAGCGCAGTGCGGTCAGGCAACTGCGGAAGAGGGTCATCTCCTCGGCCGTGAGGACGGCCGCGGCCAGATTCAGCAGTTCGTTCAGGGCGGCCGGCGTGAGGACCGCGGGGAGTTCGCCGGAAAGCAGGACCACCGGCTCTCCGGTCCGGTGGCGGACGACGGCGGTGGCGGTCGCCCCTTGAACGACAAGCACGTGCACCCCTCTCACCGGAGGCTTGGTCGGCCCAAGCGCCTCGGGGATCGAGAGGATAGCCACCGGTTCGTCGTGCTTCGCCCCCTCTGCCGGGACTTCCCCACATCGGGCAGGGGGCGGATTGACCCGTTCGAGTGATATCCGGGGGGTGGGGCCGGGTGCCCGAGGTGCCCTCGCCGGTGCTCCCACCTGTCGTTTCCCTTGTGCAGCCGCCGCGTTGACGGACAGTCATGGATCCGAATCGCTTGCCGGGCCCGTGGCGCCCGACTACTGTCCAACGCCGTCAGACAGATCGTCCGGTGTGGATGGACGGGTTCTGGGACCCGGCCCCCGTCCGCACCCCTCGTACGAAGGATCCCCCATGCTCGACATGCGTGAGCTGGACACCGAGTCCGCGGAGCTGCTGCCCGGCCGCGAGGCCCTGGGCAAGCTCAAGTTCAGCTTCGTCAAGACCACGCACGTGACCAAGCACGTGGCCCACGTCGACGCCCACAACGAGTCGCTCGCGGCCAACGAGTGGTCGCCGTACGCGGTCGCCCAGTCGCAGGCCACCCAGGCCATCAACATCAAGCAGTAGTCGGCGTTCCACCTCCTTCCGCATACCGAGAAAGGTATCCCCCTCCCATGAACATGGACCAGCTCGACGCCGAGTCCGCGGAGCTGCTGCCCGGCCGCGAGGCCCTGGGCAAGCTGAAGTTCAGCTTCGTCAAGACCACGCACGTGACCAAGAACATCGCGCACGTCGACGCCCACAACGAGTCGCTCGCGGCGAACCAGTTCTCCCCGTTCGCGGTCGCCCAGTCCGAGGCCGTCCAGGCCATCAACATCCGCCAGTAACAACACCCGTACGTGTGCGGACCGCGCCCGTCGTGGCGCGGTCCGTCTCGGGAGGAAGAGCAGGACGGTGACGGAAAGTCACATTGCTCACGGCCCCGGCCCCACGGGAACGGCGGTGTACGGCGCGGACGTGATGGAACCTCCCTTCCACGACACGGGCTTCCCCGTCCCGCGGCTCGGCGCGGGCCTGCAACTCCTGGGCGAGTACAAGGGCTCGGGGACCACCGAACCCCGGTACATCGTCCGCCGGGGGGACGGGCAGGTCGTCCAGCTGAGCCGGCTGTTGTACCTGGTCGCCCGCGCCATCGACGGACGGCGCGACACCGAGGCCATCTCGCACCGGGTGAGCGGGCGCTTCGGCCGTGAGGTCAGCGCCGAGAACGTGCACTACCTGATCGAGAACAAGCTCCAGCCGCTGGGCGTCACCGTCCCTTTCGGGCAGGAGGACGACGAGGTCACCGGGCCCACCGCGGACCTCCTGCTCGTCCTGAAGGGCCACCGGGTCATCTTCCGCGAGCGGCAGGTCGCCCGCATCGCCCGCTCCCTGGCCTGGCTGCACCGTCCGCTGGCGGTGACGCTGGTGCTCGCGACGGCGGTCGCCATGGAGATCTGGCTGTTCGCCGTCCACGGGGCGATGACCCCGGTGCTCCAGGTGCTGGAGCAGCCGGTGCTGATGCTCGTGGTGTTCGCGCTGACCGTGGCCTCGCTCGTCTTCCACGAGTTCGGGCACGCCTCCGCGTGCCGCTACGGCGGGGCCCGCCCCGGGGCCATCGGCTGCGGCATCTTCCTCATCTGGCCGTCGATGTACACCGACGTCACCGACGTCTACCGGATCGGCCGGGGCGGGCGCATGCGCACCGACCTGGGCGGCGTCTACTTCAACGTCGTCTTCATACTGGCCCTGGCCGGCGGCTACTTCGCCACCGGGCAGTCCTTCTTCCTCGCCGCCATCTACCTGGCCCACTTCGAGATCATCGAGCAGCTGATGCCGGCCGTCCGGCTGGACGGCTACTACATCCTCGGTGACCTCGCCGGCGTCCCGGACCTCTTCGGCAAGATCAAGCCGATCCTGCGCAGCATGCTGCCGGGCCGCCCGGTGCCCCCCGAGGTCTCCGACCTCAAGCGCTCCGCCCGGATCATCGTCACCACCTGGGTGCTGACCATGGTGCCCCTGCTGCTGGCCGAGCTCGGCTACGTGCTGTGGAACCTGCCGCGCCTGCTCGAGACGAGCCTGCGGTCCCTGGTCGAGCAGCTGACCGGGACCGGCTCCGCCTTCGCCGAGGGCCAGTTCGCCGCCGGGACGGTCGGGGTCATCGGCAGCCTGATGCTGATCTTCCCCCTGGCGGGGGCGGCGTACCTGTCGGTGCGCCTCGGGGGCCGGCTCGTCCGCTACGTCGTCCGCGCCACGGAGGGGAATCTCCGGCTGAGGCTCCTCATCGGCGGGGCCACACTGGCCGGAGCTGCGGCGCTGTGCGCCGCGTGGGTGGGCGGGGTGACCCCCAAGCCGCTGCCGCCGCAGCCGCCGATCGCGCCCATCCTGCAGCCCGGAGTGCCCGAGATCAGGCCCCTGCGCCCGGTCGCCCCCGCACCGCTGCCCAGCGTCACCACACCCCCGGTGACCGTGGCGGTGGGCGAGCCGTCGGCGACCGCGTCCTCGGCCGCACCCTCGGAGTCCGGCTCGGCCGACGCCTCCGCCTCGGCGAGCGGCAGCCCCTCGCCGTCGAACTCGCCCAGCCCGCGGGCCTCGCGCAGCGAACCGCAACCGAGCAGCACCCGGACCACGGCCACGGCAGGGCCGAGCCCGTCCGACGGCTCGCCCTCCGCCACACCGTCGGACTCCGCGACGCCCTCGGAGCCCCCCATCCCGAGCTTCACCGTGTCCTTCCCCGCGCCCCTGCCGACCTGACGCGGGCCGGCCCTCCCTCTTTTCCCTTCCCCTTTCCCTTCCCCCTTCCCCCTTCCCCCGACATCCCTTCCATCGGTACAGGAGAAGTCCGTGACGCACCGAAAGCCCCACACCAGCACGGTGGGCCGCAAGGCCGTCCGGCTGGGCATGCTGACCACCGCCGGCCTCGTCGCCCTCGCCACCGCGGCCCCGGCCGGCGCGGCATCGGGGTCGCACATCCCCCGCAGCGTCGGCGCCGCCGTGGACGAGGCGCACACCCTCGCCAACCGGGCGCACCCCGTCCAGTACGACGAGGAGTTCTCGATCCACCAGTTCGGGCCGCTCGTCGCCGCCGCGGCGCACAACCGGGCGGTCGCCGCCTCCGTCGGCTGCTCGCTCTCCCGTCCGTGCCGTTCGATCGCCCTCTCCTTCCAGATCGTCACCACCTCCGGTGTCGACCTCCGGCGGATCAACGCGACGAACATCAGCCGTGCCGTCAACCAGCACTGCAGCGGATGCCAGACCTTCGCGGGCGCCTACCAGTTCATCGTGGCGACCCCGCGGCCGCTTTCCCTGAGCGCCCGCGACCGGGACCGGCTCGCCGACATCCGGCGCCGGGTGGCCGAGCTGAGGCGGTGCGGCGACCCGATCTCCGAGATCGAGCGCCGCGCGGACGCCCTCGCCGCCGAGGTCAGGGCCGTCCTCGACCGCGCGGCGGCCGCCGTCCCGGCCGGAGCCGGAACGAGCACGCTGCGGGAGTTCCGGCCCACCGTGACCATGCACCGCCACGTCAGCTGACGCCCCCACCGCTTCCGGGCCGGGGGCACGTCCCTCACCTCCCCAAACCCCCAGACGGGTCCCCGGCCCGGGACCACGACCGGCCTTCCGGAGGACGAAGTGCCCAAGCGATACCCGCCCGAGCTGCGCCGCAAGGCCCTCGACCTGCTGGTCGCGGGCGAGCCGGTGAAGAAGGTCGCCCTGGACCTCGGCCTCGGCGACCAGACGATCTACCAATGGCGGCGCACGCACCTGCCGCACCTGGGCAGGCCGCGGCGCGCACCGATGGGCACCGCAGAGCTGACCGCGGCCCGCAGGCGCATCACCGAACTGGAGACCGAACTCGCCGTCCACCGGCGGGTCACCGAGCTGCTGCGCGATGTGGTGTCCCCAAAAGGCGATTTGAGGCCGTGCAGGTGATGGCTGGTGAGGGGCTCCCGATCCGGACCGCCACGCGCGTCCTCGGCATCTCCGAGTCGGGGTACTTCACCTGGCGCGGCCGGCCTCCCTCGCCCCGCTCCACCCGGCACCTGTGGCTGACGGACCTCATCAGCTCCATCCACGCCGCCTCGCGCGGCACCTTCGGGTACCGGCGCATCCACGAGGAGCTCACCCTGCGGCACGGCATCCCCATCAGCCACGGCACCGTAGAACTGCTCATGCGGCGTGCCGGGCTCCAGGGCCGCCCCGGCGTGCCCGACCGGCTCTGGGTGACCGACGCCGTCGAACTCGCCACCCGCCAGGGCGAACTGCTCTGCGTGATCGTGCTCGACGCCCACGCCCGCCGGCTGATGGGCTGGAGCACGGGTTCCGCGCCGGCCGCCGCCGTGGCGGCGGACGCCCTGAGCAGGGCGGTGCTGCGGCACTCCGTCCACCCCGGGCCCCGGCCCGAGGGGCGCTTCACCACCCTCGTCTTCACCGAACGCGCCCACGCCCGCGGACTGGCGCCCCCCACCGGCCTGGTCGCCGACCGGAACGACCACGCCGTGATCGGCGCCTTCTGGGCCCGGACACAGACCGAGCTCCTCGACCACCGCACATGGCACAGCCGGCTCGACCTCACCACAGCCCTGTCCGACTACTTCGAGGGAACCCGAGCATGACCGTGGACAGACCGACGCCCCCGTTGCCGATCTCCTACCTGCTGCGCACCCAGATCCGCGCGGGCCAGACCCTGCCGCCCACGCAGGCCCACCAGGTCATGCTGCACTGCGCCCTCGACGCCGCCGGGGTCCCGGTCCGCCGGGACGACGCGGACGCCGTCGCCAGGATCGCCGAACTCGACTACGCCACCGTCAACGCGGTCATCGGCTGGCTGCGCGTCGTCAGACCGGCGGCGTGCTGACATGTTCCGGACCGCCCCTCCGGAGCGCAGGACACCGCGCCCGGCGTACGGCCGCGCGCTGCTCGGCGCGCTGACGGCGTACCGCTTCGAGCCACCGCCCGCCGAACCGATGGCGGCGCTGTGCGGCCTCGACCAGGACGACTTCCTGCACCGCTGCCGCTCCGCACACGGCGCAGCACCACCGGACGGCGCGGCGCCGGACGGCCCGGCGGCGGGCGGACTATGACCGGGTGGGGCTGCGGAGGAGGGATTCGACGAGGGCGGCGACGTGGCGGCGGTCGGCTTCGGACAGTTGCTGGACGCTGGCGATGAGGGTGGCCACCTCGGGGTCGGGGGTGGTGCCGGTGCCGTCCTCGACGTACAGGTGGATCCCGCAGGCCTCGGCCGCGGCGCGGCGTACCGCCTCCAGCGGCAGCTCCAGCCCCCGCGACAGGCCCTCCAGCGTGGACTGCTGCGGCATCCGGGCCACCCGCGCGGTCGTCGCCAGGTGATGCACCGTCGACCGCGGGACGCCACCGCGCCGCGCCACCTCACCGTACGACCAGCCCCGCTGCTCCAGCCGGCGCTTGATCAGTTCCTGCAGTGCGTTCACCACGGGATGGATTCTTCCTGCTAGCACGTCGGTTGACCCGTACGAGTGAGATCGAGTCTACAGCGGCCCCACCCACCCGACCCGGACCCACACCCCCTCACCTGCACCTTCACCCCGGGCCTCGGGAGCGGAACCGCCACGGGGGCGAGTCCATCAAAGACCGGTCCCCCCGCACACGGACTTCCGCGGTATTGCCCCCGCCCTTCCGGAGCGCGTGCCTGCGCGCACGCGGGAGCGCGAGTGACAGCTCGGGGGTGGCGCGCCGGTACCCCGCGGAAGCGCCCCCCGGGCCGTCACTTGCCTCCGGCCCGGGGGGTCCGTACGGCGGCGGCTGGGCGGGCGGTACGTCCGGGAGCGTGTCGGCGCCGCCGGAGGGGGAGGGGGCGGGTCCGCCCCGGTGCGCGGAGGGTGCCAGGGCGACCGCGCCGGCGAGACCACCGGCGGTCAGCGCGGCCACCAGGCCGAGTGCGGCCAGGGCGCGGGGGCGTGAGGTCAGGACCCGGGAGGAGCGCAGCGGCATGGCGCCCGTTCAAAGCGCGCCGGGAAGCGCCGTCCTGAGGTCACGGTCCGATCGGAGGGCGCGTACGACCGCGCCCGGTCCGCGCGGGCCCCTGCGGGGCCGCCCGGACCGGGCGCGGTGCGCCGACGCCAGGTCAGGCCTTCTTCGTCTCCTGGAAGATGGCGTCGATCTGGTCGATCAGGTCGAGCAGCTTCTGGCCGGTCGCCGGGTCGGTCGAGGCCTTGGCGGCGCTGCCCGCCTTCAGCGCGTCGTTGAAGAGCTGGTGCAGCTGCGGGTACTTCTCGAAGTGCGGCGCCTTGAAGTAGTCGCTCCACAGCACCGACAGGTGGTGCTTGACGAGCTCCGCGCGCTGCTCCTTGATGACGATGGCGCGGGCCCGGAAGTGCGGGTCCTCGTTGGCCTGGTACTTCTCCTGGACCGCCTTGACGGACTGCGCCTCGATGCGGGCCTGGGCCGGGTCGTAGACACCGCAGGGCAGGTCGCAGTGGGCGCTGACCTTGACCTTGGGCGCGAACAGGCGAGCGAGCATGACTGTCCTTCCTCGTGATCGTCTTTCCACCAGGGAGATTACTCCCCTGTCGAGTGGTTTTCTCGGGTGCCCCTTGGTGCTTAGGACAAAAGTCTGGTGTCACCCTGGGCTGGTGGAGCATGGAGGAGGAGGCTGAGCATGCGTGAGCCCGGGCTTGGGCAGAGGAGGAGAGTGCCGTACCAGCTGGTCGAGGTGACAGGTCCGTCGATGGTGCCGACGCTGCAGCACGGCGACTGGCTGCTGGTGCAGCACGTCAGGAGCGCCGCGGAGGTCCGCGAGGGTGACGTGGTGGTGCTGCGCCATCCGCTCCAGCAGGACCTGCTGATCGTCAAACGCGCCGTGGAGCGCCGCGAGGGCGGCTGGTGGGTGCTGGGCGACAACACCTTCGTGGAGAACGACAGCAGGGAGTTCGGCACCGTCCCGGACGAGCTGGTGCTCGCCCGGGGACGGGGGCGCTTCCGGCCGCCGCGCGAGGTTCAGCGGTCGGCGGCCGGCGTGGCGGGCTGGCTGGTGTCCTGCGTCAGGCCGCTCAGGGCGGACCGCTCGTTCTCCAGGCGCTTGCGGGCGCGGTAGGCCGCGACGTTGGCGCGGGTCGCGCAGCGGTCCGAGCAGTAGCGGCGGGACCGGTTGGTCGAGGTGTCGATGTAGGCGTTGCGGCACGTGGTGGCCTGGCAGATGCCGAGCCGGTCCACGCCGAGGTCGGTGAGCTGGAAGGCCAGGCCCATGCAGGCGGTCGCGGCGTAGGAGGCGGTCGCCGTGGCCGCGTGCTCGGCGAGGTGCATGTGCCAGTCCGGCCGGCCGCTCTCGTCGAGGTACTCGTGGCCGGAGATCTGCGGGCTGACCGGGAACTCCAGCAGCAGTGCGTTCAGCAGGTCCACGGCGCGCACCTCGTCGCCCTCGGAGGCGGCCTCGAAGACGCCGCGCAGCCGGGTCCGGACGGTGCGCAGCCGCTGTACGTCGGCGTCGCCCACGCGGCCCGCCGCCTGGCTGGCCGGACCGAACAGCTCGCGCACGGCATCGACCGAGGTCAGATGGTCGAGGCCGCGCTCGGGCTCCTCGCTGTTCACCAGGCGCACGGCGTAGTCGGAGTAATAGGCGAGTTCCACTTGTAGTCCTTACGCGTGCGCTCTAAGGTCGGTAATGACTGCTCTTGCTCTAAGGGTATTACGACTGGAGGGGGAACCGTATGTCCGACACCACTGCGGCGGTGACCGACTGGCAGGCCTGGCAGGACAGCTGGGACCGGCAGCAGGAGTGGTACCTGCCGGACCGCGAGGAGCGGTTCCGGGTCATGCTCGACATGGTGGAGGCGCTGGTCGGCCCCGCACCCCGGGTGCTGGACCTGGCCTGCGGCACGGGCAGCATCTCCGACCGGCTGCTGCGGCGCTTCCCGGACGCCGTGTCGACCGGCGTGGACCTCGACCCGGCGCTGCTGGCGATCGCCCGCGGCCACTTCGCCGGCGAGCGCAGGATCGAGTTCGTCACCGCCGACCTGCGCGACCCGCACTGGCCGCAGGCCCTGCCGTACGACACCTACGACGCGGTGCTCACCGCGACCGCCCTGCACTGGCTGAAGCCCGGGCCGCTCCAGGCCCTGTACGGGACGCTGGCCGGCCTGCTGCGCGACGGCGGGGTGTTCCTCAACGCCGACCACATGCCCGACGCCTCGACGCCGCGGCTCAACGCGGCCGTGCGCGAGCTGGACCGGGCCCGCCGCGAGCGGCGGAGGGCGCAGGGCGTGCTGGACTGGGAGCAGTGGTGGGCCACCGCCAAGGCCGACCCCGTGCTGGCCGGTCCCACCGAGGAGCGGTTCGTGATCTACGGTTCCCACGCCGACGGCGACGAGCTGCCCCCGGCCTGGCACGCCGCGGCCCTGCGGGAGGCCGGCTTCGGCGAGGCCCGGGTGGTCTGGCGTTCGGTGTCGGATGCGATCGTCCTCGGGCTGAAGTGATCCGTACGCCGCAGCGGGGGAACGCGTGAGGGGCGGCGCCGATCGGCGCCGCCCCTCACGCACGCGCGGGTCAGAGGACCTTGGAGAGGAAGGCCTTGGTGCGGTCGTGCTGCGGGTCGGTGAGCACGTCGCGCGGGTGGCCGGACTCGACGACGACGCCGTCGTCCATGAAGACCAGGGCGTCGCCGACCTCGCGGGCGAAGCCCATCTCGTGGGTGACCACGATCATCGTCATGCCGTCCTCGGCGAGGCCCCGCATGACGTCCAGGACGTCGCCGACCAGCTCCGGGTCGAGCGCGGAGGTGGGCTCGTCGAAGAGCATCAGCTTCGGCTCCATCGCCAGCGCGCGGGCGATGGCCACCCGCTGCTGCTGACCACCGGAGAGCTGGGCGGGGTAGTGCCCGGCCTTGTCGCGCAGGCCGACCCGGTCCAGCAGGGCCAGCGCGCGCTCGCGGGCGACGGCCTTGGCCTCCTTCTTCACCCGCACCGGGGCCTCGATCACGTTCTCGATCGCGGTCATGTGGGGGAAGAGGTTGAAGCGCTGGAAGACCATGCCGATGTCGCGGCGCTTCGCGGCGACCTCGCGGTCCTTGAGCTCGTAGAGCTTGTCGCCCTTCTGCCGGTAGCCGACCAGCTCGCCGTCGACCGAGAGCCGGCCGCCGCTGATCTTCTCCAGGTGGTTGATGCACCGCAGGAAGGTGGACTTGCCCGAGCCCGACGGGCCGATCAGGCAGAACACCTCACGCGGGGCGACCTCCAGGTCGATGCCCTTGAGGATGTGGGCCAGGCCGAAGTGCTTGTGCACCGCCTCGGCCTTGACCATCGGGTGGGCGCCGGTGCCCTTGCTGAAGTCGGTCATCGTGCCACCTCCGGGCGGCGGAAGGTGCCCAGGTTGGCCTTGACCCGCTGCCACGGGGTGGGCGGCAGGTTCCGGGTCGTCCCGCGGGCGTAACGGCGCTCCAGGTAGTACTGGCCCACCGAGAACACCGAGGTGAGGACCAGGTACCAGACCGCGGCGAGGAAGAGCATCTCCACGGTGGCACCGGTGGTGTTGCCGATGTCGGTGGTGGAGCGCAGCAGTTCGGCGTACTGGGCGGCCTGCGCGGCCAGCGACGAGGTCTTCAGCATGTTGATGAACTCGTTGCCGGTCGGCGGGACGATCACCCGCATCGCCTGCGGCAGCACCACACGGCGCAGGTTCTGGCCCTGGGTCATGCCCAGCGCGTGCGACGCCTCGGTCTGGCCCTCGTCGACGGACTGGATGCCGGCCCGCACAATCTCGGACATGTACGCGGCCTCGTTCAGACCCAGGCCGAGCAGCGCGGCCATGAAGGGGGTCATGAACTGGTTCATCTCGTCCTTGTAGAAGCCGAGATTGATGACCGGGAAGATCAGCGCCAGGTTGAACCAGATGAGCAGCTGGACGTAGACCGGGGTGCCGCGGAAGAACCAGATGTAGCCCCAGGCCACCGAGGAGGTCACGGGGTTCTTCGACAGCCGCATCACCGCGAGCACGATGCCCAGGACCAGGCCCAGCGCCATCGAGACCACGGTGATGACGACCGTGTTCCGCAGGCCCTTGAGCACCGCGGAGTCGAACAGGAAGTCCGGGATCGCCCCGTAGTTCACGTTCGCGTTGGCGAACGCGTTGACCAGCAGCCCGAGCACGGCGAGCACCAGGATCGCCGAGATCCAGCGGCCGTAGTGCCGTACGGGGATCGCCTTGATGGCCTCCGGGCGGGAGGCCTCGGCGGGCGGGGTCCCGGCCGGGGTGCCGGCCGGGACCTTGTCATTCGCTTCGGACATGGAGGGAAGCCTCTTGCTGTCGTGACTCAGGAGCCGCCGTTGATCTTGGCCTCGGTGACGGCGCCGTCGGTGACGCCCCACTTCTCCAGGACCTTGGTGTAGGAGCCGTCCTTGATGACGGCGGTCAGCGCGGCCTGCAGCGCGTCGCGCAGCTCGGTGTTGGTCTTGGCGACCGCGATGCCGTACGGGCCGGCCTCGACCTGCTCGCCGGCGAGCTCGAAGTCGTTGCCGCCGCCGGAGGTCTTCACGGCGTACGCGGCGACCGGGAAGTCGGAGACGTCGGCGACGACGCCGCCGGCCTTCAGGCGGGTCTGCGCCTCGGTGTCGGTGTCGAAGGCCTGGATCGACATCGGCTTGTCGCACTTCTGGGCCTTGAGCAGGTCCTGGGAAGTGGTGCCGCGCTGCACGGCGACCTTCTTGCCGCACAGGTCGGCGAGCGACTTGACGCCCTCCGGGTTGCCCTTCTTCACGATGATCGAGGAGCCCGCGGTGAAGTAGTCCACGAAGTCGACGCCCTCGCCGACCTTCTTGCCCGTGGAGGAGTCGACACCCTCCTGGCGGTCCTTGGTGTCGCTCATCGCGGACATCACCATGTCGTAGCGCTTGGCGCGCAGACCGGTGAGCAGGGTGTCGAAGGTGCCGTTGTTGAACTCGACCTTCACGCCGAGCTGCTTGGCCATCGCGTCGGCCAGGTCCGGGTCGATGCCGACGTTCTTGCCGTCCTTGACGAACTCCACCGGCGGGTACGCGATGTCCGAGCCGACCTTGAGCACGCCCGCCGACTGCACCGACTTCGGCAGCTTGTCGAAGAGGGGCGCCTTGGACGCGTCGCTCGACGCGGACGAGGAGCCGCCCTTGTCCGTCTGGTCGCCGCAACCGGTGAGGACGAGGGCGCCGGCGACCGCGATCGCTCCGACCGCGGCGAAGCGGCTCGTCACGGTCGAGCGACGGGTGGTACGTGCGGTCATTGCTGGTTCCTCCTGCGGGGAATCCTGGGAGCAGCCGATCTTCCGGGTACACATGTTCGGGTGTCGCGAACGCGTGTGATCTCCGCATCTTGCCATCCGGACACGTCCTCTTGGGTGTCCGGATGTGTCAAAATCGCATAACGGGCGATCCCCTGGCCCCCCACCAGGCCGGTACACCAAGGCCGGACCGTGATGGGGCCGTGCTGCGAAGTTGCGTGCATCACTTTCCTTGTCCCGCTATTCGGACGACTTGTTGCGTTGTGCGCAGAAGTTCCCGATGTGCGACACCGCGGTGCGGCGCACAGACTCGTCAGCGGAAACCGTCTTCCGGTACAACGGACCCTTACCCCTCACCGGGGGCCCCTCGGCGTGCGTGCGGCGCGCCTGGCCTCCGTCGCGCCCGGGACCACTCGAGTCCGGGTGTACGGAAGCCGAGCCCACCTATCCCCTGTTGTAGGGGGTAGTACCCTCATAGACAATTCGGACAAAGGGGTCAACAGTGGCAGCGGAGATTGTCAATCCTCGCACCGACGGCACGGACAGCACCGACAGCACCGATCACGCGGAGAGCGCCGACAGCGACGGCCCGGAAAGCCCCGTGGACCCGGTGTTCGCCCTCCACCGCGGCGGCAAGATGGAGGTGACCGCCACCGTCCCGGTGCGGAACGCCGACGATCTGTCGCTCGCCTACACGCCGGGCGTGGCCCGGGTGTGCACCGCCATCGCCGAGCAGCCCGAGCTGGTCCACGACTACACGTGGAAGTCCCAGGTCGTGGCCGTGGTCACGGACGGTACGGCGGTGCTGGGCCTCGGTGACATCGGCCCGGAGGCGTCCCTGCCGGTGATGGAGGGCAAGGCGATCCTCTTCAAGCAGTTCGGCGGCGTGGACGCGGTCCCGATCGCGCTCGCCACCACCGACGTGGACGAGATCGTCGACACCGTCGTGCGCCTCGCACCCTCCTTCGGCGGGGTGAACCTGGAGGACATCTCCGCCCCCCGCTGCTTCGAGATCGAGCGCAAGCTGCAGGAGCGCCTGGACATCCCGGTCTTCCACGACGACCAGCACGGCACGGCCGTCGTCACGCTCGCCGCGCTCCGCAACGCCACCCGGCTGACCGGCCGCGCGCTGGGCGAACTGCGCGCGGTGATCTCCGGGGCCGGTGCCGCGGGCGTCGCCATCGCCAAGATCCTCGTCGAGGCCGGCATCGGGGACGTCGCCGTCACCGACCGCAAGGGCGTGGTGCACGCGGGCCGCGAGGACCTGAACCCCGCCAAGCGCGAGCTCACCACGTACACCAACCGGGCCGGGCTCACCGGGACCCTGGAGGAGGCGCTCGCGGGTGCGGACGTCTTCATCGGCGTCTCCGGCGGCACCGTGGCGGAGGAGGCCGTGGCCACCATGGCGAAGGGCTGCTTCATCTTCGCGATGGCCAACCCCACGCCGGAGATCCACCCCGAGGTGGCGCACAGGTACGCGGCCGTCGTCGCCACCGGGCGCAGCGACTTCCCGAACCAGATCAACAACGTGCTCGCCTTCCCCGGCATCTTCGCGGGCGCGCTGCAGGTGCGGGCCTCCCGGATCACCGAGGGCATGAAGATCGCCGCCGCCGAGGCGCTGGCCGCCGTCGTGGACGGCCAACTGTCCGCCGACTGCGTGATCCCCTCGCCCTTCGACGAGCGCGTGGCCCCCGCGGTCTCCGCCGCCGTGGCCGCGGCCGCCCGTGCCGAGGGCGTCGCCCGGCGCTGAGCGCGCCGTACGCCCGCAGACCACGCCGCCCGCGCGGCGCGGTGCCCGCCGGTCGGGGGCACCGTGCCGCGCGGCGCGTGTCACATCCCCGTGCGGTTACGCCGGGGCACCGCGCGGCGCTAGCGTCAAGGTCATGTTCGCTGCCTACGCCGCCCGAATCGACCGCGACCAGCCGCTGAGCGGCCTCGAACTCGGGGAGCGCCCCGAGCCGGAGGCACGGCCCGGCTGGAGCACCGTCACCGTCAAGGCCGCCTCCCTGAACCACCACGACCTGTGGTCGCTGCGCGGGGTGGGGCTCGGCGAGGAGAGCCTGCCGATGATCCTCGGCTGCGACGCCGCCGGGATCGACGAGCACGGCAACGAAGTCGTCGTCTACCCCGTCGTCGGCCTGAGCGGGCACGGGGTGGGCCCCGACGAGCCGCGCAGCATCCTCACCGAGAAGTACCAGGGCACCTTCGCCGAGAAGGTCTCCGTGCCCACCTGGAACCTGCTGCCCAAGCCGAAGGAGCTCTCCTTCGAGGAGGCCGCCTGCCTGCCCACGGCCTGGCTGACCGCCTACCGGATGCTCTTCACCAACGCGGGTGTGCGCCCCGGTGACTCCGTCCTGGTCCAGGGCGCGGGCGGCGGCGTCGCCACCGCCGCCATCGTGCTGGCCAAGGCCGCGGGCCTGCGGGTCTTCGCCACCAGCCGCGACGAGGCCAAGCGGGGACGCGCCGAGGACCTCGGCGCCGACGCCGCCTTCGAGCCGGGCGCCCGGCTGCCGCAGCGCGTGGACGCGGTCATCGAGACCGTCGGCGCCGCGACCTGGTCCCACTCGGTCAAGTCGCTGCGCCCCGGCGGCACGCTGGTGATCTCCGGCGCGACCTCCGGGCCCAACCCGAAGGCCGCGGAGCTCAACCGGATCTTCTTCCTGGAACTGAAAGTCGTCGGCTCGACCATGGGCACCAAGGACGAGCTGGAGGACCTGCTGAGCTTCTGCGCCGTCACCGGGGTGCGCCCGGTCATCGACACCGTGCTGCCGCTGGACCGGGCCCGCGAGGGCTTCGAGAAGATGGCGGGCGGGGACCTGTTCGGGAAGGTCGTCCTGACGGTCTGAGGCCCGGCGCGTGGGTCAGGGGCCTCAGCGGGCCTCGGGCCCAAGGCCGTTGGGAACGCCGGGAGAGCAGTACGTGCGCCGGCAGCCACACCGGCGCGGCGCCGCCCGGGACGTCCCCGATCGTCACCGCACGCCAGGGCCCACCTTCCCGGTGGCTGCGGCATCACAAGGACTGCGGCAATCTGGTCCGCGACGTGGTGGCCGGAGACTTCGGGGTGGGGCGATGGACACGGAGAACGCGGTGGGGACCGGAAGTGCCGGGGGGACCGGTGCGGATGACGCAGGGGGTGGACTGCGGCTGTTCGGCCGGGCGCGGGAGCGCGCGGAGCTGGACGGTCTGCTGGCCGGGCTCCCGGAACGGGGCGGGGCCGTCCTGCTGACCGGCGAGCCGGGGGTCGGCAAGAGCGAGTTGCTGGCCTACGCGGCGCGCGGTCACGCAGGGCGGGTCCTGCGGGCGCGCGGCGTGGAGTCCGAGGCGGTGCTTCCGTACTCCGTACTCGCCGACGTCCTGCTCCCGCTGCGCGCACACTTCGCGGAGCTGCCGCCGCCTCAGCGGCGCGCGCTCGAGGGCTGCCTGGCGCTGGCGGAGCCGGCGGAGCCCACCCTGTACGCGGTGTGCTCGGGTGCCCTCGGCGTCCTGGCCGCGGCCGGGGATGCCGAACCGCTGCTCGTCCTCGTGGACGACCTGCAGTGGGCGGACTCGTCCTCCCGGCACGTGCTGCAGTTCGTGGCCCGCCGGCTGGAGCGGGAGCGCGTGCTGCTGGCCATGGCGACCCGGCACGGCGCCGAACCGGAGACGGGCTGGGCCGGCGTGCCCGGGCTGGCACTGTCCGGCCTGGACGGCGCCGCCTGCGCGGAGCTGCTCCTGGGCATGGGGCTCGATCCGGAGGACGCCGCCGTGGCCCGGCTCGTGGAGCTGAGCCTCGGGAACCCCCTCGTACTGGTCGAGTACGCCGCGTTGCTGCGGGACAGGAGGCACGCTCCGGATCCGTCGGCGGACGAGGCGGAGGACCCCTTGTCCGGTGCCTGGTCCAGCCCCCGCCCGCTGGTCGAACGCGCCTGGCGGGGACCCTTGCGGGCACTCCCCCCGGCCGCCCGGGAGGCGCTGACCTACCTGGCGGCGAGCCGCTCGGGGGAGGGCACCGTCTTCGAGACGGTGCTGGCCTCGGTGGGTCTGTCGACGGCAGCGCTGCAGCCGGCCGAGGCCGCCGGCCTCGTCGTCCTCGAACCGGGATCCGGGTACCGCCTACGCCACCCCGTGCTGCGGGGGCTGGTGCTGCACGGATGCCCCCCGGCGCGACGACTGCGGGTGTACCGGGTCCTGGCCGACTGCGCTCCTCCCGAGCTCCGGGCCTGGTATCTCGCGGCGGCCGCCACGGGGCCCGACGAACAGGTGGCCAGGGCACTGGCGGACGCGGCCGAACAGGCGAGGCGGCGTGGTGCGCCGGGCAGCGCGGCGGAGACCTGGCACCGGGCCGCCGAGCTGTCTCCGGCGCCGTCCGACCGGGCGGTGCGCCTGCTCAACGCGGCGGTCGACGGTTTCCACAGCGGCGCCGCGCGCAAGACCGTCCACTGGTGCGAGGAGGCGCTGCGGTGGAGTCCGGACCTCCGCCTCACCGCGGACATCGACCTGGTCCGCGGACAGGCGCACGCCTGGCTGGGCGATCCCGGGCGCGCGCACCGCGTCCTGGTGTCGGCCGCCGAGAGCGTGCGCGCCGTCGACCCGCACCGCGCCGGTGTGCTGTACGGCGCGGCCACCTTGCCCACCGCCATGTCCGGGCAGACCGGCCTCGCGCTCGATCTCGCCCGCCGTTGCGCGGAGTTCACCGAGGGGACGGCCGGGACGGCCCCCTCCGGAACCGGCGGTGACGGGCACGGCGCACCGGGACGGCGGCCACGACTGGGCGGTGCCCTGCTCGGTGCCACCATGGCGCTGGCCGGCCAGGTGCGGGAAGGCAGGGAACTGCTGCTGCGGGAGCGGGCGGCCCTTCCCGAGGCCGTCACCCCCGAGCTGCAGCAACTGACGGTGCAGATAGGCGAGGCCCTCTCCTGGGCCGACGAGGACGCTGCCGCGGCCTCCCTGCTCGGCGAGGTCGTCGAGCGGATCCGGCGCGGCGCCTCGGTGGGACTGCTCGCCTACGCCCTGGCCGGCCGGTGCGAGGCCGAGAGCCGGCGGAACTGGGCGGCGGCGAGGGCCGACGCCGTCGAGGCCGTCCGCTGGGCACGCGAGCTGGGCCAGGTCACCATGGGCAGCTACGCCGCCATCCTGCTCGCCCGTATCGACGGGCGCCGCGGCGACCGCCAGGGCTGCGAGCGGCACATCGCGGCCTATCGGGAGCGGAACGGCTGGCCGGTGACGCACGGCCTGGAAGTCCTGGCTCTCGGGGCCCTCGGCTCGGCCGCACTCACCGCGGGTGACCCGGACGAGTGCGTTCGCCATCTGGAGCGGGCCTTCGCGCTCGCCGAGGACTGCGGGCTGGGCAATCCCAACATGCTGACCTTCGTGGCCGACCTCGCGGAGGCGCACGTCCGCGGCGGGAACCGCGACCGGGCGGCCGGACTGGCCGACTGGCTCGACGAGCGGGCCCGGGCCACCGGCCTGGCCTGGCCCGAGGCGGCGACGGCACGCTGCCGCGGTCTGCTGGCGACCGACGCGGACGAGGCGGTACGGCTGTTCGCCGCGGCGGACCGGGCGCACGCCCGCCGGGAGATGCCCTTCGACCAGGCGCGGACGGCTCTGGTGCACGGGGAGGTGATGCGGCGGTTGCGCCGCCCCGCGGAGGCCCGCGTCCCGCTCCTCGCGGCCCTCACCACCTTCAGCGCGCTGGGCGCGCGTCCCTGGGCCGCGAGGGCGGAGGCCGAACTGGCGGCGGCCGGACACCGCGTCGCGCCGCAGCGGGCGCAGGTCTCCCTCGCCGACCTGCTGACCGCCCAGGAACTCCAGATAGCCCGCGCCGTCGCCGGCGGGCTGAGCAACCTGGAGACCGCCTCGACCCTGTTCCTGTCCCGCAAGACCGTGGAGGCGCACCTCACGCGGGTGTACCGCAAGCTCGGCATCCGGTCGCGCTCGGACCTCGCCCGTACGCTGGCGGCGGCCGGCATGGTGCGGTGAGCAGGCTCCGGGCGGTCAGCTCAGCGGTGTCCACAGCGTCTTGGTGACCGGTGGCCGCCCCTCCCGCAGTGTGACCTCCACCGGCTGCCCGGCCTCGGGGGGCCCCGGGACGGGGTCGCCGCCCTGCGCGCGGCACGACAGTTCGGCGTCCTCGGGGAAGGCGCTCTCCCCGGCGGACGGCTCCCAGGCGTACGGCACCCCGTGGACGGTGACGCGGAGCACCGGTGACGCGGACCCGTCCGCGGTGAAGGCGGACCGCCACGCGGCCCCGGCCAGGGAACGGGCCGGGTGGGGATTGCGGATGATCACCGTGACCCCGTGCCCGTCGCCGGTGACCCACGCCGTCAGGCGTATGCCGTCGGGGAGGGGGACGTGCGTCCCGGTCGCCTTCGGGGGCACGGGCGGGGGCACGGGCGGAGCCGCGGGTGCGCCCCGCCGGGGGAGCGTCGGGGGAGTCACCATGCGCCCGGCGATCCTGCCCCGGGGGGATTCCTCGACGGCGGACCTGCGCAAGGCGACCTCCGCGCGGGAGCAGGGCGGCCGGTCGAGGTCGACGACCTCGGGTGCCTCGGCTGCCGCCCCCCTGAGGCTTTCGGCGACCATGCCGACGAGCCGGACGACGGTCCCGCGGAGCGTGCCCGAGCCGGTTCCGGCGGTGGCCGTCTCGCGTCCGCCGTTCCGGGTGCGGCCCTGGGTCCTCCGGGGTTCGCGGGCGTTCCTGGGGGTCACGGGCACCGCCTCCGTCCGATCGGGCAGGAACTGCGCCCCGCACCGTGCGGGACGGCCGTCGTCATCGGGTCACCGGGATTCCCGCGGCTCGGACACCCCGGCCCGCGGCACCGTGGCCACCGGGCAGTCGACCGGCCGGGCCACCGCCGGGCCGCGGGCACGGCTCCCCCTGGGCCGGCCTGCGCGCACCCAACGGCGCCCGGCCGGAGCCGGTGCCGTCGCATCGGAGAGCCTGCCAGCCGGCGGGGGCCGCGGCATCGGGGAACTCCCTACGTCCTCCGCTACGGGTCCCGCTCGGGTCCGGACGTCCGGACTTCCGCCCCGCCGGCGGGGCCCGGACGCATCGGAGACGACCCCGTCCGGGCCCTGCGGCCGGGGCGTGTCTGATGAATCGCGCCTGGCTCGTGACGCTCCCCCAGCTGGCGCTGGGAGGTGCCCCCGGGCACGGCGCTCCCCCAGCCTTCGGCCGGGGTGCCCCCACGCTGCGTCGTCGGAGTCGTCCATGTACGTCCAGTACGAGGCCGATCCTCCGCCTTGCGATAGCACCAGCCGCCACGAGCCCCGCCCTCCGGGCGGACGGCGCTACTTGTCGGACACGCCCTAGTCCCGGCCCTTGTGCTTGCCGCGCAGCACGACGCCGATGTGGGCGGCCGCCGTGGACAGATGGCGGCGGACCTCGCGCAACTGCTCGGCGTCCACGCCGTTGTCGCGGGCGGCGTCGCGGACGTCGTCGCGGAAGCGGTCCAGCAGGCGCTCCAGGTCGCGGGCAGGGTCCTCGGTCACGGCGGCGTCCTCCGCGCCCCACTCGGGCGCCTCGGCGGGCTCGGGCTTCACATACGGCGGCCAGGAGGTGGAGGTGCGGCCGAACTGGCCGAGCTCCCGGGTGAGTTCCGCCAGCCCCTCGCGGACGCCGGTCTGCCAGTCGCCGCGCCGGACGTGGTCCTGGACCTCCTCCTGGACGCGGCGCGCGATGCGCTGCACCTCGTCCCGTGCGGCGTCCTGGGCCTCCTTGGCGGCGCGCTTGGCGGTGCGGGCCTCCTCGCGGGCCTGCCGGATCTCCTCCTTGGAGCGGCGCATCTGCTCCTTCCAGTCCGCCGGGGAGGACTTCGGATGGGTGTGCGCCGCCTGCTGGGCGGCCGCCCGGATCTCGCGGCGCAGGTCGCCCGCGGCGCCGCGGACGTCCTCGCGGATCTCGGCGGCGAGCGTGGAGACGGAGTCGCGGATCTCGTTCTCCAGGTCGGCGATCTCGTCGCTGCGGGAGGCGAGTTCCGCGCGGCCTGCGTCGGTGATCGAGTACACCTTGCGGCCGCCTTCCGTGGAGTGGGTGACCAGGCCCTCCTTCTCCAGCTTGGCCAGCCGCGGGTAGACGGTGCCGGCGGAGGGGGCGTACAGGCCGTGGAAGCGCTCCTCCAGCAGCCGGATCACCTCGTAACCGTGACGGGGGGCCTCGTCCAGCAGCTTGAGCAGGTAGAGGCGGAGCCGGCCGTGGGCGAAGACGGGGGCCATCTCAGACGTCCTTCCGGAACGGATCGGCGTCCGCGGGTCCGTGGTCCTCCTGGGGCGGGCGGCGCAGCAGCGCGATGGCGCCCGACACCGTGGTGGCCTTCAGCCGGGAGCCGCCGGACCCCATCCGGCCGGAGATCCGCTTGGCGCCCCACTGCCCGCTGACCCGCAGCTCGTCGAAGGCGCAGGAGACGTCGCCGCTGGTGGTGTTGGCGTCCACCTCGGCGTCCCCGGGCTCCGGGATGCGGATCGCGATCTCACCGGAGACCGAGGTCAGGCGGACGTCCGCGCCGCTGCGCGGGTCCAGGTCGAGCACCATGTTGCCGCTGACCGAGTCGGCCTTGACGGCGGCGCCGCTGCCCTCGACCACGGTCAGGTCGCCCGAGACGGTGTTGACCCGCAGGTCGCCGGAGACCGCCTGGGCCTCCACGTTCCCCGCGACCGTCTCGGCGGTCACCGGGCCGGCCTGGCCGACCAGCGTGATGTCGCCGTTGACGCCCCGTACGGCGGTGCGGTCCGAGATCCCCGAGATCACGGCGTTCGCCCCGACCACCCCCACCGACACGCTGGTGCGCTGCGGGACGGCGAGCGAGACGACGGCGTGCCGCCGCCAGCCCTTGCGGTCGAGCCACTTGAGCAGGCCTTTCCAGGGCAGGTCCTCGTAGGTGACGGTGAGCGTGCCGCCCTCGTGCGACACGATCAGCGGGGGGCCGTCGAGCTCGCTCACCTCCAGCCGGGCCGGGCCCTCGTCGACGCCGACCACGTTGACGGCACCGTTGACGATCCGGACGTGCAGGGTGTCGACGCTCGCGTCGAAGACCATCTTGTGCGGCTCGGTGACCGTCCACTCCCGTGAGCCGGGGGTTCCGCTCATTTCGCCCCTCCTTGGGGTCACCCGGGCACGCCGGGTCAACGCCGACAACGCAACATATCGCGTCTCTCCGATAGACACGATATATCGCGTGGATCGGAAGTCAAGGGAGCGCCGTGCGCGCCCCGGTGGCGGTTCGCGGCGGAACGGCGCCCGGACGCGGCCGGTCACGCGGCGACCCTCACCGCGAGGGACGACCAGGACAAGGCCGCCCCCGTCGAGGCGGACAACTCCGCGGCCGGCACCGGAGCCGTGGAGCTCCGCGGGGGCACCACGGCCGTCGCCGACGTCCGCTACACCGACCTCAACGTCGAGGGGACCCCCTCGGCGCGCGAGGTCTGCCCCGTCCAGGCCTCCCGCGTGCAGGTCGCGCTCCCCGACGACGTGGCCCGTACGGTCGAGGTCACCACGGCCGACGGCACCCCGGCGGTCTTCAGCGTCTGCGGCGGCGGGGTCCGGTTCGGCGCCTTCCGCACCTGAGCCCGGCGGTCCCGCCGCTCGCGGCTACTCGTCCTCGTCGTCGTCCAGCCGGGCCAGCCACGTCGCCAGCCGCTCAACCGGGATCTCGAACTCGGGGTTGAGGTCGACGAACTCCCGCAGCCGCTCGGCGAGCCACTCGAAGGTGACCTCCTCCTGGCCGCGCCGGTTCTCCAGCTCCTCGATGCCGCGGTCGGTGAAGTACAAGGGGTGCTCCGGATCAGGGTCGAAGGATGACGTACCAGGCCAGGATAGGTACTCCCGCCGCCCGGGCCCGGGGCTCCCCCTCCTGCCGGCGTACGCGCAGGGGCCCCGCACTCGACGAGTGCGGGGCCCCTGCGCGTCGTACCGGGGACTACGGGCCTCAGAGCTCGAAGACCTCGTGCACCAGCTGCTCCTGCTCCTGCTGGTGCCGCTTGGCGGAACCGACCGCCGGCGACGAGGAGGACGGACGCGACACACGACGCAGCCGGTCGGCGTTGTCGGGCGCGGCGCCGAGCACCAGGTCGAGGTGGTCGATCAGGTTGAGGGCGATGAACGGCCAGGCACCCTGGTTGGCCGGCTCGTCCTGGGCCCAGACGTACTTCTGGGCCTTGGTGAACGGGGCCAGGGCGGCCTGGATCTCCAGGCCCGGCAGCGGGTAGAGACGCTCGATGCGGATGAGGGCGGTGTCGAAGGCACCACGCTTCTCGCGCTCGGCGACGAGGTCGTAGTAGACCTTGCCGGAGCAGAAGACGACCTTGCGGACGTCCTCGGGCTTGACGGTGCTGTCACCGATGACCGGCTGGAACTGGCCGGAGGTGAACTCCTCCGTCTTCGAGGTCGCCGCCTTCAGGCGCAGCATCGACTTCGGGGTGAAGACGATGAGCGGCTTGTGGTGCGGGTTGTGGACCTGCCACCGCAGAAGGTGGAAGTAGTTCGCCGGGGTGGTCGGGACCGCGACCGTCATGTTGTTCTGCGCGCACAGCTGCAGGAAGCGCTCGATGCGGGCGGAGGAGTGGTCCGGGCCCTGGCCCTCGTAGCCGTGCGGCAGCAGGAGGGTGACGCCGGAGGTCTGGCCCCACTTCTGCTCGGCGGAGGAGATGAACTCGTCGACGACGGTCTGGGCGCCGTTGACGAAGTCACCGAACTGGGCCTCCCAGGCGACCAGCGCGTCCGGGCGGGCCAGCGAGTAGCCGTACTCGAAGCCCATCGCCGCGTACTCGCTGAGCAGCGAGTCGTAGACGTTGTAGCGCGCCTGGTCCTCGGCGAGGTAGAGCAGCGGGGTGTAGTCCTCGCCGGTCTCCCGGTCGACCAGGACGGCGTGCCGCTGGCCGAAGGTGCCGCGGCGGGAGTCCTGGCCGGCGAGCCGGACCGGGGTGCCCTCCATCAGCAGGGAGCCGATGGCGAGGGTCTCGCCCATGGCCCAGTCGATGGTGTCGTCCTCGACCATGGCCGCGCGGCGCTGCAGCTGCGGCATCAGACGCGGGTGGACGGTGATCCGCTCGGGGATGTTGACCTGGGAGGCCGCGATCCGCTTGACGGTCTCCTGGCTGATCGCGGTGTCCGCCGGGACGGGGAACTCCGGGCCGGTGGCCTGGTTCTCCTCCTCCTGCGGGGCGGCCGGCGCGGTCGCCTCGCGGACCTCGGTGAAGACCTTCTCCAGCTGGCCCTGGTAGTCCTGCAGGACCTGCTCGGCCTCCTCCAGGGTGATGTCGCCGCGACCGATGAGGGACTCGGTGTAGAGCTTGCGCACCGAGCGCTTCTTGTCGATCAGGTCGTACATCAGCGGCTGGGTGAAGGACGGGTTGTCGGCCTCGTTGTGACCGCGGCGGCGGTAGCAGATGAGGTCGATGACGACGTCCTTGTTGAACGCCTGGCGGAACTCGAAGGCGAGCCGCGCGACGCGGACCACGGCCTCCGGGTCGTCGCCGTTCACGTGGAAGATCGGCGCCTCGATCATGCGCGCGACGTCGGTGGAGTACATCGACGAGCGCGAGGACTCCGGGGCGGCGGTGAAGCCGACCTGGTTGTTGATCACCACGTGCACGGTGCCGCCGGTGCGGTAGCCGCGCAGCTGCGACATGTTCAGGGTCTCCGCGACGACGCCCTGGCCGGCGAAGGCCGCGTCGCCGTGGAGCACGACCGGCATGACGGTGAAGTCCGTGCCGCCCTTGCCGATGACGTCCTGCTTGGCACGGGCGATGCCCTCGACGATCGGGTCGACCGCCTCCAGGTGCGAGGGGTTCGCGGCCAGCGAGACGGTGATCTGCTCGCCGTCCAGGCCGGTGAAGGTGCCCTGGGCGCCCAGGTGGTACTTCACGTCGCCGGAGCCGTGCATCGACTTCGGGTCGAGGTTGCCCTCGAACTCGCGGAAGATCTGCGCGTACGACTTGCCGACGATGTTGGCCAGCACGTTCAGCCGGCCGCGGTGGGCCATGCCGATGACGACCTCGTCCAGCCGCGATTCGGCGGCGGCGTCGATGACGGCGTCGAGCAGCGGGATGACGGACTCGCCGCCCTCCAGGGAGAAGCGCTTCTGGCCGACGTACTTCGTCTGCAGGAAGGTCTCGAAGGCCTCCGCGGCGTTGAGGCGGCGCAGGATGCGCAGCTGCTCGTCGCGCTCGGGCTTGGTGTGCGGGCGCTCGACGCGGTCCTGGATCCACTTGCGCTGCAGCGGGTCCTGGATGTGCATGAACTCGATGCCGACGGTGCGGCAGTACGAGTCGCGCAGCACACCGAGGATGTCGCGCAGCTTCATCAGCGACTTGCCGGCGAAACCGCCGACGGCGAAGTCACGCTCCAGGTCCCACAGGGTGAGGCCGTGCTCGGTGATGTCCAGGTCGGGGTGCTTGCGCTGCTTGTACTCCAGCGGGTCGGTGTCGGCCATGACGTGGCCGCGGACCCGGTAGGAGTGGATCAGCTCGAAGACGCGGGCGGCCTTGGTGACGTCGTCGTCGTGGCTGGCGTCGATGTCCTTGAGCCAGCGGACCGGCTCGTAGGGGATGCGCAGCGCCTTGAAGATGTCGTCGAAGAAGTTGTTCTCGCCCAGCAGGAGCTGGTTCATGATGCGCAGGAACTCGCCCGACGCCGCACCCTGGATGACCCGGTGGTCGTAGGTGCTGGTCAGCGTCATGACCTTGGAGATGCCCAGCTTGTTCAGGGTGTCCTGCGAGGTGCCCTGGAACTCGGCGGGGTAGTCCATGGAGCCGACGCCGAGGATCACCGACTGGCCGGGCATCAGGCGCGGCACCGAGTGGACGGTGCCGATGCCGCCGGGGTTGGTGAGCGAGACGGTGACGCCGGAGAAGTCGTCCATCGTCAGCTTGCCGATGCGGGCGCGGCGGACGATGTCCTCGTAGGCCTGCCAGAACTCGAAGAAGTTGAGGGTCTCGGCCTTCTTGATGGCCGCGACGACCAGCTGGCGGTCGCCGTTGGGCTTGACCAGGTCGATGGCGAGGCCCAGGTTGACGTGGTCGGGCTTGACCAGCGTCGGCTTGCCGTCCTTCTCCGCGAACGACCAGTTCATCGCGGGCATGATCTTCAGCGCCTGCACCATGGCGTAGCCGATGATGTGCGTGAAGGAGACCTTGCCGCCACGGGCGCGCTTGAGGTGGTTGTTGATGACGATGCGGTTGTCGAACAGCAGCTTCACCGGGACGGCGCGCACGGACGTGGCCGTGGGCAGCTCCAGCGAGGCGTGCATGTTCTTCGCCACGGCCGCGGACGGGCCGCGCAGCGTCACGTACTCGGGTCCCTGGGCCGCCTCGGTGGCCGGGGCGGCCTTGGCCGTCGGCTGCGGCTGCGCCGGAGTGGGCTTCTCGACGGCGGGCTTCGCGGGGGCCGGGGCGACCGGGGCCGGAGCGGCCGGTGCGGGGGCCGGGGCCTGGGCGGCCGGGGCCGGCGCGGCGGCGGGCGTCACGGGCGCCGGGGCCGGAGCCGCCGGTGCGGGGGCAGCGGGCGCGGCCGGAGCGGCCGGAGGCGCTGCGGGGGCCGCCTGAGGCTGGCCCGAGGCGACTGCGGAACCCGTATCCGCTCCCGGCTTGTAATCGGCGAAGAAGTCCCACCAGGCTCGGTCCACCGAGTTCGGGTCCTGGAGGTACTGCTGGTAGATCTCATCGACAAGCCACTCGTTAGGCCCGAAGCCCGCGGCAGGGCCCTGGCCCTGCCCATCGGTTTCGGTCGGGACGCTCGAGCTACTGGGGTGTGGCGACACGGCGGCAACCGCCCTCTTCCGCTTCACAAGGTGATGGACAGCGGAAATAAAGGCTACGCCTACCTGAGCGTTTCCCGCAGGCGGGGAGGCCAGTCGTCGCCTAAGTCACATCGGAAAGGCGGTTTCGGGGCGGAGTTTGGCGGGAATGGGGACCTGAATCGACTGGTCCGGTTGCCTCTGGCAACGTCCGCCCTGGCGGGAGCGTCAAGCCGACGCCGGCGCCGACCCCGGGAGGGTGACGCGGATCCGGCAGCCGCGGGGGGACTCGGCCACCGCGATGCGTCCGCCGTGGAGGTCCACCGCCCAGCGCGCGATCGCCAGTCCCAGCCCCGTCCCGCCGTCGCCCGGTCCCGCGGTGCCGCGGTTGAACCGCTCGAAGACACGGGTGCGCTCGGCCTCGGGTATGCCGGGGCCCTCGTCCAGGACCTCCAGGTCGAGGCTGCCCGGACCGGTGCCGCGCCGGGCCCGGACGGTGACCCGGCCACTGGGCGGGCTGTGCTTGACGGCGTTGTCGATCAGGTTGGCGACCACCTGGTGCAGCCGCTCCGCGTCCGCGTACGCGGTCAGCTCCGGCGGTGAGACGTCCAGGTGGAGGTGGACGTCCTTGCGCGCCCGGCCGCCGTGCGCCCTGGCGTCCTTCAGGCCGAGGCCGGCCGTCTTGATCACGGCCGACAGGTACGGCCAGACCTCGAAGCGCTTGGCGTCCAGCGGCACGATGCCGTTGTCCAGGCGGGAGAGGTCCAGAAGGTGGGCGACGAGCAGGCTCAGCCGCTCCGCCTGCTGCAGCGCGGTGCGCATCGTCTCCGTGTCGGCCTCGGAGACCCCGTCGACGACGTTCTCCAGGACCGCGCGGAGCGCCGCGATCGGGGTGCGCAGCTCGTGTGAGACGTTCGCTACCAGCTCCTTGCGGTGCCGGTCGACGGCCTCCAGGTCGGCGGCCATCCGGTTGAAGGTCTCGGCCAGTTCGCCGACCTCGTCGCGGCGCACCGCGGTGACCCGCCGGCTGTAGTCGCCGCGCACCATGGCGCTGGCGACCGAGGTCATCTCGCGCAGCGGCGCGGTCAGCCCGTGCGCCACCAGCTGCGAGATCAGCAGCGAGGCGATGATCGAGAAGATGGTGATGATCCGGATCTCGGTCGCGGAGTGCATCGCCACGAAGATCAGGCCCGTGGTGATCAGCACGGAGGCGAGCACCAGGTACTGCAGCGCCGCCTTGATCGACCGGAAGGGGTCGTACGGCCTCAGCGCGGCCCAGGCACGTTCCCGCAGCTTCGGCGGGCGCGGCGCGCTGTAGGGGCTCACGGCGTGGGCGTCTCGAGCGCGTAGCCGACGCCGTGCACGGTACGGATGCGCTCCGCCCCGATCTTCCGCCGCAGCGCCTTGACGTGGCTGTCGACGGTGCGGGTGCCGGAGGCGTCCGCCCAGTCCCAGACCTCGGCGAGCAGCTGCTCCCGGGAGAGCACCGCGCGCGGCTGCTGGGCCAGGCAGACCAGCAGGTCGAACTCGGTCGGGGTGAGGTGCACGTCGGCGCCCCGGACCCGGACCCGCCGCTGGGCGTTGTCGATCTCCAGGTCGCCGAGCTGCATGTTGGCGCCGCGCGGGTCGCGGGCGGCGATCGTGGCGCGCTCCACGCGGCGCAGCAGCACGTGCACCCGGGCGACCAGCTCGCGCAGCGAGAAGGGCTTGGTCATGTAGTCGTCGGCGCCCACGCCGAGCCCGACCAGCATGTCGGTCTCGTCGTCGCGGGCGGTCAGCATCAGCACCGGGACCGGCCGCGAGGCCTGCACGCGGCGGCAGACCTCCAGGCCGTCGTACCCGGGGAGCATGACGTCGAGGACGAGGAGGTCGGGCTGCCAGGAGGCGGCGGTCTCCACGGCGGCGGGTCCGTCGCCCGCGGTGCGGACCTGGAAGCCCTCGGCCCGCAGGCGTGCCGCGATGGCGTCGGCGATCGTCGCGTCGTCCTCCACCACCAGCACGCGGCGCTGCGCACCGGGGGTGGCCGCCACCGCTGCGGCGTCGGCGGTCGTCGGCTGTGTGCTGTCCATGTGGGGTCCCCCATGGTCGTTTGCGTTGCGCAGCAGCGTACGGGGCGGGACGGCGACGCGGCTATGCGGGTTTGATTGCCAGGTGCACGACATCCGGAACGCCCCGATTCACCGGGATCTCGATGGTCCGGACCTGCGTGAACTGCGCCGACCTCAAGGCGTCGTCGAACGCGGCGGACGGCTGCGCAGACCATACCGCCAGTACGCCGCCGGGTTCGAGCCGCTCCCTGCAGGCCGCCAGACCCTCCGGTCCGTACAGCCCCCCGTTGCCCTCGGTGACCGTCCAGTCGGGGCCGTTGTCGATGTCCAGGCACAGCGCGTCGTACGTCACGTCCGCCTCCCGCACGTACGCCACCAGATCGCCCTCGACGACGCTCACCCGCGGGTCCTCCAGCGCGTGCTCGGAGAAGTCCGCCAGCGGGCCCGCGTGATGCCAGTCGATCACCGCCCGCTCCCTTTCGGCCACCGCGATCCGCGCCCAGCGCGGCTCGGCCGCCGCCCGCGCGAGCGAGAAGCCCACCCCGAGGCCGCCGATCAGCACCGACAGTTCCGCCCGGTCCGCCGGTAGGGCGTCCAGCGCCGCGTCGACCAGCAGCCGTTCCGAGCGTCCGTCGGAGGTGTCCATCAGGAAGGTGCCGTTGGCGATGATCTCGTAGCGGCCGCCCCTGCGCCGGAGCGCGACCTCCCCGTACGGCCCGTCACGACGGTCGAGCGTGACGGGCCGTTCCTCTTCGTTCGCGTCCATGGACCCAGGGTAATGAGATGACCCCTCCGGGCCGGACGGGGTTTTTCACCCGCAGCCGCCCGGGGCCGGTCCCCGGACGGCCACCAGCGCGACGCCGCCCGCGAAGAGGGCGGCGGCGGTCGCCCAGGCCGCGGGCTGGGCGCCCGGCTGCATCGACCAGGCCCACACCGCGGCCGCCCCGCCCGGGGTGCGGGGAGCCGCGAGGTAGACGCTGCCGCCGTAGAGCACGGGCGGCAGCCAGCTCAGCCGGGCACCCAGGAGGGCGGCGCCCGCGGCCGCGAGACCGGTGAAGCCGAGGACGCCCCGGACCATCGTCGGGGAACCGAAGCGGTCCGGGTCCCCGGGGACCGCTGCGCCCAGCCAGAGCACCGCAGACCCGGTGAGGGCGAGCAGGTGCACGGCCCGCCACCGCCACCAGGGCAGCGGGGCGCCACGGTCCACTTCCCCGGAGTGGGTGTGGAGGGAGATCCCGGTGACGGCCGCCGCGAGGACCGGGGCGAGGACGACCACCGGGACGCGGGCGCCGGTGTCGAAGAACGGCCGGCTGACCAGCCAGTCCGCGCCCCAGCGGGAGGCGGCGAAGAGGACGGCCAGCGCGGCGGCGGCGCCGGGCAGACCGCGTGAGCGGACATAGAGGGGCAGAAGGGTTGGCGTCATCGTGAGGGCTCCTCGACGGGTCCGGTGGGGGTCACGGCGCCGGGACCCCGCCGACGTCGCAGGCCCGGACGCCGGCCAGGTAGCGGCCGAACCAGGCACGGCGGTCGGCGGCCGTCATGGCGCGCAGGCGCTGCGCCGCCGCCCGCGCGAGGCGGTTCTCGTCCTGGCCGGCGGGGAAGAGGGGACGCCCGAGGCGCAGCCACTCCTGGGCGGCGTACTCGTTGGCGTAGGCGCGGTCTCCGGCTCGGTCCCCCTCGCATGCGGCCGAGGAGGAGACCGCGTACACGAGGTCCCGGTAGAGCATGCCGTCGTCGCCCAGGCGGCCTCGGAAGACGCCGCCGTACAGCTGGAACCGGACCTCCCCGGGCGGCGCCGTCTCCGACGATCCCCCCTCGCGGTACCGGACGGGCGCCCCCGGGGCGCCGTTCAGCCGGGCGTCGACGCGGTCCACCACCGCGCGCACCGCAGGCAGGGCCGAGCCGTGCGCCGCGCGGACGCACACCGTGGGGGTGCCCCGGTCGCAGACGAGCGCGGACGCGGCGGGGTCGGGCCGCCACAGGTCCGCGCCGCTCCGGTACAGGAGGGACGCGGCCGCGACGGCGACGACCAGCGGCAGGACGGCGAGCACCCGCCGCCTGGCGTGACCGGCCAGCAGCGCGGCGGCGGCCGTTCCGGCGAACCACACCGCCGCGAGGTGGGCGGCCCACCACACCGGGGCGTCACCGGAGGGGCCGGCGTACGCGGGGCTGAGTACCGTGGCCCCCGACTCGCCGTAGGCGCCGATGCCGAGCAGCAAATACCCGGCGACCGCGAGCAGCGGTGCCGCGAAGCGCCAGGGCAGTGCCCGCCCCGCCGCGAAGCCGAGCGCGCCCAGGGCCCCGAGCGCCACCGCGTCCGCGGCCGGCCGGTCCCACGCGGGGTGCCCGTGGGACGCGTAGGGAAGGACCAGCACCAGGCACACGCCGACCGCCGCCAGATAGCCCAGCACCGGCCAGGCCATCGACGGCAGGGCCGCGACCAGCGCCCTGCGCAGCGGCGGCCGCGCGGCCGAGGCGAGCAGGTCGCCGGTGCCGCGCCGCCGCTCGCGGCCGCCCTGCCAGCAGCCGGCGGCGAGGGCGAGCGGACCGCCGAGGAGCAGGCCCGCCTCACGCAGCGCGCCGTGGAGCACCGCCCAGTCGTCACCCAGCGAGTACCGCCTGGCCAGGACGGTGACGAGGACGCCGCCGGCCACGGCGGCCCCCGTCCACGCCCCGAAGCCGCGCAGCAGCTCGGTGCGGTGGACACGGTGAACGCGGTGGACACGGGGCGCGGCGGGAGGCGCCGGGGGAGCGGTGGCCAGGGTGCCCGGGGCGCTCATACGGCGGCCTCCCGGACGCCGGAGACCGCACCGCGGTGACGGCGCAGCGCCGCCGTGTAGCCGCGTTCGATCGGGCTGTCCCCGGCCGCGTCGTCGTCCCCGGCCGCGGCCAGCTCCGCCGCGGTGCCGCGGAAGGCGGTCCGTCCGCTGTCGAGCAGCGTCACCTCCGTGCAGGCGGTGGCCACGTCCTCGACGAGATGGGTGGAGACCAGGACGGTCGCCGTGGTGCCCACTTCCCTGAGCAGGGCGCGGAACTGCACCCGCTGTTCCGGGTCGAGACCGGCGGTCGGCTCGTCGAGCAGCAGCAGGTCGGGGTCGTTGACGATGGCCTGGGCGATGCCGACCCGGCGCACCATGCCGCCGGACAGGGTCCTGATCCTCACGTCGGCGCGCTCGGCGACGCCGACCCGCTCCATCGCGCGGTCGACGGCCGCCGGAACCGCGGCCTTGGGCATCTCCTTCAGCCAGGCCACGTACGCCACGAACTCGCGCACCGTGAAGCCCGGGTAGTAGCCGAACTCCTGCGGCAGGTAGCCCAGGCGCCGCCGGATCGCGGTGCGTCCGGCCTGCGTCGCCGGGTCGTGGCCCAGCAGCTCCAGGCGGCCCGACCGGTACCCGGCCACGGTGGCGAGCACCCGGATCAGCGAGGTCTTCCCGGCGCCGTTGGGCCCGAGCAGTCCGTGGACCCCGCGCCCGACGCGCAGGTCGAGGGCGTCCAGGGCGGTGGTCCGGCGATGTCTCACGGTCAGACCGTCGAGGGAGACGGTCGGCTCGGTCGTCATGGGCGCTCCAGGTGGTCGAAAGCGGTACGGCGAAGGGTCAGGAGAAGGGCGCAGGCGGCGCCGGCCGCGGCCCAGGCGGGCTGCGCGGCGGGGGAGAGCAGCAGGGGCGCGGACCCGGTCGGGAGCCCGCAGAGGACGACGGCGCACAGCCAGCCGGCCGTCACCACGGCGGCGGCCCGGTGGCAGCCGGTCCAGCTGCCCAGCGCGAGCGTGGCCCCGGTCAGCACGAGCCCCGGCAGCAGCCACGCCACCGCGGCGCCCGTGCCCGCCAGGACGCCTCCGGCGGCGGTCAGCAGCGGCACGGACACCGCCAGCACGGCTGCGGTGCGCGTGAGCAGCAGCCGCAGCCCCCCGGAGGGCGTCGACGCGGCCAGTTCGTGGGCCGGGTCGCCGTACCTCCCGTACGCGAGGGCCACGCCCACCGGCGGCAGCGCCGGGGCGAGCAGCAGAAGCCAGGGGCGTCCCTGCGGCGCCCCGCCCAGACGCGTCAGGGCCACGGCCACCGCCAGCGTCAGCAGCACCGACGCCACCCAGGCCGGAGGCAGCGTGCGCGCGGACCGGACGGCGGCGCGCCAGGGCCGGGCCCCGGCCGCCCGCGCGAGCGGCGGGGCCGGGGCGGGCACGCTGCCCGTGGCCGCGGTGAGCACCGCGGCCCGGACCCCGGAGAGGACCGCTCCGCCCTCGCCCGCCCTGGCCAGCGAGGAGATCCGGGCGGCGCAGGCCGCACAGGACTCCAGGTGCTTGTCCACCGACCAGGCGGCGGGGTCGGCGAGCGTGCCGTCGGCGTAGGCGGCGGCCGTGCCGTCCGGCACGTGCCAGCCGGTCCGGTCCGCCTGCGGGGTTCCGGGGGTGCGCCACGCGAGGCGTCCCCGGGCGGGGGTCAGCATGCGGCTCCTCCTGCGGTGCCGAGGGCGGCGAGGGCGGCGCGCAGTTCGCGGCGCGCCCGCGAGGCCCGGGTCTTGACGGTGCCTTCGGGTATCCCGAGCAGGCGCGCGGCCTCCCGCGTGGTGAGGCCGTCGATCACGGTCGCCCGCAGGACGGCCCGCAGTTCGGGGGAGATCCGGTCGAGCGCGGCGCCGACGTCGCCGTACTCCAGGCCGGCGAGGACGTGCTCCTCGGCGGAGGGGGTGGTGCCGGGCTCCTCCGCGGCCAGGAGGTCGCGGGTGCCGGCCCGCACCGCGGCGCGGCGGGCGTCCGCCAGCCGCCGGGCGGCGATCACCCACAACCAGCCGCCCGCGGCTCCGCCGCCGTGGGTGCCCGCCGAGCGCCAGGCCGCCACGAAGGTGTCCTGCAGCACCTCCCGGACGGTCTCCGGGTCCGGGCAGCGCCGCGTGAGCCGGGCGTGCAGCCATCCGGAATGGCGGTCGTACAGATCGGCGAGGGCCTGGGTGTCGCCCCGGGCGATCGCGCGCATCAGCGCGTCGTCCCCGGGCGGCTCATGGCTCATGGGGCGGAAGAGTCTCACGCCCCTCTATCGCCGCCGCCCCCGCGAACGGTTCTCGGGGGCGGCGGCGGAGGCGCGCACCGTGCGGCGCGGCCGATCGCTCAGAGCGAACACGGCTCGGGGAACACCAGGGGCATCAGATGCATTGAGTCTGCATAGCTCAACTTGATTGCTTAGGGAGAGATAATGGCTCAATCGTCTTCGTCGGCGTTCGCGCCGCTCACCCTGCCCGTGCTGCCCCTCGACGACTCGGTGGTCCTGCCCGGCATGGTCGTGCCGGTGGACCTGACCGACGCCGAGGCGCGCGCCGCGGTCGAGGCGGCGCAGGCCGCCCAGCGGTCCGGTCGGCCCGGACTCGGCAACAAGCCGCGGGTGCTGCTCGTTCCCCGGGTGGACGGGGACTACGCGGGCGTGGGCACGCTGGGCACCGTCGAGCAGGTGGGACGCCTGTCGGACGGCGATCCCGGTGCCGTGATCCGCGCGGTGAGCCGCGTGCGCATCGGCGCCGGCACGACCGGCCCCGGCGGCGCCCTGTGGGTGGAGGGCACCGAGCTCTCCGAGACCGCACCGGCCGAGGCCCCGGGCACCGTCGCGGAGCTCATGAAGGAGTACAAGGCCCTGGCCACCAGCTGGCTGCGCAAGCGCGGCGCCTGGCAGGTCGTGGACCGCGTCCAGCAGATCGAGGACGTCTCGCAGCTCGCGGACAACGCCGGCTACTCCGGCTTCCTCACCACCAGCCAGCGCATCGAGCTGCTGGAGACCCTGGACCCGGTCGCCCGGCTGAAGCTGGCCACGCAGTGGCTGCGTGACCACCTGGCCGAGCAGGACGTCGCGGAGACCATCCGCAAGGACGTCCAGGAGGGCATGGAGAAGCAGCAGCGCGAGTTCCTGCTGCGGCAGCAGCTGCAGGCCGTCCGCAAGGAGCTGGCCGAGCTGAACGGCGACCCTGAGGACGAGGCGGACGACTACCGTTCCCGCGTCGAGGCCGCCGACCTGCCCGAGAAGGCGCGCGAGGCCGCCCTGAAGGAGGTCGAGAAGCTGGAGCGGTCCAGTGACGCGTCCCCCGAGGGCAGCTGGATCCGCACCTGGCTCGACACCGTCCTGGAGCTGCCGTGGAACACCACGACCCAGGACGCCTACGACATCCCCGGCGCGCGCGCGGTGCTGGACGCCGACCACGCGGGCCTGGAGGACGTGAAGGAGCGCATCACCGAGTACCTGGCCGTGCGCAAGCGGCGCAACGACCGCGGTCTCGGGGTCGTCGGCGGCCGCCGCGGAGGCGCGGTGCTGGCCCTGGTGGGCCCGCCCGGCGTCGGCAAGACCTCGCTCGGCGAGTCCGTGGCCCGCGCCATGGGGCGGAAGTTCGTGCGGGTCTCGCTCGGCGGCGTCCGCGACGAGGCGGAGATCCGCGGCCACCGGCGCACCTACGTCGGCGCGCTGCCCGGCCGCCTGGTGCGCGCCATCAAGGAGGCCGGGTCCATGAACCCGGTGGTCCTGCTGGACGAGATCGACAAGGTGGGCTCCGACTACCGCGGCGACCCGGCCGCGGCCCTGCTGGAGGTCCTGGACCCGGCCCAGAACCACACCTTCCGGGACCACTACCTGGAGGTCGAGCTGGACCTGAGCGACGTGGTGTTCCTCGCCACCGCCAACGTCCTGGAGGCCATCCCGGAGCCGCTGCTGGACCGCATGGAACTGGTGCGGCTGGACGGCTACACCGAGGACGAGAAGGTCGTCATCGCCCGTGACCACCTGCTGCCGCGCCAGCGCGAGCTGGCCGGGCTCGGCGAGGACGAGGTGACGGTCGACGACGCGGCCCTGCGCAAGCTGGCCGGGGAGTACACCCGCGAGGCGGGCGTGCGCACCCTGGAGCGTTCGATCGCCCGCATCCTGCGGAAGGTCGCGGCCAAGCACGAACTCGGCGAGCGCGAGCTGCCGTTCACGGTGACCCCGCAGGACCTGCGCGACCTCATCGGGCGGCCGCACCACGTGCCGGAGTCGGCGCAGGACCCGCAGGAGCGGCGCACGGCGGTGCCCGGCGTGTCCACCGGCCTGGCGGTGACCGGCGCGGGCGGCGACGTCCTCTACATCGAGGCGTCGCTGGCCGACCCGGAGACCGGCGGCAGCGGGCTGCAGCTCACCGGGCAGCTGGGCGACGTGATGAAGGAGTCCGCGCAGATCGCGCTCTCCTTCCTGCGCTCGCACGGCGCCGAACTGGAGCTGCCGGTCGGCGACCTGAAGGAGCGCGGCGTCCACCTCCACGTCCCCGCGGGCGCGGTGCCCAAGGACGGCCCGAGCGCGGGTGTCACCATGACCACCGCGCTGGCCTCGCTCCTGTCGGGGCGGCGGGTCCGCACCGACGTGGCGATGACCGGCGAGGTGTCGCTGACCGGGCGCGTGCTGCCGATCGGCGGTGTCAAGCAGAAGCTGCTGGCGGCGCACCGCGCCGGGATCACCACCGTGGTGATCCCCAAGAGGAACGAGGCGGACCTGGACGACGTCCCCGCCGAGGTCCTGGAGAAGCTGGAGGTCCACGCGGTCTCGGACGTCCGGCACGTGCTCAAGCTGGCCCTGGAGCCCGCCGTCACCGGTGCGGACTCCGGGCTGGAAGCCCCCGTCGCGGCCTGAGTCAGGCCCTGACCGGGTGAATGGAGAGCGGCCCCTCCCACGGCCTGAGGAGGGGCCGCTCCCGTGCGTGCCGCAGCCGGCCCACGCGGCGGCGGCCGCGTGGCCGGGCCGTGCGGGGCGGGGACACCAAGTGGGGAAGGGGCCCTGGTCACGCCGTGCGTCGGCGTCTGCGAAATACTGGGGACGCTGTGTACACGGCGGCCGGATATGACAGGTTTCACGACGGAAAGCGGGTGACGAGGTGGCCGGAACCGCCGGCTCCCCCGGGGAGGCGGACCCCGTGATGGAGGCGCTCGAACGCGAGCTCACCGTCCTGTTGCGGCGCGCCCGAGCCTCCTCCGGCGAGATGGCCCGCGAGGTCCATCCGGACCTGGAGCCCGCGGCGTACGGGATCCTCGCCAGGCTCGCCGAGACCGGTCCCGAGCGGGCCACCGTGCTCGCCGGCTACTTCGGCGTCGGCAAGGCCACGATGAGCCGTCAACTGCGCGCCCTGGAGGTGCTCGGACTCATCCGGCGCGAACCGGACCCCGCCGACGGCCGGGCCTACCTGGTGCAGCTCACCACGGGGGGCGCCGAGCGCTTCTCACGCGTCCGCACGGCGCGCCGGGCGCGTTACGTCAGCCGGCTCAGCGGCTGGGACCGGGACGAACTGCGCGAACTGGCCCGGCTGCTGGGCCAGCTGAACGACTCGCAGGAGCAGGACGGCGCCTGACCCGCGCGGTCCTCCGCCCCGGCGCGCGGCCACGCCGCCGTCACCACTGCGCGAACACCGCGGTCGCGTCGTCGCGCGCCTTGCCGCGGGGGAAGCGGGTGCCGTCCGGGTCGGCGGACTCCGCGGCGCGCACGCGCCGCAGGAGCTCCTCGGGGCCGGCCTTGCGCAGCAGTGCGAACGTGCCCTGCCAGTCCTGCTCGTGGAAGACCTCGACCAGCCGGGCGGCGCCGTCCGTCAGGGCCGCGACCGCGCGGACCCGCGAGCGCGGCCGGGTGCCCGTGACGGCGCGCTCGGCGACCGCGGGGTCCGCCGCAGCGGTGAAGAAGCCGCCCTCGGCGTTGCGCAGGGCCTCCACCGCCCGCCCGTACTCCGCGGCGGCCTCGGCACGGGCGGCCGTGCCGCGCGGCAGGGCACGCACCGCGGCGCGCAGCGCGGGCACCGGACCGGGCAGCCGGCCCAGCCGGTCGTCGCGCACGGCACCGACGTGACCTGTGGTGTCCTCGATGAGCAACACCGAGTCGGATAGCACCAGATGCTCCACGGTGTCCGCATTCCACCGGACCGCCACCACGGTCGCCTGCGGGGTGCGGCGGTGAGAAAGGTCACAGGTGCCGCGGTGCGCGTCGGCGGTGCGCAGGACGGATTCCGCGAGACACTGCGCCAGGCTCGGGGCCGCGGGCGAAACGGACAGTTCGATCATGGATCCGCCCAGCTCGGCGACGTACCAGGGGACGTCGTGACGGCATCCCGTGGGGCCGTCGGGAGGGGTGACGCCGTCCAGCAGGACCAGTGAACCGCCGCCGCCTGACGCGGGCATGGCCACCGCGACGAAGTCCTCGTTGGGGCGTCCGGGGCTGCCGGGCTCGGTCGCCGTCTCGATGCGCATGCGGCCAGTCTGCAGCAGCCGCCCGGGGGAGCTGTTCGAACCCCGGAGGCGCTCGCCGGGGGTTACCGGCCAGTGAAGGTGCGCATCCTGCCAGGGCGGCGGCTCCGATGCCAGTTCCGGTCCCGGACGTCCGGGGGGCGTGCGCGTAACGATCCAGCCGGGGAGTTGAACGTCAACTTGTCGTTGCGATTCACTCGTTCGAGTGTCGGGGCGGGGGACGCACATCTGCATTCCGGGTCGGCCTGAGAAGGTCGGGACGATGCCGGGATGAGGCCAGACGTTGCCGTGCTCGGCGCTCGGCCGATGTGTCGTCATCTCGGGACCAGTGGACCAGGCGAGACGGGATAGCGAGCACCGGTGCGAACACGACGTAACCCGCGGACCAAGCGCGTACGGCAGAGACTGCTGGGCGCCCTGCTGATCTGCGCCGTCACGGTCCTGGCCGCCTCCGCCCCGGGCGTGGCCACGGGCGTGCGCGATCTGGCCGAGTCCCAGCGGCTGGTCGGCATGGCGCGGCTGGAGGCCCAGGCGGTCTCGTTGTCCCACGCCCTGGCCGACGAACGCGACGGCATGGCCGTCTTCGTGGCCGGCGGCCGCTCCACCGAGGGCGGCACGGGCGTCTCCGAGGCCCAGCGGGAGCGGGTCGACCGCCAGGTCCAGGAGGTGCTGACGGCGGCGGCCGACACCGACACCGACGACGCCCCGGCCTTCGCCGACGCGACCGCCGAGGTCGTCCGGCAGCTCGGGGAACTCCCCGCCGTCCGGCAGAAGGTGCTCTCCGGCCCCGGCTCCGCCGAGGCGGCCGTCGCGGCCTACGACCCGGCGATCCGGGCGCTGAACGGGGTCGGCGCCGCCGTCGCCCGCTCGCTGCCCGCCCGCGGCGCCTCCGCCGACACCACCGCGCTGCCCGGACTCGCCCGCGCCGTCGACCAGGCTTCCGTCCAGCGCGGCCTGCTGGTCGGCGCGCTCACCGCGGGCGGCGAGGAGTCCGCCCTGGTCACTGCCGCGCAGACCGCCGCCGTCAGCGAGCGGTCCGCGCTCGCCGACTTCCGCGGCGGGGCCTCGCAGGCCGCGGTCGAGCAGTACGACCAGACGGTCACCGGCTCCGACGTCAACCAGGCCGACAAGCGCCTGAAGCAGCTGCTGAACAGCTCCTCGCTGTCCGCCGCCGACCGCGCGCTCAAGCCGCGAGCGGTCCAGGCGGCGCTCTCCGCGCGGATCGACATGATGCGCGGCGTCGAGTCCTCGCTCGCCGCCGCCGCCGCCGACCGGCTCGCCGCGCTGCGGGACGACGACGTGACGGCCCTCGAACTCCACGTCGCCCTCGCCTCCGTGTGCTTCCTGCTCGTCCTCGGCGTCGGCGTCTCCACGGCCCGCTCCATCACCCGGCCGGCCGCCGCGCTGGGCCGCTTCGCCCGCGGGGACGTCCCCGCGGGCGAGCAGGTCAGGATCGTCGGCTCCGACGAGTTCGCGGCGACGGCCCGGGCGGTCAACGCGCTCCGCGCCGAGGTCGCCGGGCTGCGCGAGCGCGTCGCCGCGCAGGACGCCGAACACACCAAGCTCCAGGGCGTACGGGACGCCCTCGCCGCGGAACGCGACCTGCTGCACGGCCGGCAGGAGGCGCTCACCACGCGCCTGGGCGACCTGCAGGGCAACGTCCACGGCACCTACGTCAACCTGACGCTGCGCACCCTAGGTCTGGTCGAGCGCCAGCTCACGCTGATCGAGCGGCTGGAGGAACTGGTCCACGACCCGGACGAGCTCGCCCAGCTGTTCAAGCTGGACCACCTGGCCACCCGCATGCGCCGCAACAGCGAGAACCTGCTGCTGCTCGCCGGAGCCGAACACGGTCACGCGCAGCCCAAGCCCGTCCCGCTGGTCGACGTGGCGCGCGCCGCGGTCTCCGAGATCGACAAGTACGAGCGCGTCCGCATCCAGCAGCTGCCCGCGGGACGCATCGCCGGCTTCGCCTCCGACGACCTGAGCCACCTGGTCGCCGAGCTCCTGGAGAACGCGGCCGCGTTCTCCCCGCCGGAGACCGAGGTGGAGCTGTCCGGCTGGATGCTGGAGAGCGGCGAGCTGATGCTGTCGGTCGAGGACCAGGGCATCGGCATCCCCACGGCCCGGCTGGATGAGCTCAACGCGCTGCTGACGCAGGCCGATCCCCCGGAGCAGGCCTCCGGCGGCGAGGCCACCGGCATGGGCGTCTACGTCGTCGCCCGGCTCGCCGCCCGGCACGGCATCCGCGTCCAGCTCCGCGACGCCAAGCGCGGCGGCACCACCGCAGTGGTGGTCGTCCCCGCGGCGCTCACCGCGCCGGCGGAAGACCCGGACGGCCCGCAGACCCCCGTGGAGGCGGCCGTCGCGGGCGAGCCGTGGCAGCCGGGCACGGCGCTGCGGAGCGCACGCGACGAGCAGGCCGGGAAGGCGGAGCGGACGGCACCGGCGGCCGTGGAGCCCGTGGCGGAGCCGGCGCCCGATGAGGCGCCCGGTCCCGGGGGCGACGCCATCGAGCACGCCCGCGCCGACCAGCCCGCCCCCGCCCCGACACCGGCCCCGGATACCGCGTCGGCACCGGGCGGAGCCGCAGAGGCGCCCGCTGCGCCGCCCGCGGCACCGGCTCCGGCCTCCGTGGAGATGCAGGACGGCGTGGCGCTGACCGCCAAGGGGCTCCCGCAGCGGGTGCCGCGGTCCACGGGGCTGTCGGGTGAACCGCAGCTCCGTGGGCGGGCCCGGCAGGGCGGCGGGGTGGACCCGGAGGAGCTGCGGCGCAAGCTCGGCGGCTTCGCCCGGGGTCTGCGCGACGGCCGGGCGGAGGCCGAGGCCGAGACGCAGGAGATCCGGCGCGGTGTGCCCGCGCCGAGGACGGCCGCGGACGCGGCCGCGGCAGAAGGCAGTTCGGGGGGACACCAACAAGTCGAAGCCGAAGGCGTCGAGGAGGCACGCGGTTGATGTCGGCCGGTACGGACACCCAGAGTGAACGGGGCCTGAGCCACGAGGCACGTAGCCTCCAGTGGCTGCTGAGCAATTTCGTGGAGGACGTGCCCGGGGTCCGCTCCGTGGCCGTCGTGTCCTCGGACGGACTGCTGCTGCTGACCTCGGAGCCCGAGGACGAGGCCGACGCGGCTGACGAAGGCGCGGAGGACGGCGCGGCCGGACGCCCCAAGGGCCCGGCGGGCACCTCCGCCGACCTGGCCACGGTGGTCTCCGGCATCGCCTCGCTGACCGACGGCGCCGCGCGCCTGATGGAAGGTGGCGGCGTGCGCCAGACGGGGGTGGCGATGGAGAACGGCAGCGTGTTCGTGATGACGATCGGGGACGGTTCGCTGCTCGGCGTCCACGCGGACGCCGAGTGCGACATGAGCGTGGTGGCCTACCACATGGCCCTGTTCGTGGGCCGGGCCGGCCACGTGCTCACCCCGGCGCTCCGCACGGAGCTGCGCCAGGCGATCGAGGGGGGCCGCTGATGCGCCGTCCGGTGATCGCCGCGGCCCGGGCGGCCGCCGTCCTCCCCGTACGGGGTGCCGGGCGCAGGGCCGCCCGGGTACGCCCGTACGCGCTGACCGGCGGCCGTACGTCCTTCGGCCACGTGCTGCTGGTGGAGACCTTCGTCGCGACGATCGACGCCTCCACCGAACGCAGGGAGCTGACCTCGGGCAGCTGGGCCGAGCGCGTCATGCCGGAGATGCGGGCCATCGTGGAGCTGTGCCGCCGGATGCGCTCGGTGGCGGAGATCTCGGCGCTGCTGCGCATGCCGCTCGGGGTCGTCCGGGTGCTGCTCAGCGACCTGGCCGATCAGGGAAGGATCCGCGTGTACGGGACCGGGCACGGGCCCGGCGCCCCCGATCGCGCACTGCTGGAGAGGGTTCTCGGTGGACTTCGCAGGCTCTGACATGTCGTCCCTCGCGGAAGAAGACGGCCTGCAGGAGTGGCAGCTGGACGTGAGCCAGGCCCCCACCTCGACCAAGATCGTGGTGGCGGGCGGCTTCGGCGTGGGCAAGACCACCTTCGTCGGCACGGTCTCGGAGATCACCCCGCTCACCACCGAGGCGGTGATGACCAGTGCCAGTGAGGACATCGACGACCTCGGTTCCACCCCGGACAAGACCACCACCACGGTGGCGATGGACTTCGGCCGGATCACCCTCGACCGGGAGCTCGTGCTCTACCTGTTCGGCACCCCCGGCCAGCAGCGTTTCTGGTTCATGTGGGACGACCTGGTGCGCGGGGCGATCGGCGCCGTCGTCCTCGCCGACACCCGCCGGCTGGCCGACGCCTTCCCGGCACTGGACTACTTCGAGAGCAGCGGCCTGCCCTACGCCGTGGCGGTCAACCGCTTCGAGGGCACCACCGCCTACGACGAGATCGACGTCCGCGAGGCGCTCGCCGTGCCGGACGAGATCCCGGTGGTGATATGCGACGCCCGCGACCGACAGTCGGTGATCCAGGTACTGCTGGCCCTGGTCAAGCAGGCCCTCGTCGCCCAGCCGGAGTAGCAGTCTTCCGGCGGGGTCGTGGGGACGCCCGCCGGACGCATCCCAGCCGCACCGTACGAGAGAGCATGCCGCCTTGCGCAAGATACTGATCGTGGGAGCCGGCCAGTCCGGGCTCCAACTGGCCCTGGGCCTGCAGTCCCGGGGATACGAGGTCACCGTCATGTCCAACCGCACGGCGGACGAGATACGCCAGGGGCGTGTCATGTCCACCCAGTGCATGTTCGGCACGGCGCTGGGCCACGAGCGCGACCTCGGCCTCGGCTTCTGGGAGGACCAGACCCCGCGGATCGAGGGCCTGGGGGTCTCCGTCGCCGCCCCCGACGGATCACGGCCCGTCGACTGGGTGGGACGGCTCGACGCGTACGCGCAGTCCGTCGACCAGCGGGTGAAGATGGCCGGCTGGCTGGAGACCTTCGTCGAGCGCGGCGGCAAGCTGGTCGTGCACGGCGTGACCGTCGGCGACCTGGACTACTTCTCCCGCGCCTACGACCTGGTGATGGTCGCGGCGGGCAAGGGCGAGCTGGTCTCCATGTTCGGCCGGGACGCCGAGCGTTCCCCGTACGACAGCCCGCAACGTGCGCTGGCCGTCGCCTACGTGCACGGCCTCGGCCCGCGTCCGGAGCACCCCGACTTCCACGCGGTGCGGCTCAACATGGTGCCCGGCGCCGGCGAACTGATCGTGATCCCGGCGTTCACCACCTCCGGCCCCTGCGACATCCTCTTCTGGGAGGGGCTCCCGGGCGGTCCGCTCGACGTCTTCGGCGGCGTCAAGGACCCGCAGGAACACCTGCACATCACCCTGGAGCTGATGGAGCGTCACCTGCCGTGGGAGCACGACCGCGCCCGTGACGTCGAGCTGACGGACGCCGGCGGCACCCTGGCCGGGCGTTTCGCGCCGGTGGTCCGGCACCCCGTGGCGGAACTGCCCTCCGGCGGGCTGGTGCTGGGCGTCGCCGACGTCGTCGTGGCCAACGACCCGATCACCGGGCAGGGCTCCAACAGCGCCTCCAAGTGCGCGGCCGCCTACCTCGACGCCATCGTCGAGCACGGCGACAAGCCCTTCGACCGGGACTGGATGGAGTCCGCCTTCGCCCGCTTCTGGGCCACCGCCGAGCCGGTGACCAAGTGGACCAACGCCCTCCTCGGCCCGCCGCCGGAGCACGTCCTGGGCCTGATCGGTGCCGCCGGGCAACTGCCGGCGGTCGCGAACCGCTTCGCCAACGGCTTCGACGATCCGTCGGACTACGAGTCGTACTTCTACGACCCCGGGGCCACCTCCGCCTACCTGGCCTCGGCCGCCGGGGCCTGACGGCCTGGGGCCCGTCCTCACATTGCCGCCTGCCCCGCGCCGCTCCCCCGGCTGGCGCTGGGAGGTGCCCCCAGGCACGCCACCCCCCCCAGCCTTCGGCCAGGGGGAGTTGTCGAGTCGTCCGGGTAGCCCACTACGAGGACGACTCTCCGCCTTGCGATGCACCGCACTTGGGGGTGCCTCCCAGCGGAGCTGGGGAACCGCGGGGCCCGCCCTCCGGGCGGCCGACGTCAATGTGACGGCAGGCCCCAGGGGCGCCGGCGGTGCACGCCGCCGGCGCCGGACGGCCCGCCGCCCTCAGCCCCGCAGGCGCGTCCGCTGCATCGCGGCGAGCCGCAGCACCACGGCGATGCACAGCGCCCCGGCCAGGACGTAGAGCGCGGCGCCGGCCGTCTGCGCCGCGGACGGGCCCGTGGTGGCGGAGGGGGAGGCGAGGAGCTGCGCCGCCACGAAGAGCAGCCACCACGAGGTCAGCAGCACACTGGTGCGCCGGGGGCGTCCGGGCGGGGAACTGGCGGCCCAGATGTCGTTGATGATCCGCTTGGGCAGGACGAAACCGACCAGCGGTATCAGCCACGCGCCCGTGGTCCAGCCGCGTCGCATCCGGTGGCCGCCGGGGGCCAGCGCCTCGGCGTTCACCCGCATCTGCCACAGCCAGCGCAGGAAGACGACTCCGGTGAGCACGAAGGCGAGATGGCTCAGACCGGTGAGGGTGACGACCTCGTCGCCACGCGCAAGGGCGGCGGCCGAGCCGCCGGCGGCGCGGTCGAGGAGCAACCGGGCGACGAGCAGCGCGGCGTTCACCAGTACGCAGGCCCCGAGCGCGGCCACGACGAGGACGGTCGTCGCCTTCGGGACGAAGACCGGCTCGCCCTCGGCCGGCCGCACGGGTGGGGACATGACGGTGGCGTCGTCGTAGGTCACGAGGCCGCAACCTATTGCCGGCCCCGCCGTCCGGTCCAGTGCCGCCCGCGTCCCGGCAACCGGGCCCGGTGCGGGGCGGGCCGTCCGGGCGCCCGGGGTCCCGCCTTGGCACCTCTGCGGGGCTGTGAAACGCTCGTCGTACGGGACATCTGTCCGGCGTCCGCACACAGATCCCGCACGGCCGGGCCCGGTCGTCCGCCGCAAGGCCCCTGGTCCGGGCTCCCGTACGGGAGAGGGAACAGCCATGACGACGACCGAGCACGACCGCGACGGCCACCGTGACCCCACCCTGTACCGCACCCCGGCGGACGCCGTCGCCGCGCCCGCCGAGAAGCTCGCCTACGTCGTCGGTTTCGACCCGGCCGGGGAGCGCCCGGACGCGCTGTTCACCGTCGTCACCGATCCGGGATCACCGGTGTACGGCCAGGTGGCCGCCCATGTGGAGATGCCCGGCCGGGGCAACGAACTGCACCACTTCGGCTGGAACGCGTGCTCGAGCGCGCTGGCCCACGCCGGCCACCACCACGCGGCGCGGCGCTACCTGATCGTCCCGGGTCTGCGCTCCTCCCGGCTGCACGTCCTCGACACCGGCCCCGATCCCACCCGCCCGCGCCTGGTCAAGGTGGTCGAGGCCGGGGAGCTCGCCGCCAGGGCCGGTTACTCGCGGCCGCACACCCTCCACTGCGGCCCCGACGGGGTGTTCCTGTCCTGCCTCGGCGGCGCGGACGGCGCGGACGGGCCCGGCGGCGTCGCACTGCTGGACCACGAGACCTTCGACGTGCTGCGGGCCTGGGAGAGCGAGCGCGGACCGCAGTCGCTCGCCTACGACGTCTGGTGGCACCTGCGCGAGACCATCGCCGTGACCAGCGAGTGGGGCAGCCCCTCGATGATCGAGGGCGGGCTCGTGCCCGAACTGCTGCTGGACCGCCGCTACGGGCACGCGGTGCACTTCTGGGACCTGGACACGGGCCGGCACCTGCAGCGCGTCGACCTGGGGGACGAGAACCAGATGGTGCTGGAGCTGCGTCTCTCGCACGACCCCGAAGCCACCTGGGGGTTCGTGAACACCGTCGTCGACGTCGAGGACCTGTCGGCGTCGGTGTGGCTGTGGACCCGGGAGGGCGGCGACTTCACGGTCCGCAAGGTGATCAGCCTGCCCGCCGAGCCCGCCCGCGCGGAGGACCTGCCCCCCGCGCTGCGGCCGTTCGGCGCCGTGCCCCCGTTGATCACCGACATCGACCTGTCGGTGGACGACCGCTGGCTGTACGTCTCCGCGTGGGGGACCGGTGACCTCCACCAGTACGACGTGGGCGACCCGCTCCGGCCGAGGCGGACCGCGTCCGTGCGGCTGGGCGGCATCACCGGCCGGCAGACGCACCCCGCCGAGCCGGACGTCCCGCTGACCGGCGGAGCGCAGATGGTCGAGCTCAGCCGCGACGGCCGGCGGGTGTACGTGACGAACTCCCTCTACGCCGCCTGGGACGCGCAGTTCTACCCCGAGGGCATCGACCCGTGGATGGTCAAGCTCGACGCCGACACCTCACGCGGCGGGCTCCGCGTCGACAGCGGCTTCTTCCCGCACGGCCCGGACTTCCGGGGACTTCGGGTGCACCAGACGCGCCTGGAAGGCGGCGACGCCTCCTCGGACTCGTACTGCTACCGCCGCTGACCGCCGGGCACCGTCACCCGGCGACGTCCACGACGACCTTGCCCCGGCCCTCGCCGCGCTCGACCACGCCGTGCGCCTCGGCGGCCGTGGCCAGGGTGAAGCGGCGCGGGTCGACCAGCGGCCGCAGCGCCCCGGCCTCGGCGAGGGCGGCGGCCTCGCGCAGGATCCCGCCGTGGTGCTCGCGCCCGCGGCCGGTGAGCATCGGCAGCAGTGTGAAGACCCCGGAGTAGCTGGCACCGCGGAAGGACAGCGGCGCGAGGCTGTGGCTGCCCCAGCCGAGGGCGCTCACCACATGGCCGGTGTAGGTGCGCACCGCGGTGAAGGAGGCGTCGAGCGTCTCCCCGCCGACGGTGTCGACGACGACGTCGAAGCCCTCGCCGCCGGTGTGCTCGGCGACGTAGGCGTCGACCGGGGTGGCGGTGCGGTCGATCGGGGTCGCCCCGAGGGCGGCGATGGTCTCCAGGCTGCGCGGCGAGCCGGTGGCGAAGACCTCGGCGCCGCGGGCCCGGGCGAGCTGGACGGCCACGTGCCCGATGCCGCCGGCCCCGCCGTGGACGAGCACCTTCTGTCCGCCGTGCACGCCCGCCCGGTCCACCAGCCCCTCCCAGGCGGTGATGAAGACCAGCGGGAGCGCCGCTGCCTGACGCATCGTCAGCGCGGCGGGCTTGCGGGCCAGCAGCCGGGCGTCCACGGCCGCGTACTCGGCCAGTGACCCCTGGAGGTCGCCGACCCCGCCGGTCATGCCGAAGACCTCGTCCCCGGGTGCGAGGCCGGTGACGTCCGCCCCGACCTCCTCGACGACACCGGCCAGGTCGAGGCCGAGCACGGCGGGCGGCCGGATGCGGGCGTGGGCGGCCTTCCCGGCACTGATCTTGGTGTCCAGGGGGTTCACCCCGGAGGCCGCGATCCGGACCAGCGCCTGGCCGGGGCCGGGTGCGGGGGTGCGGATCGCGCCGAGGACGAGGGGGCTGCCGAACTCTTCCAGCAGGACCGCGCGCATGGTGGTGGCCACCGGGGGGCGGGAGGAGGTCATCGGATGTCCTTTCGAACAGACAGGTCTGTTTGATTCGGGTCGAAGGAACGCCCTCGTCCTCATGGCGCGGACGAGGGCGGGGCCGGGATCAGACGGTGGGCGGGCAGGCCCGCTCGACCGCGGCCCGCGCCGCGGCCTTGGCTGCGGCCGGCATCGCCGGGTCCTGTTCGAGCTTGCCCGCGGCCAGGGTGCCGTCGACGAGCAGGGTCAGCTGCAGTGCCAGCTCGTCGGGGTCCGCGGCGCCGGCCGCCTCGGCCAGCCCGCGCACCCATGCCCGCACGGCCCGCTTGTGCGTCAAGGTCACCTCGTGCGGCAGGCTGCCCGGCTCGCTCTCCGCGGCGGCGTTGATGAAGGGGCAGCCGTGGAAGCCGTGGCGCTCGTACGAGGCCGAGACGGCGTCGAACAGGCCCACCAGCTGCTCGCGGGGATCGTCCCCGGCCGCCAGCGCGGCGGCGCGCAGCCTGCCCCGCCAGGAGTCGTCGACCCTGCGCAGGTACGCGGCGGCCAGTTCGTCCTTGGAGGGGAAGTGGACGTAGAGCGTGGACTTGGCCACGTCCGACTCGGCGATGATCCGGTCGATCCCCACCCCGCGCAGGCCGTGCGCGGCGAACAGCGCCTCGGCCGTGGTCAGTATGCGCTCGCGCGCCGGGGGGCGCTTCGCCGTCGTGGGCATGGTGCTCACCGTGGTCCTCGCCGGGGCCCGGCGGGCCCCTCACGGCAAAACTAACAGACAGGTCTGTCCGATGCCGCTGAGGTCCTGGTCACACCGCGGCCTCAGGAGTTCGAGGCGCCGCCGAGCGGGGTCGGGTCGTGGGCCGACTTGGGGGCGACGGGGGAGACGTAGTGCTTCATCGACGGGTCGTCGGAGTCCGGCCGGACGGCACCGAGGACCGGGTTGGCGGCGATCGGGGAGATCTTGACGAAGCCACCCGGGCGAGGGGCCTGGATGACCATGCCGTTGCCGATGTACATCGCCACGTGGGTGGCGCCGGGGAAGTAGACCACCAGGTCGCCGGGGCGCAGCAGGTTCAGCGGGACGTGCGGCAGCTGCTTCCACTGCTCCTGGCTGGTGCGCGGGATGGTGGTGCCCGCGTGCTCCCAGGCCTGTGAGGTCAGGCCCGAGCAGTCGTACGCCTTCGGGCCCTCGGCACCCCAGACGTAGGGCTTGCCGATCTGGGCGTAGGCGAAGCTCAGCGCCCGGTTGCCGGCTTTCGACGGCGCGAGAGCCGTGCTGCCGAGCCGGCCGGACCGCAGGAAGGCCGCCTGCGCCTGGTCGATGCCCTGCTGCTCCAGCTGCTGGAGGTCCTCGATCTGGGCGCCGGTCAGTCCGGCGAGGATCCGTTCGACGTCGGCCAGCTGCCGCTCGATGTCCTCCTTGGCCTCGCGCTGCTTCTCCTCCAGCTGCTCCGAGCCGTCCAGCGCGTGCTGCTGGGCCCGGTTGAGCGCGGCGATCCGCTTCTCGCCGTTCTCCAGCTGGGCGACGAGCTCGGCCTGGCTGCCGGCGGCGCGGTCGAGCATGTGCCCCTGGGTGAAGGCGTCCTGCGGGTCGTTGCTGAGCAGCAGGTTGAGGTACGGGGAGACGCCACCGGACTTGTACTGTTCCCGCGCCAGCTGCCCGGCCAGGGCGCGGGCGTCACTGAGCGCGGTGCGCTCCTCGGCGAGCTGGTGGTCGAGGCGGTCGGCCTTGCTCTGGTTCTCCTCGAGCTCGGCCTTGGCCTGGTCGTAGGTCTCGGTGGCCTGCTCGGCCTTGTGGTAGAGGTCCTGCAGCTGCTCCAGCAGCACGACGAGCGTCCGGTCGTCCGGCGCCGGATCGTCGGGAGCGGCGTAGGCCTGGGCGGGGATCCCGAGCGCCGCGGCGGCCAGCAGCGTCCCGCAGACGAGTGCCCTGCGCACCCACTCCTTGGGCCGGTGTGCTGCTGACATCCCGTCACCTCCGCCTGTTCCACCGATACCTGCGGGTAGATCCTTACATGATCGGGTCGGCTACGACAGAGGGACGGGCCGGAACGGGCGGCTCCGCCGGTCGCGGAGCCACCCGTTCGTCCGGCGTCATCCGAAATAGGTGTCGAAGTTCCGCTGGAATTCCCAGTTGCTGTACTTGTCCCAGTTCACGGACCAGGTCATCAGGCCGCGCAGCGCGGGCCAGGTGCCGTGGGTGGCGTAGCCGCCGCAGTTGACCTTCCGGGTAAGGCAGTCGAGCGCCTTGTTCACCTCGGCCGGGGTGGTCCAGCCGTTGCCCGCGTTGCTGCTGGCGGGCAGACCGACGGCCACCTGCGACGGGGAGAGCGGCGGGAACACCCGGGAGGTGTTGCCCGCGACCGGGAAGCCGGTGAGCAGCATGTCGGTCATGGCGATGTGGAAGTCGGCGCCGCCCATCTGGTGGTACTGGTTGTCCAGTCCCATGATCGGCCCGGAGTTGTAGTCCTGGACGTGAAGGAGCGTCAGATCGCCGCGCAGGGCGTGGATCACCGGCAGGTACGCGCCGGCCCGCGGGTCCTGGGCGCCGTTCGGGCCGGGGCCGTAGAATTGGTACCCGAGCTGGACGAAGAAGGTCTCGGGGGCCATGGTCAGCACGAAGGCGCCGCCGTACCTGGCCTTGAGGGTCTTCAGCGCGGAGATCAGGTTGACCACGACCGGGGTCGTCGGGTTCCTGAAGTCGGTGTCACCGGCGTTGAGGGAGAGCGAGTGGCCCTCGAAGTCGATGTCGAGGCCGTCCAGTCCCCAGGTGTCGATGATCTTGCCGACGGAGCTGACGAAGGCGTCGCGGGCGCCGGTGGTGGTGAGCTGGACCTGGCCGTTCTGGCCGCCGATGGAGATCAGCACCTTCTTGCCCTGCGCCTGCTTGGCCTTGATCGCGGCCTTGAACTCCGCGTCGGACTCCACGTTCGGGCACTCGGCGACCGGGCAGCGGTTGAAGCGGATGTCGCCGGAGGTGGTGGAGGTGGGCTCACCGAAGGCGAGGTCGATGTAGTCCCAGCTGGCGGGGACGTCTGCCATGCGGACGTAGCCGGAGCCGTTGGCGAAGCTGGAGTGCAGGTAGCCCACGAGGGCGTGGGAGGACGGCGTCGGATCGGTCGGCGTGGGGGTCGGCGTGGGAGTGGGAGTGGGCGTGGGGGTCGGCGTCGGGTCGGTGGGGGTCGGGCTGGGCGTCGGGCCGCCGGGCCCGGTCAGCGACAGGTCGTCGGCGTAGTACGTGGGCTGCGCGTACCAGCCGTGGACGTAGACCGTCGCGCTGGTCTGGGTCGGGCCGGTGGTGAAGCTGACGTTCAGCTGCTGGTAGGCACCGCCGGTGCCCGGGGTCCAGGTGCTGGTGCCGCCGTCCACGCCGATGTAGACGTAACTCCCCTTGACCTGCGCCGAGAAGGTGTACGCCGTGTTCGGGGCGACGCCCACCGTCTGCTTGCACTGCGCGGTCCCGGTGCCGCTCGGGGTGCCGGCGAGGGCGCGACTGCCGCTCTTCGCCTGCCCGGTCACCACCTGGGTGGTGCCGGAGTCGCAGCTCCAGCCGGACAGGTTGCCCGACTCGAAGCCTCCGTTGACCAGGAACTCACCGGCGTGCGCCGTGGGGGCGAGGGCGACCAGCCCGCCGAGGACGGCGGTGCAGGCGAGGGTCGCCGTCGCGGCGACGAGGTGTCTCATGGGGGCCGCTCCTTCGGGGGCGAGAAGAAGTGCGCATGACAACTCGCAGCAAACAGGTCTGGACCAATCCTGTCAATGGTCCGGACCATCCCCGTGGCCGGTCACCCGGATCACCCGTCCGGCGGCGGTCCGCCCGCGCGACCGCCCCGGCGGCTCACGTCCGCGGTTTCGACCAGGGCCAGCGCGGCTTCTCCGGCCGGTTCCCCTCCGGGTCGTAGACGAAGACCCAGCGCGTACGGCGCTGCGCGCGCGGGCCGGGACTGGGCTCGCGATGATAGACGTGCACGACGGGGGGTGCGCCGTCCTCCTGCGGCACCGGTACCTCGTACACCTTCGGGGGCTGGCCGGTGATGCCGGTCAGCACCCCCAGCACCCGGCCGTCCAGCGGCCCGCCGACGAATTCCGTGTCCTCATGCCTCACGGGGTCAGGGTAGGCCCTGGGGAGGGGGCCACGTTCAGGAAACGGCAGGTGGGAGCAGATGTGCGACTGCCTGGGCCAGCGGGGTCACCCGGCGGGCCAGGTCCCCGGCGGGGCTGCCCGCGCTCTCCCGCTCCAGGGCGGCCAGTGCGACCTCGGCGGTCTCCTGGTCGGTGGTGGAGCTGACCAGCAGCAGCGCGATGAAGTGGTCCACCAGCCACCGCCGCAGCTCCTGGGCGGGGGGCTGCTTGCCCTCGTCCAGCCAGGTCAGCGAGACGGCCTCGACGCTGGCGATCCAGGAGCGCACCATCATCGCCAGCCGCGGTCCGGGGTGCGGCGCGCCCAGGTGCATCAGGATCTGCTCGGCCGCGCCGCGCCGGACACCGTCCACGATGGCGTCGGTCCGGCTGGTCTCCGCGACGCTGCCGCCGCGCAGCAGGGCGGAGTACGCCGCGTCGTGCTCGTCCACGTAGGAGAGGTAGCGGTCCAGCGCGTTGGACAGGCGCTGGGTCATCTCGCCCTCCGCGGGCTCAACGAAACAGGTCCGCAGTTCCTCGGCGGCGTTGCGCATGGCGGCCTCGTACAGCTGCTGCTTCCCGCCGGGGAAGTAGCGGTAGACCAGGGGACGCGAGACCCCGGCGGCCGCGGCCACGTCGTCGACCGAGACGTCCTCGGGCCTGCGGTGCCCGAACAGGTCCACGGCGGCGGCGAGCAACTGGGTACGGCGCTGCTCGACGCTCAGCCGGCGGTAGGCGGGGGCGGCGGCGGGCGCCGGCGTCGAACTGCCGTTCATGAACGTCAGCGTATCCGCCCGCGCGCCGTGCTACCCGAGAAGTCCCGAGCTGCGCCACATGCGCCGTACGCCCGGACCCTCGAACATGCCGATCTCCTCCAGGAAGTCCATCAGCTTCCGCGCCGCCTGCCGCATCACGTCGCGGCGGTGCGGGCTGGTGCGGGCCAGCTCGGCGGCGTGCCGGGGGTCGAGCCCGACCGAGGCGTACACCTGGGGGCTGATCAGCGACCGGGCGATCACCCGTGCGGCCTCGGCGGAGGAGATCCGGGTGAAGGCGATCTCCCAGCGCGGAGCCGAGCTCATCTGGCGGCGCAGCTCCTCACGGGCGTAGCGGATGTGCCGGGCCTCCTCGACCACGTGGATGCGGGTGACGCCACGGGTCAGCGGCTGCACGCGCTCGTCCGGGAAGGTCAGCCGCTGCATCCAGTCGAGGATCTCCTCGGCGAGCAGGGTGCCCGTGAAGGAACCGGGTGTGGTGGAGACGGTCTTCAGCACCCGCCCGAGGTTGTGGTCCGTGCGCGAGGGCTTGTAGACGGGTGTGCCGAGCCGGGTCACCAGCCGCGCGAACATCTTCGAGTGGCGGCACTCGTCGGCGATCTCGGTGAGCGCGTAGCGGACGTGCCCGCTGGTGGGGTCCAGGTCGTAGGAGTGCCGCAGCAGCAGCTGCATGAGGATGATCTCGAACCAGATGCCGATCGAGGCCAGCGACGCCGCCTCGTGCCGGCTCAGCTCGATCCGCTGTTCCTGCGACATGTGTTTCCACAGCGGGGTGTCGTACAGGGAGCACAGCTCGGGCGGCCAGAACCACGTGCCGTCCTCGAACGGGGCGTCCCAGTCCAGCTCGGTGTCGGGGTCGAAGGAGTGCTTCGCGGAGGCGTCGAGCAGCCGCTCCGCCACTTTTTCACGCGTTGCAAGAGGGGTGCCAGCGGTCATGCTCTTATGAGACTGTGTGTCAGCAAGCCCGTCAAGAGTCGAGGAGACGCCAATGCCGTCGCAGGACAACTTGTGGGAGATCCCGGCTTCCGGAGCCGCCCGCTTCTCCTGGGAGTACGACGACGGGCGCGACCGGCTGCTCGCCCTCTACCAGAAGGGCAAGGACAAGCAGTGGGACGCGGTCACCCGCATCGACTGGGACATCGAGGTCGACCCGTACGACCCGCTCGGCGTGCCGGACCAGAACATGACCGTCTACGGCACCCCCTACTGGGACAAGATGTCCGAGCGGAACAAGCGCGACATGCGCCGTGCCTACGCCTCCTGGCAGTTCAGCCAGTTCCTCCACGGGGAACAGGGCGCCATGGTCTGCGCCGCCCGCATCGTGGAGTCGGTGCCCGACCTCGACGCCAAGTTCTACTCCGCGACCCAGACCATGGACGAGGCCCGGCACGCCGAGATCTACTCCCGCTTCCTGCGCGAGAAGGTCGGCATGGTCTACCCGATCAACGACTCGCTGCAGGCCCTGCTCGGCGACACCCTGCGCGACTCCCGCTGGGACATGCCGTACCTGGGGATGCAGGTGCTCATCGAGGGGCTGGCGCTGGCCGCCTTCGGCATGCTGCGCGACACCACCGACAAGCCGCTGCCCAAGCAGATCCTTGCCTACGTCATGCAGGACGAGGCCCGGCACGTCGCCTTCGGGCGGATGGCGCTGCGCGACCACTACAAGCAGCTGTCCGACGCCGAACTGCGCGAGCGCGAGGAGTTCGTCATCGAGGGCTGCTACCTCATGCGCGACCGGCTGCGCGGCGCCGAGGTGCTGGAGGACTTCGGCATCCCGCGGCAGGAGGCCGAGGAGCTGAGTGAGCGCTCGGAGTACCTGCAGCTCTTCCGCAAGCTGCTGTTCAGCCGCATCGTGCCGTGCGTGAAGGACATCGGGCTGTGGGGCGAGCGGCTGCAGCGCGCCTACGTCGACATGGGCGTCCTGGAGATGGGCGACTCCAACCTCGACCTGCTGATGGCGCAGGACGAGGAGATCGCCGAGAAGCTCGACGCCGAGCGCTTCGCCCAGGAGGAGACCGAGCGGGCCGCCGAGGTCGAGCAGGCGATCGCGCTGGGCGCCCAGGACTGACCGCGGCCGGGCACGGGATCAGCGTCCCAGCACCGCGCGCATCACGGCGCGGGCGACCGGGGCCGCCTTGCCGCCGCCGCTGATGTCGGCGCGGTCCGCGGCGGCGTCCTCCACGACGACGGCGACGGCGACCTTCGCCGGGGCCCCCCGGCCCTCCTTCGCCCAGGAGATGAACCAGGCGAACGGGTTCCCGCGGTTGTCCTCACCGTGCTGCGCCGTGCCCGTCTTGCCGCCCACCACCGCGCCGGGCAGGGCGGCGTTGCGGCCCGTGCCGTGCCGCACCACGGCGACCATCATGTCCTGCATCACGAAGGCCACGGTCGCGTCCATCACCTGCCGGTAGGCCCGTTCACCGGTGATCTCCAGCGGGAGGCCGGCGCCGTCGGTGGTCCGGTCCACCAGGTGCGGGTACATCAGCGTGCCGTCGTTGGCCACGGCCGCAGCGACCATCGCCATCTGCAGCGGGGTGGCCCGGGTGTCGTACTGCCCGATGGACGACAGCGCCAGCTGCGCCCGGTCCATGCGGCGGTCGAAGACGCTGACCGCGGGGTGCGACGGGACCCCGATGGAGGGGTCGTTGAAGCCGAAGGCCTCGGCCGTCTCGCGCATAGCCCGCAGCCCCACGTCGTCGCCGAGCTTGCCGAAGACGGTGTTGCAGGAGACGACGTACGCGTGGAGCAGCGGCGCGTCCTCACAGCCCGCCGACGCCGACTCGTTGCCCAGCGTCGTCGTCGTGCCCGGCAGGCGATAGGGGTCCGGGGAGTCGGTGGGCTTCCCGACGTCGGTGACCACCCCGGAGGCGAGCGCCGCGACCGCCGTCACCGTCTTGAAGGTCGAACCCGGGGGGTACGTCTGGCGCAGCGCCCGGTTGAGCATCGGCTGGTCCTCGGCGGTGACGAGCCGGTGCCAGGCGCCGAGCGCCTCCGGGCCGGTGCCGGCGATCGTCGCAGGGTCGTAGGAGGGCGTGCTGACCAGCGCCAGGATCCGGCCGGTCGCCGGATCGAGGGCGGCGACCGCGCCCTTCTTGCCGCCCAGCGCCTTGTACGCGGCCTGCTGGGCGGCCGGGTCGATGGTGGTGCGGACGTCGCCCGGGCGCTGCGGCGCCCTGCTGATCGCGTTCCACAGCGGGAGCGCCGACAGCCCGGGGGCGGAGCCGGACAGGACGTCGTCCGCGGCGGCCTCCAGCAGGGCCGTGCCGTACGTCTGGGAGGAGAAGCCGGTCACGGGCGCGTAGAGCGGGCCGTCGGCGTAGGTGCGGACCCAGTCCAGCTGGGCGCCGGTGGACCGGGAGCCGGTCACGGGCCGGCTGCCGACGAGGATGTCGCCGCGCGGCTGTGCGTAACGGTCGATCGGCACCCGCCGGTTGGCGGGGTTGGCGTCGTACGCGGGGGCCCGCACCACCTGGACCCGGATGGCGTTCACCAGCAGGGCGACGAGGAGCAGCAGGCACAGTGCCGCGGACCGGCGGGCGTACGGGGTCACGCCGCGGCCGGCCCGCCGCTGGTGGCCCGGCAGGCGGTCCGCCCGGTGTCCGGGCCGGGCGGCGGGCGGCGGGCGGTGTCGCTGAGCAGGATCAGCAGCGCGACGATCACCCAGTTGGTGACGACCGACGAACCGCCCTGCGCCAGGAACGGCATCGCCATCCCGGTCAGCGGGATCAGGTCCGTCACCCCGCCCGCGATCACGAAGACCTGCAGCGCGACGATCGAGGCCAGCCCCACGGCCAGCAGTCTGCCGAACGGCTCGCGGACCGCCAGCCCCGTCCGGTAGCCCCGGGCCACCAGCAGTCCGTACAGCAGGAACAGCGCGGTCAGCCCCGTCAGTCCCAGCTCCTCGCCCGCCGTGGCCAGGATGAAGTCGGACTTGGCCGCGAAGCCGATCAGGATCGAGTGCCCCTCGCCCAGGCCCGTGCCGAGCAGCCCTCCGGCGGAGAACGCGAACAGCGACTGCGCCAGCTGCCCCGGCCCCTGCCCGGCCTCGATGCTGGCGAAGGGGTGCAGCCAGTCCGCTACCCGGGAGTGCACGTGCGGTTCGAGCGAGCCGACGAGGAAGGCACCCGCCGCCGACAGCAGCAGCCCGATCGCGATCCAGCCGGTGCGGCCGGAGGCGACGTAGAGCAGGATCACGAAGAGACCGAAGAACAACAGCGAGGTCCCCAGGTCGCGTTCCACCACCAGCACGCCGAGGCTGATCGTCCAGACCGCCAGCACCGGGCCCAGCACCCGGCCGGTCGGCAGTTGCAGCCGGCGGAACCGCCGGACCTGCCGGCCGGCGTACGCGAGCGCGGCGCGGTTGTCCGCGAGGTACGCCGCGAAGAAGACCGCCAGCAGCACCTTCGCGAACTCGCCGGGCTGGAAGGAGAAGCCCGCGACCCGGATCCAGATCCTGGCGCCGTTCACGGCGGGGAAGAGGCTCGGCACGATCATCAGCACGAGGGCCGCCACGACGCCCAGGTACGCGTACCCGGCCAGGGCGCGGTAGTCGCGCAGCAGCAGGACGACCGCGATGAACAGGGCGACGCCCAGCCCGGACCAGACCAGCTGCGCCGGGGCGGCGGCGTCGGGGGTCTCCAGGTCGAGGCGGTAGATCAGGACCAGGCCGAGTCCGTTGAGCAGCACCCCGATCGGCAGCAGCAGCGGGTCCGCGTACGGGGCGCGCAGGCGCACCGCCAGATGGGCCACCAGCGCCAGCCCGCCGAGCGCCGCGCCGTAGCCGGCCGCCCCCTGCGGTACGGCGCCGTCGTGCGCGAGGCCCACGGCGCAGTAGCCGTACACCGGGATCAGCACCGCGCCGACCAGCAGCGCCAGCTCGACGCCACGGCGCCGGGGCAGCCGGACGGCGGGCACGGCGAGGGCCGGTGGCGAGGTCCCGGGGGCGGGGGCGGTCATGGGACGCAACGTAGCAAGACATCCCGGATAAATCGTTCATATTCGTGGGAGGTGGCGTTGTCACAGGGGGCCACTAGCGTGGCCGCCATGACCTTCAAGGCGCCGCAGTCCCTGTCCGAGCTGCCGTACGCGCAGGCACTGGAGCCGTTCGACGAGCCCGGGCTGGGCGTCGAGGAGCGGTACGACACCGTGCACTTCGACGGCCTCACCTTCGGCGAACAGGACGCCGGCGGCGCCGTCTTCCTGGAGTGCGCGGTCACCGACACCGTCTTCGAGGGCGGCAGCCTGCGCCGGGCGCGCTTCAATGAGGTCTGGCTGCAGGGCGACCGCTTCGTCGGCACCTCGGCGGCCGAGACGAACTGGATGGACGCGACCGCCGACTCCTGCGTGCTCGCCGGTGTCGAGGCCTTCGGCGCGGTGCTGCGGCGGGTGGTCTTCCGGCGCTGCAAGTTCGACTCCGTCAACCTGCGCTCGGCCCGGCTGCACGAGGTCGTCTTCGAGGACTGCGTGCTGCGCGACGTCGACCTCGGCGGCGCCCGCCTGAAGGACGTCTCCTTCCCCGGCACGGCCCTGGAACGCCTGCGGCTCGGCCGTGCCGAGCTCGACGCCACCGACCTGCGCGGCGCCACCCGCCTCGACCTCGCCGACGGGCACGACTCGTTGCGCGGCGCCGTCATCGGCAGCGCCCAGTTGCTCGACCTGGCCCCGGCGCTGGCCGCCGCGCTGGGCATCGTCGTCCGGGACGGAGCGGACGACGGCCCCCGCCGTCCCCGGCGGCGCTGACCCGTCCACGGCCGAAAAGGTGCGACGGAAGCCGGGCCGCCGCCGCAGAATCACAGGCATGGGAAAGACGTACGAACGCATCGACGGGCGCCTGCGCGCGTTCATCGAGGAGCAGAAGGTCTTCTTCACCGCCACCGCGCCCCTGTCCGGCGACGGGCACGTCAACGTGTCGCCCAAGGGCCTCGACGGTTCCTTCGCCCTCCTCGACGACCACACCTTCGCCTACGCCGACCTCGGCGGCAGCGGCGCCGAGACCATCGCCCACCTGCGGGAGAACGGGCGCATCACCCTGATGTGGTGCGCCTTCACCGGGCCCCCGACCATCGTGCGGGTGCACGGGCGCGGCGAGCCCGTCTTCCGCGACGACCCGCGCTGGGACGACCTGCTCCCGCACTTCTCCGACGACATCCGGGCGCGCACCGACCTGCGCGCCGTCATCCTCGTCAGCGCCGAACGCATCAGCGACAGCTGCGGATTCGCCGTCCCCTCCATGGACTTCCGGGAGGAACGGCCCCTGCACACCCAGCGCTTCTCCCGCGAGACCGAGGAGTCCTTCAGCGACTACTGCGTGGGCAAGCCGTACGTCGCGGTCAGCCTCGACGGGCTGCCGGGCCTGCCGCTCCCGCTGCCGCCCCGCACGTCCTGACGGGGCGCCACCGCGCCAACCCGGTTCCGGGCCGCACGATTTGGGACGACAGAGTCTCAAAAGCACCCTTGCGGCGACAAGATCCCTCTGTCGTACTTGTACGGCCGTGTGTCCGGAGCCGAGAGGTGGTCCCCCCATGCCCGTACGGCCCGTGCGCGGTCGCCACCGCAGACCCCAGCCGCCGAGCCGGCTCTCGCCGGTGTCGGTCGCCGTCACCGCCGCCTCCGGAGCGGGACTCGCACTGCCGCTGGTGGCGGCCACGGGCGCGGGCGCGGCCACGACCGGCACGTGGGACAAGGTCGCCCAGTGCGAGAGCAGCGGCCGCTGGCACATCAACACCGGCAACGGCTACTACGGCGGGCTGCAGTTCGCCCAGTCGACGTGGAAGGCCTACGGCGGTGGGAAGTTCGCCGACCGGGCCGACCTGGCGACCAGGTCCGAGCAGATCGCGATAGCCGAGCGGGTCCTGGACGGGCAGGGTCCCGGGGCGTGGCCCGTCTGCTCGCAGCGCGCCGGGCTCACCCGGGGCGGACCGCAGGCGCAGGACCCGCCGCGACGTGCGGCGGCCCCGGCGAAGAAGACCGAACGCAAGGAGAAGCCCGGGACGGACCGTGCCCCCGCGGCGCGGGACGACTCCTACACGGTCGTCAGCGGGGACACGCTCTCCGGGATCGCCGACGAGCAGGACGTCCACGGCGGCTGGCAGCGGCTCTACGCCGTGAACCGCCGGGTCGTCGGAGCCGACCCCGACCTCATCCTCCCCGGACAGGAACTGTCCGTGCCGGGAGCGGAGCCCGCGAAGGACCCCAAGCCGGCCAAGGCGTCCAAGCCCGCCAAGTCCGGCAAGCCGGCCAAGCCCGCGAAGACCGCCAAGCCCGCGAAGACCGCCAAGCCCGCCGAGCGGCACGCCGCGCCCGCCTCCGCCGCGCGGACCTTCGTCGCACCGGTCGGCGGAGCGCTCGGCACCCCGTACCACCGCAGCGGATCCCACTGGGCCAGCGGTTACCACACCGGCCAGGACTTCGCCGTGCCCACCGGCACCTCCGTCAAGGCGGTCGCCGCGGGCACGGTCGTCGAGGCCGGCTGGGGCGGCGCCTACGGCTACCAGGTCGTGATCCGGCACCACGACGGCATGTACACCCAGTACGGCCACCTGTCCTCGCTGACCGTACGGACAGGCCAGACCGTGGCCGCGGGCCGCCAGGTCGGCCGCTCGGGCTCCACGGGCAACACCACCGGCCCGCACCTGCACTTCGAGGTGCGCACCGGCGAGGGCTACGGCTCCGACGTCGACCCGGTCGCCTACCTGCGGCGGCACGGGGTCCGCCTCTAGCGCCACACGCCTGCGGCCCGTCGCGGTCCGTGCGTGGCGGGCCGCACGGACCGCGCGCAGTGCCGGCTAGTGCTCGCGCTCGACGAGGTCCTTGAAGCGTTCGAGGTCGTCACGGACCGTGCGCTCGATCGCGCTGACCTGGGCGAAGCCCTTGGGGCCGCCGAAGGCGTCGCGGATCTCGGCGGGGTCGTACTCCATGCGCACCTGGACGCGGCTGTGCTGCTCGTCGATCGGGAGGACCGAGCACGTCCCGGTGATCTCGGCACCGCCGCTGGTGCGCCAGGTCATCTCCCGGGTGTCGCTCCGGGCCTTGGTGCGGTCGGAGAACTCCGCGTCGAGCAAGCCGCCACCGGTCCCCGACACGCCGAGCCGGGCCTTGCCGTCCCCGGTGGCGCCGGCCTCCCGGACACCCGCGACGAACTGCGGGTACTCCTCCAGGCGGTGCAGGTGCTGCCACGCCACCTCGGTCGGCACGTTCAGGTCGATCTGCTCTTCGAGTCTGCTCATGAGCTGCCACCTGCCTTCCTCCCTCCAGCGTGCCCCCCGGCCCCGGCTCACGCCACGTTGACCTCCGGGACGTCCGGGACGTCCGGGAGGCGAGGGACGTCCGGGACCTCGGTGACCGCTTCCGTCACGGCGACGCGGCCGCCGAGGCGGGGGGCGGCGCGGAGCCCGGCGTCGCCCTGGGTGAGCAGGCGGACGGCGGCCCAGGGCAGGTTCACGCCGGTGAAGGCGGTCTGGAAGATCCCGGCGGAGGGGCGCGGGTTCGCCTCCAGGAGCACGGGCTCGCCCTTGCGGTGGCGCAGCTGCACATTGGAGAGGTAGGCGAGGCCGAAGTGCCTGACGAGGCGACGGGCGATCTCCGTGATGGCGGGGTCGTCCAGCAGGAGCCGGTAGCGGCCCTCCTTGGCCCTGGGGATCGCGGCGAGCAGCTCCCCGCCGGGGGCGGACAGGCAGTCGACGCTGACCTCGGGGCCCTCCAGGTACGGCATGACGATCATGCTGGGCACGTGCTCGCCCTCGTCGGCGGCCCGCTTCATCGCCTGGGCGACCGCCTCGACCGAGGCCATCGGCCTGGCGGGGGCGAGCAGGTCACGGATGTCCATCGGCCGGTCTTCCAGGATGCGGAAGCCGAAGGCCGAGTACTCGCCGGCGGGCTTGATGCAGACGGTCTCGCCGGTCGCGGCGAGCTCGTCCACCGCGTCCCGCAGGCCGTCGGCGTCCCGGACCACCCGCCACGGCGGCACGGGGATGCCGGCGGCGAGCGCCTCCTGGTACGTGCGGCTCTTGCTGGTCAGCACCTTGACCGAGGCCGGTGGCGAGCACATCAGCCGGGTCCCCGCGGCGGCGAAGTCGCCGGCCCGCCCGGCGAGCGCGGTCAGCCGGCGCGGCGGGACGAGGACGTCGATGCCGTGCCTGCGGCAGAAGTCGAGGGCGAATTCGGCGTACGCGTCGTCGCCGACGTGGCGGGGCTCCACCTCGGCCACGTCGCAGGCGGCCAGGGCGGGTGCCGAGGGATCGACATTGCTCCCGTAGACGCGGACGTCCACGGAGTCGGGGTTGCCGCGCAGCATCCGCATCACCTGGGTGGTGGCCACCCCCGCGCTGCTGAGCCATATTCGGAGGGCTATCGGACGCTCCCCTCATGCATGCGGCGCGGCAGGAAGGCATGCGGGAGCGCACCTTTTCCGGCCGTCCGGGATCTTGTGTGAGGCGGATCATATCCGTGTTCGATGACGCCGGTGTTTCACGTCCGCGGAGCGCACGCGAAGGAGGGACGACCCGCCGTCACTCGTCCGTCCCCCGGGAACGAGCGGGACGGCCGCGGCGGGCCAAGGCTGGGAGGCGACAGCAGCCCCTCCGGCCGGAAGAGAGAACAGCATGGCTGGGCCGTCCTCCCCCGCTCCGCTGCACCGACGCCACATAGCCCGCGCGGGAGCGCTCGTCGCGGCCCTCGCCTCGACGGCGCTCGCCGCCGCCCCCGCCCTCGCCTCGTCGGTCGCCGACGGCGCCGCCGCGGGCCGCGGTGCCCGGCCGACCGTGGTGCTGGTGCACGGCGCCTTCGCCGACGCGTCGAGCTGGAGCCCGGTCGTCGAGCGCCTCGAGAACGCCGGCTACAAGGTCGTCGCCCCCGCCAACCCGCTACGGGGCCTGGTCGGCGACTCCACCTACGTGGCCAGTGTGCTGAAGAGCATCGACGGCCCGATCGTGCTCGCGGGCCACTCCTACGGCGGCGCGGTGATCAGCGGTGCCGCGGCGGGCAACCCGAACGTCAAGGCACTGGTCTACGTCTCGGCGTTCATGCCGGACGCGGGGGAGACCCTGGGCGCGCTCTCGGCCAAGTTCGCACCGAGCGACCTCGCCTCGGCGCAGCGTCCCGTGCCGTACCGGGACGGGTCGGGCAGCGGCACGGACATCTACATCCGCGACTCCGTCTTCCGCAAGGTCTTCGCCGCGGACCTGCCCGTGGCGGCGACCCGGCTGATGTCCGCCGAGCAACGGCCCATCGCCCTGCGGGCGTTCACCGACAAGGCGCCCGGCGCGGCGTGGCGGACCATCCCCTCGTGGGCGCTGGTCGCCTCCGCCGACCACGCCATCAACCCGGCCCTCGAACGCTTCGAGGCCAAGCGCGCGGGCTCGCACACCGTCGAGGTCGACTCCTCGCACGTCGCGATGCTCTCCCACCCCGACGCCGTCGTGCGCATGATCCGCGAGGCCGCCGACAGCACCGCGTCCGGTTCCGAAGGCGGTCCCGCACTCGCCGACACCGGCCCCCGGGACGAGGTCCTCACCAGCGTGGGCGGCGTCGCGAGCGTCGCCCTCGTGGCCGGCGCGGTGCTCGTCGCGGCGGTGCGGCGCTTCCGCCGCTGACCGGTGGCGCGGTGGGGGCGCCGCCCCCACCGCGCCGTGTGCCGTCAGCGGGCCCGGGTCCGCGCTACGCCGCGGCCGGCTTGCGGGCCAGGAACACCGCGGCCAGCACGGCCGCCGCGAAGGACACCCCGGCGACGACCCACAGGCCGGTGTGGATGCCGACCGTGAAGGACGCGCCGATCGCGTCCGTCACCGCGGGTGCGGAGCGGCCGCTGCCGCTTCCGCCGCTGCGCGCCACCGCCACGACCGCGTCGGCGACCGGCGGCGGCACATGGGCGGCCGTCAGCCGCTCCGGGAGCGCACCGATGAAACGGACCGCCAGGACGGCACCGAGCACCGAGGTCGCCAGCACCGAACCGATCTGCCGGAACGCGGTCACGGCGTTCGACGCGGCACCCATCTGCGCGGGCTGCACCACCGCGAAGGCGGCCGCCGTCGACGGCGCGACGACCAGCCCGCTGCCCAGACCGACCAGGGCCAGGCCCACCGCCGTGATCGCGTACGCGCTGTCCGGCTGCTGCCGCACCAGCACCACGGCGGCGGCGGCCGTCACCAGCGAACCGGCCGCCAGCAGCCGGGCCGCGCCGACCCGCCCGGCGATCCGCTGGGCGACCAGGGTGGACAGCACGAAGAAGACCATCGCGGGCAGCAGCCGCACGCCCGTGGCCATCGGCGCCACGGCCTGCACCCGCTGCAGGAACAGCACCTGCAGGAAGATGACGCCGACGAACGCGAACAGCGCCGCCGCGGCCACCACCAGCGCCGCCGACACCCGCACCGAGCCCATCATGCGCACGTCCAGCATCGGCACGTCCGTACGGCGCTCCACCAGCACCAGCGCCACCAGCGACACGACGCCCACCGCCAGCGCCGCCACCACCACCGGGTCGTCGTACCCGGCGCGGCCGCCGACCGCGATCCCGTACACCAGCGTGCCCAGGCCCAGCACGGACAGGCCCTGGCCGGGCAGGTCCAGCGGCCGGTCGGGCACCTTCGACTCGCGCACCGCGTACAGCGTGACGGCCACCGTGACCACCGCCAGCGGGGTGTTGACCAGGTAGACCGCGGGCCAGTCGAAGCGGTCGAGCAGGGCGCCGCCGAGCAGCGGCCCGAGGGCCAGGCCGAGTCCGGACACCGACACCCACACCGTGATGGAGCGCAGCATGCGCGGCAGGTCGACGAAGAAGGTGGTGGTGATGATCGCCAGCGAGGTGGGCAGCACCAGCGCCCCGCCGACACCGCTGACCGCCCGCCCCACCAGCACCTGCGGGAAGCTGCCAGCGGTGGCCACGACCAGCGAGCCGGCCGCCAGCGCGACCACGCCGGTCAGGAACACCCGCCGCCGCCCGTAGCGTTCGCCGAGCGCGCCGCCCGACAGCACGCACGCGGCCACCACCAGGGTGTAGGTGCTGGACACCCAGCTCAGGTCGGCGGGGGCGACCTGCATGTCGACCTGCAAGGCGCGCAGCGTGGAGATCGCCGCCGTCACCTCGATGAACGACATGAACAGCCCGAGGCAGGCGGCGAGCAGCACCAGCCGGCCGCGCGGGATCACCGGCTTCTGCGGCGCCTGCGCGGACGCGGCGCCCGTCACGGTGCTCACTGGGCGCGCTCCTTCTCCGCCAGGCGCCGGGTGGCGTCGTCCCAGGCGACGGGCAGGGCGTCGCGGGCGGTGGGGTAGAAGACGAACACCGAGCGGTCCATCACCTTCCGCAGCCGCGCCACGATCCGCGCGTGCGGGTCGGTGCGGGCGAAGGTGTCCAGCGCCTCCTGGTCCCGCCACGCCGACAGCGTCCAGAAGGTCCTCTTCAGCGGCTCCGCCCGCAGCGAGGCACCGACCACGCCGGGCGCCGACCGCACCTGCTTCCACACCACCAGCGACAGCAGGAAGAAACGGGGCACGCTCAGCAGCGACTTCACTTGGAGCTTGGAGGCCATGACCACGGCCTCACCGGAGCCGGCGGACTCCTTGGCGGCGGCCCCGGGCATCCAGGGAATGGTGGGCATGGCAGCTCTCTCCTCTTCGGTACGGGTGCGCGGCCGGTGCGCGCCGTCACGGCGGGAACCCCCGCCACCCACATGAGTCCCTCCCGCGGGCCTTCCGGACACCTCCGGGAGGCCGATAGGCCGGTCCGCGCGGCAGTTGGCCTGTTCGCGCCCCCGGTGCCCCCCGGGCACCGATCCGGACACCCGGGACGGGGCGCATCGGCGGCCCCGATGGGCCGGAAACCGTCGATGATGCGGTGTTTGACCCTCCGGCCCGGGCCGCCCTACGTTCCCAGTGCGCCGCCCGCCGCGCCGATCCGCGCGGGACACGGACGACTTCACGCCTTCAGAGGTCCCAGCCCTCTGCGCTCCAGCCGCCGTCGCCCAACGCGACCGGTTCCTGAGAACTGCTCGAGCCGAGGGGCTGCCTGTCATGACCACCCGTGTCGCTGTCGTCGGGGCCGGCATATCCGGCCTGTCCGCCGCGTACCACCTGCCCGACGACGTCGAAGTCACCGTCTACGAGAAGGAGGACCGGCCCGGCGGCCACGCCCTGACCGTCGAGGTGGAGGAGGACGGCCGCACCATCGGGATCGACACCGCCTTCGTGGTCTTCAACTCCCGGACGTACCCGCAGCTGAGCGCCTTCTTCCAGGAGATCGGCGCCACGGCCCTGGACCACACCGGCGGCTTCGACTTCTTCGACCTCGACCGCGGACTCGACTACGGCACCGCCGAGTTCGAGCTCACCGAGGAGGAGATCGCGCGGCGCTACCCGGCCGACTTCCTGCCCCTGTGGCGGGACGCCGAGCGCTTCCACCGCGAGGCCCCCCGCGACTTCCTGCGCAAGCGCACCGACATGGCCCTCGGCGAGTACCTGGACCGGGGCGGCTACTCCGACGCCTTCAAGTACGGCTACGTGGTGCTGCTCGCCACCGCCGTCTGGTCGGTGCCGGCCGAGCTGATCTGGGAGATGCCGGCCACCACCGTCATCGCCTTCTTCATGTCGCACGACCCGGGCGGCCTCGGCGGCCGCTCGGTGGCGTGGAAGACCGTCTCCGGCGGCAGCGTCGAGTACGTCCGCCGGGTCGTCGCCGCGGTCAACGGCACGGTCCGCACCGGCAGCCCGGTCACCAGGGTCCGGGAGGAGGCGGGCCCGGACGGCGGCGTCGTCATCGGCACCGCCGACGGCGAGGAGCGCTACGACTACGCGGTGCTCGCCTCGCACGCCGACCAGACCCTGGCGATGCTGGAGCGGCCGACCGCGCTGCAGGCCGACATCCTCGGCAAGGTCCGTTACAGCTCCACCCGGGCCGTCCTGCACACCGACCCGTCGGGCATGCCGCCGGAGCGCGCCCGCTGGCAGAGCTGGAACTACGGCCTGAAGACCGTCGACGGCCGCACCCGCACCTGGGTCGCGTACTACATGAACTCCCTGCAGGGCTTCACCGCCCGCGAGGACTACTTCGTCACCCTCGACTGCCCGGTCGTCCCCCGCGACGAACTGGTCATCCGCGAGCTGCCGTTCACCCACCCGGTGATCGACCTGGACGTGCGCTCCATGCAGCGCACCATCTACGCCGTCAACGACACCGGCCGGATCAAGCTCGCCGGCTCGTACTTCCACTCGCCCAGGATCGGCCACGACCTGATCGGCTCCCACGAGGCCGGGTACGTCTCCGGGCTCAAGGCCGCCGAGTCCATCGCCCGCGACATCAAGAAGTGAAGTGAGGGAATCCCCATGCAGCGTGTCACCGCCGAGGAAGCGCAGGCCTGGCTGGTCGAGAAGCTCGCGGTCCGGCTGGAGGTCGAGCCGGCCCAGATCGACGTCGACCGCTACTTCGACGAGTTCGACCTCGACTCCACCGAGGCGCTGATCCTCGCCGGCGAGCTGGAGAAGTGGCTCGGCTTCGAGCTGGAGGCGACCGCGCTCTGGTACCACCCCACCATCGCCGCGCTGTCGGAGCACATCGCCGAGGAGAACGCCCGCCATGTCGCAGCGGCCTGACCGTACCGCCCCCCGCCCGGTCCTCACGCCGCTGCGCGAACCGGCCGGCGGGGCGGCCCGCCGCCTTTACGCCGTCCACCCGGGTGCACTGGCGCCCACGGCGTGGCAGCCGCTCGCCGACCGGCTGCCCGCGGACACCGCGCTGTGGCTGCTCGACCTCGGCACCATCCCGGAGTTCTTCGCCGCCGCCCTCGACCCGGACGCGGCCGCGGACACGGTCTCCATCGCCGGCCTGGCGGAGCGCTGCCTGTCCGAACTCACCGCCTCCGCGCCCGCGGACGCGGCGTTCTCCCTGGTCGGCTGGTCCTTCGGCGGCGTCGTCGGGTTCGAGATCGCCGCCCGGCTCGACGCCGCGGGACAGGGCACCCGGCTGGAGGAACTCGTCCTCCTCGACAGCATCGCCCCCGTCCCCGCCTTCAAGCGCGCCGACGAACTGCTCAACCCCGCGATGCTCCTCGACTGGTTCGCCATGTACCTCGGCGCCAAGCGCGGCCGCCCGGTCGTCCTGCGCGTCCCGCCGGTCGCCGACACCGACGAGGGCCTGCCCGCGCTGCTTGCCGCGGCCACCGCCCAGGGCGTACTGCCCCCCGGCACCGAACTGGCCGGGCTGCGCAAGCTCTACGCCGCGTACCACGGTGGGCTGCTGCGCAACAACCGCTGCACCGCACCGTACGAACCCGCTCCGCTCGACCGCACGGTCACCCTCGTCAAGCCGGAGCGCTCCCTGCTCCCGGACCGCGGTGACCTCGGCTGGAGCCGGCTCAGCACCCGCCCCGTGCGGCAGCTGGGCGTCCCCGGCGACCACTACACGATGCTCGGGGAACCCACCGCCGTCGCCGTGCTCGCCGGACTGCTGGCCGACCCGGCCGTCGCCTGAGCACTCGTGGATCCGCGCCCCCGCCACCCGGCGCCCATGACCGAGAGGACCGTCGTGCATCACTCACGTCTGGCCGAGACACCGATCGCCATCGTCGGGTTGGCCGGCCTGTTCCCCAAGTCGCGCGACCTGCGCGAGTTCTGGCACAACATCGTGGACGCCCGCGACTGCATCGAGGACGTCCCCGCGAGCCACTGGAACGTGGACGACCACTACGACCCGGACCCCGCCGCCGAGGACAAGACCTACGCCCGGCGCGGCGGTTTCCTGCCGGAGGTCGCCTTCAACCCCATGGAGTTCGGCCTGCCCCCGAACACCCTGGAGGTCACTGACATCCTGCAGCTGCTGTCGCTGACCGTCGCGCGCGACGTGCTGCGCGACGCGGGCACGGACGGCGCGGACTGGTACGACGCGAGCCGGACCGGCGTCATCCTCGGCGTCACCGGCGCCAACTCCCTCACCCAGCCGCTCTCCGCGCGCCTGCAGACGCCCGTGCTGAAGGAGGTCGTGCGCAGCGTCGGACTGAGCGAGGCCGACGCCGAGGAGATCGCCCGCCGCTTCAAGAAGGCGTACGTCCCGTGGGAGGAGAACTCCTTCCCCGGCATGCTCGGCAACGTCGTCGCCGGGCGCATCGCCAACCGCTTCGACCTCGGCGGCACCAACTGCACCGTCGACGCCGCCTGCGCCAGCTCGCTGGCCGCCGTCAAGCTCGCCGTCAGCGAGCTGATCGAGGGCCGCGCCGACCTGATGATCACCGGCGGCTGCGACGCCGAGAACACGATCCTCATGTACATGTGCTTCAGCAAGACCCCGGCGTTCTCCAAGAGCCAGGTCATCAAGCCGTTCGACGAGTCCGCCGACGGCACGCTGATCGGCGAGGGCATCGGCATGCTCGCCCTCAAGCGGCTCGCCGACGCCGAGCGCGACGGCGACCGGGTCTACGCCGTGCTGCGCGGCATCGGCACCTCCAGCGACGGCCGCTTCAAGTCCATCTACGCCCCGCGCGCCGAGGGCCAGCAGCTCGCGCTGCGGCGCGCCTACGAGGACGCGGCCGTGCCCGCCGGCTCCGTGGAGCTCTTCGAGGCCCACGGCACCGGCACGGCGGTGGGCGACCACACCGAGCTGTCCGCCCTCGGGTCGTTCGTCACGGAGCAGCCCGGTTCCGGTCAGCTCGGCTACGCCGCCATCGGCAGCGTCAAGTCCCAGATCGGGCACACCAAGGCCGCCGCGGGCGCGGCGGGCCTCATCAAGCTGGCGCTCTCCCTGCACCAGAAGGTGCTGCCGCCCACCATCAACGTCGACCGGCCCAGCGATGCCGTCGACCCCGTGCGCACCCCCTTCTACGTCAGCCCCCAGGCACGCCCCTGGGTCCTGGACCCCTCACGCGACAAGCGGCGCGCCGCGGTCTCCTCCTTCGGCTTCGGCGGCACCAACTTCCACATGGTGCTGGAGGAGCACGACCCCGCCGCGGCCCGCACGGTGCTCGGCCCGGTGGCCCGCACCGGCCTGTGGCACGCCGCCGACCCCGAGGCGCTCGCCCGCCGCCTGGAGCAGGGCGCCGCCCCCGACCCGGCCGGCCGGGTGCCCACGGGCGACGCGCGGCTCGGTATCGTCGCCCGCGACGACGCCCAGTTCGAGGAACTGCGGGCCGCGGCCGTGGAGCTGCTGCGCGCCAAGCCCGAGGCGTCCTCCTGGCAGCACCCCAAGGGCATCACCTACCGCCGCGCCGGGCTCCCGTCCGGGACGAAGACGGCCGCCGTCTTCGCCGGGCAGGGCAGCCAGTACGTCGGCATGGGCCGCCGGGCCGCCCTCGCCCTGCCGCCCGTCCTCGCCGCGTACGACAGGGCCAACCGCATCAGCACCGGCCCGCAGACCCTCGGCCGGGTCGTCTTCCCGCCGCCCGCCTTCGACGACGCCACGCGTGCGGCCCAGGAGGAGGCGCTGCGCCGCACCGACTTCGCGCAGCCCGCCATCGGCGCCCTGTCGGCCGGGCAGTTCGCCTGGTTCCGCGAGCTCGGATTCGCCCCCGACGGGGCCGTCGGCCACTCCTTCGGCGAGCTCACCGCCCTGTGGGCGGCCGGCGCCCTCGACGACGACGGCTTCGCCGAACTGGCCCGCGCCCGCGGCCTGGCCATGGCCCCGCCGCGCGCGGCCGCCGCCGACTTCGACCCGGGCGCCATGGCCGCGATACGCGCCGAACTCGGTGAGGTGCAGGGGCTCGTCGCCACCTACCGCAGTGTCGCCATCTGCAACATCAACGCTCCCGGCCAGATCGTCGTCGGCGGCCCCACCGCCGAGATCGACCGCCTCGTCGCCGATGTCGCCGCCCGCAAGATCCCCGCCAAGCGGCTCCCGGTCTCCGCCGCCTTCCACACCCGCTTCGTCGCCCACGCCGCCGAGGCCTTCCGCGAGGCCGTCGACCGCGTCGGCCTCGGCGCGCCGGGCATCCCCGTCTACGCCAACACCCCGGGCGCCGCGTACGGCACGGACGCGGACGCCAACCGCGACACGCTCGTCGAGCAGCTGCTGCAGCCCGTCGCGTTCCAGACCCGCATCGAGGAGATGTACGCCGACGGCTACCGCGTCTTCGTCGAGTTCGGGCCCAAACGCGTGCTGTCCGACCTCATCGACCGCATCCTCGACGGGCGCGGCGACGTGGTCTGCGTCGCGGTCGACGGCGGGCCCAGCAAGGACGGCGAGATCTCGCTGAAGCGGGCCGCCGTCGAACTGGCCGTCCTCGGCCTCCCGGTCACCGGCATCGACGACCACGCCGAGCCGCTCCCGGACGCACCCGTCCGCAAGGGGCTCACGATCCCGCTGCGCGGCGTCAACTACGTCTCCGACGCACGGCGCGAGGCGTACGCGGAGGCCCTGTCGGAGCCGGGTGTCACCGTCGCGCCGCGGAGGGCGGAGCCCGCCGCGGCTCCGGAGGCGGCCCCGTCCGACGCGCTGGGCGACGTCGTCCGTGAGGGCCTGGGGCTCCAGGCCGAGATCCTGGAAGCCCACGTCGCGACCGTCCGCGAGGCGATCACGTCCCTGGAACGGACCGTCCGCGCGGGCGGCCACCCCGACACGGACGCCGCCCTGCGGCTCATCGAGCAGCACGGCAGCTCCATCACCACCGCCCACGAGCGCGCGACGCGCCTGTTGATCGACACCCTCCGCGGCGACGCCGCACCCCCGCCGGCCGCGCCCGCGCCCCAGGCCGTGCCCGAGGTCACCCCTGTGGAGACCGTTGCGCCCGCACCTGCTCCCGCTGTTGCCGACACTGCGGTGTTGGAGGCGTTGCTTGAGGTGGTGGCGGAGAAGACGGGTTATCCGGCGGAGATGCTGGAGCCGGGGATGGATCTGGAAG